>NZ_LIRJ01000321.1 GCF_001419745.1 Streptomyces silaceus | reverse complement strand
GATGTGTATAAGGGACAGGCCGAACCTGTCGTCGCCGCCCGTCATGCGGATGTGGATGGACACCCGCGTGCAGCCGGCCTCGTCACCCCGCGGCCACAACGCCCTGACGCCGTGGACGGAGTCCGCGAAGGACCCCTCCAAGGGGATCATGTCGAAGATCACCGGCACCCCCACCGCCGTCGAGTAGCACCGGCCCGCCCCCTCGTACAGCACCGGCACTCCCCCACCTCGGCCGAATAGCGAGCGAATGACGAAGAATCAGGGGACGCCCCCCGCACCGGGGCCGAGCGTCACTCAGTCCCCCCCGGACCCGACGGCCCCGGCCGCCCCGGGCCTCACCGGCACCGCCCTCCTGGTGGTGCTCACCGGATACGCCCTGTCCAACATGGACGCCTTCATCGTCAACGTGGCCCTCACCACGATCGGCGACGACCTCCACGGCGGTCCCGCCGCCCTGCAACTGGTTGTCTCCGGCTACAGCCTCACCTTCGCCCTCGGCCTGGTCCTGGGCGGGCGGCTCGGCGACGCCTTCGGCAGACGCCGTCTGTACGCCTGCGGACTCGCGGCGTTCACCCTCACCTCCGCGCTGTGCGGACTCGCCCCGACCATCGAGTTCCTGGTCGCGGCCCGTCTGGCCCAGGGCGCGGCCGCCGCCCTGCTCGTCCCGCAGGTCCTGGCGACGATCCAGGCGGCCACCGAGGGGCAGGCACGGGCACGGGCCATCAGCCTGTACGGCGCGACCGCGGGGCTCTCCGCGGTCGCCGGGCAGATCCTGGGCGGCCTGCTGGTCTCGCTGGACATCGCCGGGCTCGGCTGGCGGTCGGTGTTCGTGATCAACGTGCCGATCGTCCTGGCCGCACTCCTTGCCGTACGCAAGGTCCCCGCGACCAAGGCGGACCGGAAGCCGGGCTTCGACCCGCTGGGCACCGTGCTGTTCGGCGTCTCCATGGTCTGTCTCCTGGTCGTGGTCGTCGAGGGGCGCGAACTGGGCTGGCCGTGGTGGCTGTGGTCGCTGCTCGTGGTCGCCGCGGTGGCGGCGGTGGCGCTGGCCCGGGTCGAGCGCGCGCTGGAGCGCCGGGGCGGCTCTCCGCTGCTTTCGCCGACCGTGCTGTCCCACGGGGGCATGCGGCGCGGGCTCGCGGCGCTGGTGCCGTTCTCCATCGGCTTCGGCAGCTTCATGTTCGTCTACGCGCTGATCGCCCAGGGCAAGTTCGGCCTCGGCGGACTCGCCTCCGGCAGTGTGCTGTCGCCGTTCGCCTCGGCCTTCTTCGTGGCCGCGCTGTTCACCCCCAGGATCGCGGCGGTCCTCGGCCGGCGGATCGTCTCCCTGGGCGCGGTCGTCCAAGGCACCGGCCTGCTCCTGATGGCGTGGGTGATCGGGGCGAGCTGGCCGCGTCCTCCACTGCTCCTGGTGCTCGCGGTGCTCGCGTTCATCGGCATCGGCCAGGCGCTGATCGGCCCGACGCTGTTCCGGATGATCCTCGCCGACGTCCCGTCGGCGCAGGCCGGCATGGGCAGCGGTGTGCTGGTCACCAGCCAGCAGATGGCGACGGCGCTGGGCGCGACCGTGGGCGGAACGCTCTTCCTCTCCCTGGCCGGTTCGCTGTCGGAGGCCTCCGCGGCCGTACTCGTCCTCGCCCTGCTGGCGTGCTTCTCGGCGGTCGTCTTCGCGATCAGCCTGAGACTTCCCGACCCCGCGTGACGCGTCGACGCGTGGCCGTCGACGCACGACCACCGACGTGCGACCGCCTACTCCTGCCCTCCCACACCCCGTCGAACAGCGCGACCTGACCCCGTTGAACAGCGCGACCTGACCACAGACCCCGTCGGCCGACGGCGCGCCGTCACATCGACGCGCCCGCGGCAGAAGCGGAGAAAGCCAGGTGCACTCATCACCCAGGACAGCCGTCGTGACCGGCGCGGCCAGCGGGATCGGCCTCGCCCTGAGCGCCCGCCTCGCGCGGGGCGGAGCCCGCGTGGTCATGGCGGACGTCGCGGCCGACGCGCTGCGCCGCCGGGCCGCCGAACTCACCGCCCACGGCGCGGAGATCACGGCGGTGCCGGGGGACCTGACCGATCCGGACGCGGTCGACCGGCTCACGGCCACCGCGTTCGACCGCCTCGGCCACGTCGACGTCGTGTGCAACAACGCCGGTGTCCTCGGGCCGCTCGGGCAGCCGCTGTGGACGGTGCCGCTGGAACGGATGCGGCGCGTCTTCGAGGTGAACCACTGGGCGCACGTCCTGGTGGCCCGCGCCTTCGTCCCCCGGCTGCTCGCCGGCGGCCGTCCCGCCCATCTGATCCACACCGCCTCGATGTCGGCCTTCGCCGTCGGGTCCGGCAGCGCCGCGTACGCCGCCTCCAAGCACGCGGACCTGGCCGTCGCGCGCAGTCTGCGCGCGGACCTCCAGGGCACGCGGGTCCGGGTGTCGGTGCTGTGCCCCGGCCGGGTCGACACGCCCATGGTCGAGGGGGTCACGGCCCCGCGCGGAGCGGGCGGGGACACCACGGTGCGGGCCGAGGAGGCCGCCGAGACCGTCTGGGAGGCCCTGGGGACCGACCGCTTCTACCTGTTCACCCACTCCGACGCGCGGTCACGGCTGCGCGACCAGTTCGACGACGTATGGCGCCATCTTCCCCTTCCGTCCCCGTCCCTTGAGGAGGAGCCGTGGCCCGCACCGGAAGCGACGACCGTGACGACGAACGGACAGCCACCATCGACATCGAGGCGGTGAGGGCGAAGTACCGCGAGGAACGCGACAAGCGCGGCGGCGGCCGCACCTACCAGTTCGCACGCGGCGCGTTCGGCCACTACGCGCGGGACCCCAACGCCGGGCCGCTGGAGCGGGAGCCGCTCACCGACGAGGTGGACGTCGCGGTCGTCGGCGCCGGCATCGGCGGCCTCCTGATCGGTGCCCGGCTGCGCGAGTCCTGCGACCTGGAGCGGATCCGTCTGATCGACGCCGCGGGCGACGTCGGCGGGACCTGGTACTGGAACCGCTTCCCCGGCGTCCGGTGCGACGTCGAGAGCTACATCTACATGCCGCTCCTGGAGGAGCTCGGCACGGTGCCGACCGAGAAGTACGCGACCGGCCCCGAGATCCTCGCGCATCTCCAGGCCGTCGCCCGCCACTACGGCCTCTACCGCGACGCCCTGTTCCAGACGTCCGTCACCGCACTGCACTGGGACGAGGCCGCCGGGAAGTGGCTGGTGCGCACCGACCGCGGCGACCTCTTCCGCGCCCGCTACGTCTGCATGTCGATCGGCCTGATGCACCGCCCCAAACTCCCTTCCCTGCCGGGCCTGGAGTCCTTCGCCGGACACTCCTTCCACGCGAGCCGCTGGGACTTCGCCTACACCGGCGGGGACAGCGAGGGGGGCCTGCACAAGCTGCGGGACAAGCGGGTCGGAGTCATCGGCACCGGCTCGACGACCGTCCAGATCGCCCCGCACCTCGCCGAGTGGTCCGAACGGCTCTACGTCTTCCAGCGCACCCCGGCGGCGGTGGACGTGCGCGGCAACCGGCCCACCCCGCCCGACTGGGCCGCAGACCTCGCGCCGGGCTGGCAGCAGCGCCGCATGGAGAACTTCCACGCGCTGACCTCCGGGCTGCCGCAGGACGAGGACCTGGTGCGGGACCGCTGGACGCAGACCACGGCCGAGCTCGCGGCCGCGATCCTGCCGAAGGCCGACGGCCCGGGTGACCCGCGGGACATGGCGGCCGCGGCCGAACGGGCGGACTTCCTCAAGATGGAGGAATTGCGTGACCGGATCGACGGCATCATCGCGGACCCGGAAACGGCCGCCGCGCTCAAGCCGTACTTCCGGCTGTACTGCAAGCGGCCCTGTTTCCACGACGGTTATCTGCAGACCTACAACCAGCCCCATGTCACCCTCGTGGACACCCAGGGGAAGGGCGTGGAGAGGCTGACCCGGACCGGGGTGGTCGCGGGCGGCACGGAATACCCCGTCGACTGCCTGGTCTTCGCCACCGGATACGAGCACGAGTTCGCCGTCCCGTACACCTCCCGCGCCGGGTACGACATCGTCGGCCGCGACGGCCTGAAGCTGTCGGAGAAATGGGAGTCGGGCGCGCGGACGTTCCACGGACTTCAGGTGCACGGTTTCCCCAACTGCTTCATCCTCTCCAAGGCCCAGTCGGGCAGGCACGTCAACATCGCGTACATGCTCAACGAGCAGAGCAAACACCTCAGTTACATCGTGAAGTCCGTCGAGGAGAGCGGCCACCGGGTCGTGGAGGCCTCGGAGGCGGGCGAGAAGGAATGGGTCGAGGAGATACTCCGGCTCGCCACCGACAGCACCGACTTCCTGGAGAGCTGCACACCCGGCCTCTACAACAACGAAGGAAAGCCCGGTGACCTCCCCGCGCTCAACTCCAGTTACGGCGGCGGGTCGGTGGAGTTCGTGAACATCCTCAGGCGCTGGCGCGAGGCCGGCGATCTCGCCCGACTCGAACTGCGCTGACCACCACGACCAGCTGCGAAAGGCGTCACCCCATGGACATCGTGCCGATACCCGGCGCCGCCCTCGGTGCCGTCGTGCACTCCGCCCCTTTCACCGGAGACCTCGACGAGGACCGGTTCAAGAAGATCTGGGCGGCGCTCGACGAGCACCTCGTCCTGGTGTTCCGCGGCCAGGAACCCCCTTCGTACGAGGAGTTCCTGGCCTTCGGCCGCCACTTCGGGCACATTCCGAAGACCGGACTCACCAGCGGCGCCCACCCCGATCACAACGAAATACTGATGGTCTCCAACCTGGTGGAGAACGGCCGGAAGATCGGCGTCGGCGACGCCGACTGGATGGGCTGGCACACCGACTACTCCTTCCGGCCCCGGGTGTCCCAGGTCGGTTTCCTCGAAGCCCTCGAAGTGCCGCTCTCCGGCGGCGGACAGACGCTGTTCACCGACATGTACGCGCTGTACGAGTCGCTGCCGCCGGAGCTGCGCCGGCGTCTGCACTCCTACCGGGCCCGGCACGCGCTGCGTACGGGATACGAGGAGACGATCGAGGAGGAGTACCAGGGCGAGGTCTCCCTCGCACAGGCCGACGGCGCGGCGCCCGCGGCGACGATCCAGCCCGAGGACGGCACCTCCACCGTGCATCCCCTGATCGCCCGCAACCCGCGCACCGGCCGCCGGGCGGTCTACGTCAGCACGCTGAACACGAAGCGGGTGCTGGAGCTCGCCCCGGACGACAGCCGGACACTGCTCGACGGACTGCTGAGGCACGCGGGCGCGCCCGCGCACACCTACGCGCACACCTGGCGGCCCGGCGACATCGTCATGTGGGACGAGCTGGGCACCATCCACGCCAAGGCGGCCTTCGACCCGGCCGAGCGGCGCATTCTGCGCCAGGTCGTCAGCATCTTCGACGATCCGGTCGAGCCGTGGCGCGCGGAGGCGATCGCGTGACCGCCGCACCCGCCTGCCTCGGCCACAGCCGTGTCGCGATCACTCCGGCGCTGCGTGCGGTGGTGGACCGGCTCGACCACAGGACGCGTCATCAGGCCGCCTACCACTTCGGCTGGATCACCGCCGGCGGAGCGCCCACCAGAGCCGACGCCGGGAAGGCGGTGCGCCCGGCCCTTGCGCTCCTGTCGGCCGAGGCCGTGGGCGCGGCACCGGAGACCGCGCTGCCCGGTGCGGTGGCCGTCGAGCTGGTGCACAACTTCTCCCTGATCCACGACGACCTGATGGACGGCGACGAGGAGCGCCGCCACCGGCGCACGGTGTGGAAGCTGTGGGGCGCCTCCAGCGCGATCCTGACCGGGGACGCCATGCTGGCGCTCGCCCAGGAGGTGCTGCTGGACTCCGGGCTGCCCACCGCGGCGCCCGCCGCCCGGCTGCTGGCACGGACCACCCGGCAGCTGATCCGCGGTCAGGTGCAGGACGTGTCCTTCGAGCAGCGGTCGCACGTGAGCGTCGAGGACTGCGTCGACATGGTCGCGGGCAAGACCGGGGCGCTGCTGTCGGCGAGCGCCGCGATCGGCGCCGTGCTCGCCGGGGCGCCGCAGTCCGCCGTGGACGCGCTGGCGCGCTACGGCGACCAGCTGGGCCTGGCGTTCCAGCTCGTCGACGACGTGCTCGGCATCTGGGGCGATCCGGCCGTCACCGGCAAACCGGTCCACTCCGATCTGCGCGCCCGCAAGAAGTCCCTGCCGGTCAGCCACGCGCTCGACCGGGGCGGCGCACACGGTGCCGAGCTGGCCGCCTGGTTCTCCGCCCCCGGCGAGCCCGGCGAGGCGGAACTGCGCCGCGCGGCCGACCTGGTCGCGGGCGCGGGCGGCCGCGACTGGGCCCTGGCCGAGGCGGCCCGGCGGACGGCGCTCGCCGAGGAGGCCCTGCGCGGCGCCGACCTCGACGGCGCCGCGCGCGAGGAACTCCTCGCGCTCGGCCGCTTCGTCGTCGAGCGCGACATGTGACCACGACCCGACTCCCCCGCTCCCTCCCCCACAGGGCACCCCCGTGCCCGCGACGCGATACGAGGTTCCCCCATGCCACAGGACGTCGACTTCTACATACCGTTGCCGGGTCGGCAGAGCTCCGATCACGCACGGGCCGATGCCGACCAGCTCGACTGGCCGCGCTCGCTCGGTCTGATCAAGTCCGAGGCCGCCGCCGAACGCCATCTGCGCGGCGGCTATGCCGACCTGGCCTCCCGTTTCTATCCGCACGCCACCGGCGACGACCTGGACCTGGGCGTCGACCTGATGTCGTGGTTCTTCCTCTTCGACGATCTCTTCGACGGGCCGCGCGGCGAGAACCCGGACGACGCCAGGCGCCTCACCGACGCGGTGGCGGCCGCGCTCGACGGTCCCCTCCCGGCGTCGGCGCCGCCGATCGCCCATGGGTTCGCCGACATCTGGGAGCGCACCCGCGAGGGCATGACGCCGGCCTGGTGCGCGCGCAGCGCCCGGCACTGGCGGAACTACTTCGACGGGTACGTCGACGAGGCGGAGAGCCGGTTCCGCAACGCGCCGTACGACTGCGCCGCGCACTATCTCGCCATGCGGCGGCACACCATCGGCGTGCAGCCGACCGTGGACCTCGCCGAGCGCGTCGGCCGCTTCGAGGTGCCGCACCGGGTCTTCGACAGCCCCGTGGTGGCCTCCCTGCGCCAGATCGCCGTCGACGCCAACCTGATGCTCAACGACATCGCCTCCTTCGAGAAGGAGGCGGCCCGCGGCGAGCAGAACAACATGATCATGATCCTGCGCCGCGAACACGGCTGGTCGCAGAGCCGCAGCACCTCCCACATCCAGGACGAAGTGCGGTCACGGCTCGAACAGTTCCTGCTCCTGGAGTCGTGTCTGCCGAAGGTCGGCGAGATCTACCGGCTCGACGAGGGGGAGGCACGTGCGCTGGAGCGCTACCGCACGGACGCGGTGCGCACGGTCATCCGCGGCTCCTACGACTGGCACCGCTCCTCGGGCCGCTACGACGCCGAGTTCGCGCTCACCGCGCGTTCCCAGGGCTACCTGGAGGAACTCGGCAGCACCGCCCGCTAGGACCCCGCCGCGGGAGCGGCATCGGTCGTCACCAGTTCGCACAGCTCCGCACAGACAGAGAGTCGAGGATCGGATGTCCGAGCAGACCACGTTCGTCGCGGGTACGGCGCCGGGGGCCATCCCCGTCGTGGGGCACGCCCAGCAGATCATGCGCAACCCGGTGGACTTCATGACGTCGCTGTCGGCCCACGGCGACCTGGTGCGGATCAGGATCGGTCCCACCACGGCGTACGTCCCGACCCACCCCGACCTGCTGCGGCACGTACTGACCAGTGACCGCGTCTTCGACAAGGGCGGCATCTTCTACGACCGCGCCCGCGACATCGCCGGAAACGGCCTGGTCACCTGTCCGTTCAGCGATCACCGGCGGCAGCGGCGGCTGATGCAGCCGGCGTTCACCCGGCCCCGGCTCAAGCGCTACGCGGCGGCCATGCACGCCGAGATCGAGGCCACGGCGTCGCGCTGGCACGACGGCATGGTCGTCGACGCCTTCCCCGAGATGTACGGCATGGCCCTGCGCACGGTGGCCCGCACCCTGTACGCGACGCCGGTGAGCCCGGAGCTCGCGGCCGGGGTGGAGCGCGCTTTCGACGTCGTACTGAACGGGCTGTTCCGCCAGATGTTCCTGCCCGGGTTCCTCCGAGGGCTGCCGCTTCCCGCCAACCTCCGCTACCGGCGCAACCTGCGGTTCCTGCACGAGACCACGCAGCGTCTGATCGACGACTACCGCGCCGACGGCGCCGAGCACGACGATCTGCTCGCCGCGCTGCTCGCCTCCCGTGACGAGGACGGCGGCCGGCTCGGCGACCGGGAGATCCACGACCAGGTCATCACCGTGATGGCGGCCGGCACCGAGACCGTCGCGGGAACCCTCACCTGGGTGTTCTACCTGCTCTCCCGCCACCCGGAGATCGAGGCGGCGCTGTACGAGGAGATCGACGGCGTCCTGGGCGGCCGTGCCCCGGTCTGGGAGGACCTGCCGAACCTGTCCCTGGCCGACCGGATCATCTCCGAGGCGCTCCGGCTGCATCCGCCCGCCTGGCTGTTCACCCGGCTCACCGCCGAGGAGACCGAACTGGCGGGCCGTCGGCTGCCCCAGGGCACGACGATCGTCTTCAGCCCGGCCGCGGTGTCGCAGGACCGGGAGGCCTTCGACGATCCCACGTCGTTCGACCCGGACCGCTGGCTGCCCGACGGCGTCACGGCCAAGGCCCGCCAGGCGTTCATGCCGTTCGGCACCGGTGCCCGCAAGTGCATCGGCGACCTGTACGCGCGCACCGAGGCCACGCTGGGGCTCGCCACGATCCTCGGCCGCTGGCGGGTCACCTGCGAGCCGGACATGGACATCCGCCCCGTACCGCTGGCGACGGTCTACCACCCGCGTCGGCTGCGTCTGAAGCTGACCGCGCGCGCCCCGCGCCCCGTGGCGTCCCCCGCACCGGCGCCGGTCGGGGGTGACGTCGCGTGACCGGCACCGACAGCGAAGGCCCGGACGGCCGGGCGGCGGACCTCCCGCGGCTGCCGTTCGACAATCCGGCGCTGCTCGGCCTCGCGCCCCGGATGCGCGCCCTGCAACAGGAGGGTCCGCTCGCCAAGGTGCGGACGGCCGCCGGCGACGAGGCATGGCTGGTCACCCGCTACGACGAGGCGCGGGCGCTGTTCGCCGACCGCAGGCTCGGCCGCAGCGACCCCGACCCGGACAAGGCGGTCAGGAGCAGCATGTCCGCGCTGCTCGCCGCGGACGACAGCGCCACCGAGGACGCCGACCACGCGCGGCTGCGCGCCCTGTTGGTACCCCGGTTCTCCCCGCGCCGGATGCGCACGCTGAGGCCCCGGATCGAGCACTTCGTGGACGAGCTGCTCGACCGGCTGGCCGACGGTCCCTCACCGGTCGACCTGCACCCCGCGCTGTCGTTCCCGCTCCCGGTGCTGGTGATCTGCGAACTGCTGGGCGTGCCGTTCGCCGACCGGGAACGGTTCCGGCGGTGGTCGACCGGCATGACCGACCTGGGCGACAGCCGGCACTCCGTGGACTCCGCGCAACGGCTGGTCGATTACATGGCCGAGCTGGTGCGGCGCAAGCGGGCCGAGCCGGGCGACGACATCCTGTCCGAGCTGATCGCCGAGCGGGACGGCACGCTGTCCGACGCCCACATCGCCCAACTCGGCGCCGTGGTCCTGTTCGCCGGTCACGAGACCACCGCCGTACGCATCGACCTGGGTGTCCTGCTGCTGCTCGGCGATCCGGCGCGGCGGGCCCTGCTGGCCGAGGACCCCGGGCTCGTGCCGGCCGCGGTGGAGGAGATCCTGCGCCTGGGCGTCGCCGGCAGCGGGGGCAACGGCCTGGTGCCCCGCTTCGCGCGCGACGACATCGCCGTCGGCGACACGGTGATCCGGAGCGGCGACGCCGTGCTGCTCGCCATCGGCGCGGCCAACCACGACGACCGGGCGTTCCCCGACGCCGACCGGTTCGACCCGGTCAGGGAGCGGCCCGCCCCGCACCTGGCGTTCGGGCACGGCGTGCGGTACTGCGTCGGTGCCGCGCTGGCCCGGATCGAGCTGACCGCGGTGTTCGAGCGGCTGTTCCGCCGGCTGCCCGGCCTGCGGCTCGCGGTCCCCCTGGAGTCGCTGCGCTGGCGGGACCACCGGCTCACCGGCGGATTCGAGGAACTCCCCGTCGCCTTCTAGGGCCACGGCCCGCCGCCCTTCTGAGCAACTCCCCCTCACCTCCGGAAGCAACTCTCCCCACACGTCACGGAGGTACGTCCCGTCATCTTCTGGAGGAACGTCTCTTCACCTTCCCGAGGGATCGCGTGTCTTCTGAACCTTCCGGCGGTATTGCCCGTCTTCCGGGTCGGCAATTCTGTTCCGACATACAGACCTTGGGCAAACCCCGACGAAAGGAGCGATCCCGAATGAAGCATCGCGTCCGTGCGCTGCTGCTGACCGCCGTACTGCTGGTGACGGGCTCCGCACTGACCACCACGCCGGCCTCCGCCGTCATCGGCGGATCGAAGAGCACCTACGGTCCGTGGGCGGTGCGCATGCTCGTCGACGGCGAGCCGGTGTGCACCGGGACCGCGGTCAGCGACCAGTGGATCCTCAGCGCCTCCCACTGCTTCTACGAGCAGGCCAAGCCGATCGCCGACAAGCGCATCTCCTTCCGGGTCGGCAACCTCGACATGCGCAAGGGCACCACGGTGCGTCCGGTGCGCGGCAAGCGCGAGGGCAGCGCCCACGCCGACATGCTGCTCATCAAGGTGGACCCCATGAAGAAGGTGCGTCCGGCACGCCTGGCGACCACCGGGTTCCACCGGAACCAGGAAGTCCGGCAGTACGGGTGGGGCGCCACCTGCACCGGGGACGAGAACTCCTGCCAGTCCCCCGTGCTCAAGCAGTCGAAGCTGCGGGTCGTACGGCAGAACGACCCCCGCTGCAAGGGCTACACCATGCCGGGCGGCTCGGACTTCTGCATGGAGAAGGTCTCCGGGATCCCCGCGGGCGGTGACTCCGGAGGCCCGGTGATGAGCATCGCCCCGCGCGGCCGCGAGACCCTGCTCGGCGTCTTCAACGGCTCCGACCGCGAGGAGGTCGCCCAGGCCGGGGAGATCTCCCAGGAACTGTCCTGGATCCGCAAGGTGATCCGGAAGTAGCCCGCGCACGACACAGGGCCGCACCGCGCTTCGGCGCGGTGCGGCCCTTTTTCAACGCTCCACCCCGCCCCATCGGTTGACTCGCACGACCGTGTCAATCAACACAATCACTGGACTTGGTCGACTGACCAAAACATCTGTACGTTCGGAGGTACGGCAGAGGAAGCGACCCGGTGCGAAGCGAAAGGCATGCTCATGACTCATGCGACGGTTGGTGCGGCCCAGGCGATCCCCGAGCGGCCCGGCCTGCCCCTGATCGGCCGCGCCCTGGACCTTCTGAGGGCCACCGACAGCCACGCCCTCCTCATGCAGGAGGCCAAGGAGATGGGCCCGGTGTTCCGGGTCCGCGCCTTCGGGAACGAGACCGTCTTCGTCACCGGCCTCGACCTGGTGACGGAGCTGTCGGACGAGACGAGGTTCCGCAAGAACGTCATGGCGGAGCTGGTGGAGATCCGCAGGTTCGCCGGCGACGGCCTCTTCACCGCGTTCAACCACGAACCGAACTGGCGCAAGGCGCACGACATCCTGATGCCGTCGTTCTCGCTCGGCGCGATGCGCGGCTACCACGCGACCATGCTCAAGGTCGCCCGCTCCCTGGTCGCCAAGTGGGACGACGCCGCCGGGACACGGGAGGTCGACGTCCCCGACGACATGACCCGGCTGACCTTCGACACCATCGGACTGTGCGGCTTCGGCCACGACTTCGGGTCGTTCGGCCGCGACGACCTGCACCCCTTCGTCGAGGCCATGTCCCGCGCGCTGGCCTTCGTCCAGGACAAGGGCGAGGCCATCCCGGGCACGGAGCTGTTCCGCCGCAAGGAGACCGCACAGTTCGACCGCGACTGCACGCTGATGACGGACCTGGTCGACGACGTGATCCGACGGCGCAGGGAGTCCGGGGACACGAGCACGGACGACCTCCTCGGCCGCATGCTGCACACCCCGGACCCGGCGACCGGCGAACTCCTGGACGACGTGAACATCCGCAACCAGGTCATCACCTTCCTCATCGCCGGGCACGAGACCACCAGCGGCGCCCTGTCGTTCGCCCTCTACTACCTGACCAAGCACCCCGAGGTGCTCGCGCGGGCCCAGGCCGAGGTCGACGCCCTGTGGGGCGACACCGACACCCCGGACCCCGACTACGGCGACGTCGGCAAGCTCACCTATGTCCGCCAGGTGCTCAACGAGAGCCTGCGGCTGTGGCCGACCGCGCCCGGGTTCGCCGTGGAGCCCCTGGAGGACACGGTCATCGGCGGCACGTACGCCGTGCGCAAGGGCCAGGCCCTGACGGTCTACACCCCGGCGCTGCACCGCGACCCCGCCTGGGGCGACAACGTCGAGCTGTTCGACCCCGAGCGCTTCACCCCCGAGCGGGAGGAGCAGCGGCCGGTCCACCTCTTCAAACCGTTCGGCAACGGCGAACGCGCCTGCATAGGCCGCCAGTTCGCCCTGCACGAGGCCACCCTGCTGCTCGGTCTGCTGGTGCACCGCTTCCGCCTGATCGACCACGCCGACTACCGGCTGAGGATCAAGGAGACCCTCACCATCAAGCCCGACGGGTTCGCCCTCAAGCTCGCCCGGCGCACCACCGCCGAGCGCCGGACGCCCGTCGCGGCGACGCACGGCGCGCCCACCGGCCGGGACGAGCCCACCGCCCGCAGGGCCGCCGGCACCGCGCTCACCCTGCTGCACGGCTCCAACCTCGGCACCTGCGCGGGCATCGCCCGCGAGCTGGCGGCCGACGGCGACGCGCACGGGTTCGCCACGGCCGTCGCGCCCCTCGACGACCACGTCGGCCGACTCGCCGCCGCCGAGGGCCCGCTGGTGATCGTGGCCGCCTCGTACAACGGCCGGCCCACCGACGACGCCGCCGATTTCGTCGCGTCCCTGGAGGAACTGGAGCCCGGCTCGCTCGACGGTGTGCGGTACGCCGTGCTCGGCGTCGGCGACCGCAACTGGGCGGCCACCTACCAGCGCGTCCCGGCCCTCATCGACGAGCGCCTCGCGGCGGCGGGCGCCACCCCGCTGGTCGAGCGCGGCGGCGCCGACGCCTCCGGCGACTTCGCGGGCGCGGTGGACCGGTGGACCGACGACCTGTGGACCGCCCTCCTGGACCGGTACGGCTCCCCGGTGGACGGAGCCGCCCCGGCCGGCGAACCGGCGAAGGACCAGGGCCTGTACGAGCTGGAGGACACCGCCGAGTCGGCCATCGGCCCCCTCGCGGCGCAACACGGGCTGCGGCCGATGGAGGTGCTCGACGCGTACGAACTCGTCGACATGGACCATGAACTCGGCCGTTCCAAGCGCTTCTTGAGGCTGCGTCTGCCCGAGGGCGTCACCTACCGCACCGGCGACCACCTCGCCCTGCTCCCGGCCAACCCGGACGCGCTGGTGCGGCGGGTCGCCGACCGGTTCGGCCTCGACCTGGACCGCACGGTCCGGCTGCGCGCCCGCCGCCGCAGCCGCGGCGCGCTGCCCGTCGACCGCCCGCTGCCCCTGCGCCGCCTGCTCACCGACTTCGTGGAGCTCCAGGCCCCGGCGACGCCGGAGCAGGTCGCGGTGCTCGCCGAGCACACCTCCTGCCCGCCCGAGCGGCGTCCCCTGGACGAACTGGCCGCCGCGGACGCCGAGTCGTTCCACGAGCGGGTGACCTCCGCCGGGTGCAGCGTCCTCGACCTGCTGGAGCGGTACCGCGCCTGCGAGCTGCCCTTCACCCGCTTCCTGGAGCTGGTGCCGGTCCTGCGCCCGCGCCACTACTCGATCTCGTCGTCCGCCGAGGCGTCGCCCGGCACGGTGGACCTCATGGTGTCGCTGCTCGACGCGCCCCACCGCGGCGGCGAGGGCGCCTTCCGGGGCATCGCCTCGGCGTACGTGCAGACCGTGGCGGCGGGCGACACCCTCCAGGCGCGGGTGCTGCCGTGCAGGGAGGCCTTCCGGCTCCCCGACGACCCGTCCGTGCCGGTCGTCCTGGTCAGCGCGGGCACCGGCCTCGCGCCCTTCCGGGGCGCGGTCCTGGACCGACTGCACACCGGGTCGGGCGGGACGCTCCTGTGCTACTTCGGCTGCGACCACCCGGGGGTGGACTACCTCCACCGCGAGGAGCTGGAGGCCGCCGAGGCGGCGGGCGTGGTCAGCATGCGCCCCGCCTTCATGCACGCGCCCGAGGACGGCGTCCGCTTCGTCCAGGACCGCATCGCGCGGGAGAGCGCGGAGGTCTGGGCCGTGCTGGAGGCGGGCGGCGGGATCCACGTCTGCGGTGACGGCCGCCGTATGGCCCCGGCGGTGCGGGAGGCGTTCATGGCGGTCCACCGGGAGCACACCGGCGCGAGCGACGAGGAGGCCGCCGCCTGGCTCGCCGCCCTCATCGAGTCCGGCCACTACGTGGAGGACGTCTGGGCAGGCTGAGCACCCCCGCCCGGTCCCGGCCGGGCACTCAGTCCGCCGGGCCCTCCGCCAGCTCAAGCCGTCCGCCCGCCAGGGCGATGGTCGCGGCGACGAGGGCCCGGCGCCCGACGTCCTCGGCCCGCGCGTCCGGTACGTACAGGCACTGCGTCGTCAGCCCGTCGAAGCCGGCGAGGAAGAAGCGGGCGACGGCGTCGGCCGGCTGGGCGAGCCGGTATCCGGTCCGCTCGGCCGCCTCGGTCAGCAGCCGCGCCGCCGCGTCGCTCGCCCGTCGGTAGTAGCTCTCGTGGGCCTCGGCGAGGCCGGGGGTGCGCAGGGCGAGCATGCTCAGTTCGGTCAGCAGGTGGTAGCGGGCCGGTTCGTCCCGCACGGTGCGCCACAGGGTGGCGGCGAGCGTGGTGACCGTCTCCTCGAAGTCCGCGTCCCGCGGGACCGCACGCTCGACCTGGGCGATCAGGTCCTCGGTGAGCTGCTCCATCACCGCCCGGTACAGGTCCACCTTGGTGCCGAAGGTGTAATGGACGGTGGCCTGGGCGACACCGAGCTCGGCGGCGATGGCGCGGGTGCTGCCCGCGGTGGCGCCCTCCCTGGTCATGAGATCGATGGCCGCGTTGACGAGCTGGGGGCGGCGTTCGGCCGCGGAGACATGAGCCATGCGGCCAGCATATCGACCCAGTCGTACGAACAAGTCGATGGACCCAGTCGCTGCGCGCCGCCCCGGGCCGCTACACGCCGAACCGCGCCGCGTAGGCGTCGGCCCCCACCGGGTCCAGGAGCCACGAGCGGTACGTCAGGGGATCCGCGTAGCCGTTGGTGAAGCGGTGGGCGACCTCCGGGTGCGCGAAGGCGGCGCCCATGATCCGCCCCACCCGCTCGGGCTGCGGGTCGCTCAGCATGAGTTCGGTGAAGGCGTGCGTGTGCCGGGCGCTCGCCCAGTACGCGTCGAAGGTCTCCCGCATCCACCCCTCGTCGAAGGGGAGTTCACCGCGCTTGAGGATGGCGGCCAGGTAACTCGCCGCCGCCCGCGCCGCGTTGTTCGCACCCTGGCCGGTGACCGGGTCGTGGACGACGAGGGCGTCCGCGAGGCCGAGGACGGGCCGGCCGCCGTCCACCCGCCCCACGGGACGGCGGACCGCCGGGGTGATCGCGCCGTACAGCGCGGCGCCCGCGTCGGTGGGCTCGGCGCGGCGGAACCGTTCGTACTCCCAGGGCGCGAACGTCCGCAGCAGGCCGAGGGCGCGCCGCAGCCCCGCCGTGGCGCCGGGGCGGTCGCTCCAGCAGTCGTACGCCCCGCCCCACCGGCCCTCGAACAGGAGGATGTCGCAGGGGCCGCCGACGGTGAGCGCCCGCATCATGATGACGTCGCCGGTGGGCGGCACGCCGGTGGCCCGGACGTATCCGGCGCCCGGGTCGGAGCCGTCGTGGTCGACGCCGTTCACGTAGAAGCAGGCGAGGCTGCGCAGGGGCCGGTCGTGGGCGGGCCAGGCCGTGTCGCGGGGGAAGAGCGCGGAGAGCTCGCCGCGTCCGGTGGCGAGCACGGTGAGGTCGTGCCCGGCCGCGACCTCGGCCATCTCCGCGGGGCCGACGGAGCGGTACTCGGTGCGCCCGCCCCGCTCCTCGAACAGCGCAAGCCAGCGGGACAGCTTCACCCGCTGGTCCACGGAGCGCACCTCCTCGTCGAACGGCGCGGTGAACCGCCGTACCGGAGCCTCCGGTTGGGCCTGCGGATTCCAGTGGCTGAGCTCGAAGCACGGCATCACGGGGGCGTCGTCGTCCCAGAGCGCGAGTCCGGCGTCCCGTTCGATGCGCAGGGCCGGGCCGAACATGAGCTGGGTCGAGGTGACCCGTCCGCCCCGCACGTCCCGCGGCCGCCGCTCGGCGATCAGCGTCACCTCGTACCCGGCCCCCAGCAGCCCGAGAGCCAGCTGCAGCCCCGCCTGCCCCGCCCCCACGATCGCGATCCTGCGCACCTCGTGCCCCTTTCCCGAACCGGCCCCGTCGGCCGGGCACAGGGGTCGTACCCACGCGCTTCGGCGTCTACCGGGTGACCGGAGGGAATACGCACCCCCGTCCTCGGCATCGCACTAGAGTGCAACGGTGACGCCGCCCTCCGCCGAACCGCCGCCGCCCTCCCCCGACATGGAGTCCCGGGACCCGCGCCCGCCGCGCCCGGTCCGTGAGGCCGACCGCGACGAGGCCGTGGGGCTTCTGCGCGAGGCGTACGCCGAAGGGCACCTCACGCACGAGGAGATGGACGAGCGCCTCGACCGCGTCCTCGCCGTCCGGACGCACGACGAACTGACCGCGGCCCTCGCCTCGGTCCCGGTCCCCGCGGACACGACGTCCACGATCGCCGCCGCCGGCGGCCGGATCGTGCGGCGCGGCCCCTGGCGGGTGCCGCGCTTCCTCAAGGTCGCGTCGGCGTTCGGGAGGGTGCGCCTCGATCTGTCCCGGGCCGTGTTCACGCATCCGGTCGTCGACATCGAGCTGGAGCTCGGCACCGGGCGGGCCAGGATCACGGTGCCGCGCGACGCGGTCGTCGAGCTGGACGGCCTGACGGCCGGGTGGAAGGACCCCCGCTACACGCCCCGGAGGTCGGCCCGCACGGACGGGCCGACGATACGGATCTCCGGGACGATGGGGTTCGGACGCCTGAGGGTCCGCCACGCGCTGCGCCGCGGCGCCGGGCGCTGAGGCACCGGGCGCTGAGGCGCTGATGACGCACGCGTCACCGGCGCGTGGTCACACCCGGCCCAGGGCCCGGGTGGTCCGCGTGCGGTGCACTGGACGCGCGGTGCGCGTGGCGACGTCGACGGTGTAGGCGTCCACCGTCATCGCCTTCTCGGAGACCTTCATGACCATGAAGCCGTGGTCGGAGAAGTTCTGCCAGGCCGACGGGTGGTCGAAGTGGGCCTTGCCGTCACCGGCCTTGCCCGCCGCGCCGCACACGATCTGACGGGTGCCGCGCGAGCCGACCGTCGGCTCCAGGACCTGGAGCGTGTGGTCGTGTCCGGACAGGATCACGTCGGCGCGCCCGCACACCACCTCCTCGTACAGCTCCTTGAGGTGGATGCCGCTGGTGTAGTTGCCGATCACGAAGCCGTCGTACGAACCGGCGCTGCCGTGCTTGCCGTTGTTCAGGTACGGGTGGTGGCCGAGGACGACCTTCCAGCGGGCCCGCGACCGCGTCAGCGCGCCGTCCAGCCAGGCGCGCTGGTCGCGCATGTAGGGGCCGTTCCACCAGTAGTGCGGGTCGAGCTGCGCGACGTACGACGAGACGGGGTTGGTGTCGAGGGCGAAGAACTCCACCAGCGGGTCGGCCTGTCCGGACCCGGTGTCCGCGCCCGGCAGCGCCACGTTGTAGTAGCGGCTCGGCATGTACCAGCGCCGCGAGCCCTTCGCGTACGAGACCTCGCGGTCGCCCCGCGAGGGGTCGCCGCCGCTGCCCGGGATCAGGCCGGAGCAGTCGTGGTTGCCGAGGACCATGAGCCACGGCATGTCCAGGCCCGTGTTGGGGTCCTCGAACTTGGTGCGGAACTCGGAGTCGTGGTCGGACTCGGGGCCGTTCTCGTAGATGTTGTCGCCGAGGCCGACCGCCAGGCCGACGCCCTCGGCGCGGCACACCTCGCGGGCGGCGGCGGCCACCGCGTGCTGCGCCTCCTCCCCGGTGCCGGCGTCGCCGGTCAGGAGCACCGCGTACTCCCCCGCCCGGTTGGGCCGCGACGGCAGGGGGAACTTGCCGTCACTGGCGCGGGCCGCCGCCGCTGCGGGCGTCTGCGCCCCGGGCAGGACCGTCAGCGCCGCGGCCCCCGCCACCACGCCGCCCAGCACGGAGCGCCGCCGCAGCGCCCGCATCTCCTGGACCCGCTGCCCCACGGGCCCCTCGGCGATCCGCGGCTGCGCCCGCAGCCACTGGTCCTCCGTCATGTCCGCGCTCGGCGGTATCAACTCGTCGTCGCACATGGGGGGTTTCTCTCACGGGAGAGGGTGTGGATGGTGGGGAACCAATGAACTCCTGGTGGACGTATGAACACGGCTCGGCGACCCGGGCGTTCCGTCCCGGGGCGCCGAGCCGTCGGCGGGAGCGGTCTCAGGCGGCCTCGACCACCTCCGGCGCGTCCCCGGACTCCGCGCCCTTGGCGAACTGCGTGCGGTACAGCTCCGCGTACCGGCCGTCCTCCGCGAGGAGCTCCTCGTGCGTGCCGCGCTCGACGATCCGGCCCGCCTCGACGACGAGGATCTGGTCGGCGGAGCGGACGGTGGACAGGCGGTGGGCGATCACCACGGCGGTACGGCCCTCCAGCGCCTCGCCGAGCGCTTCCTGGACGGCGGCCTCGGACGTGTTGTCGAGGTGGGCCGTCGCCTCGTCGAGGATGACGACCCGCTGCCGGGCGAGCAGCAGGCGGGCGATGGTCATGCGCTGGCGCTCGCCGCCGGAGAGCCGGTAGCCGCGCTCGCCGACCACCGTGTCGAGGCCGTCGGGCAGGGCGCGCACCAGGTCCTCCAGACGGGCCCGGCGCAGCACGTCCCACAGGTCGTCCTCGCTCGCCCCGGGCCGGGCGAGCAGCAGGTTGTCGCGGACGGACTCGTGGAAGAGGTGGCCGTCCTGCGTGACCATGCCGAGGGTGGCGCGCAGGGAGGCGGTGGTCAGGTCGCGCACGTCGACGCCGCCGATGCGGACCGTGCCCTCGTCGGCGTCGTAGAGCCGGGGCAGCAGCTGCGCGATGGTCGACTTGCCGGCGCCGGAGGAGCCGACGAGCGCCACGGTCTGGCCGGGCTCGGCGCGGAACGACAGGCCGTGCAGGACCTCCTCGCCGCCACGGGTGTCGAGCGAGGCGACCTCTTCGAGGGAGGCGAGGGAGACCTTGTCGGCGGACGGGTAGCCGAAGCGCACGTTCTCGAACTCGACGGCGACGGGCCCCTCGGGCACCGGCACCGCGTCGGCCTTCTCGTCGATCAGCGGCTTGAGGTCGAGCACCTCGAAGACCCGCTCGAAGCTGACGAGCGCGCTCATGACCTCGACGCGCGCCCCGGCCAGGGAGGTCAGCGGCGCGTAGAGCCGGGTGAGCAGCAGGGCCAGCGAGACGACGGCGCCCGCCTCCAGCGTGCCCTCCAGAGCGAAGTACCCGCCGAGGCCGTAGACCAGCGCCAGCGCGAGGGCGGACACCAGGGTGAGCGCCGTGATGAACGTGGACTGCGCCATGGCGGTGCGGACGCCGATGTCCCGTACCCGGCGGGCACGCGCGGCGAACTCGTCGGACTCGTCGCCGGGGCGGCCGAACAGCTTGATCAGGGTGGCGCCGGGCGCGGAGAAGCGCTCGGTCATCCGGGTGCCCATGGCGGCGTTGTGGTGGGCCGCCTCGCGCTGGAGCTTCGCCATCCGCGAGCCCATGCGGCGCGCGGGCACGACGAAGACCGGGAGCAGCACCAGGGCGAGCAGCGTGATCTGCCACGAGAGAGTGAGCATGACGACGAGGGTGAGCACCAGGGTGACGACGTTCCCGACCACGCCGGAGAGGGTGTTGCTGAAGGCGCGCTGGGCGCCGATCACGTCGTTGTTGAGCCGGCTGACCAGCGCGCCCGTGCGGGTGCGGGTGAAGAAGGCGACCGGCATGCGCTGGACGTGGTCGAAGACGGCGGTGCGCAGATCGAGGATGAGGCCCTCGCCCAGGTTCGCCGACAGCCAGCGGCTCAGCAGGCCGAGACCGGCCTCGGCGAGCGCGATGGCGGCGATGAGCAGGGCGTACCGCACGACGGTCCCGGAGTCGCCGCCGGAGACGATGGCGTCGACGACGTTGCCCGCGAGGACGGGGGTCGCCACGGCGAGCAGTGCGGTGAGGACGCTGAGCAGCACGAACTGCCAGATGCGTCGGCGGTGGGGCCGGGCGAAGGCGCCGATGCGGCGCAGGGTGGCGCGGGCGAAGGGACGGCGGTCCTGCTGCGCGTTCATGACGCTGTGCAGCTGCGTCCATGCGGTCGTTTCCATGCTCATGCGGGAAACGTTAGGACCTCAAGCAAACTTGAGGTCAACTGTTTTCCCCGCGTCCTGACCGGCGCGGGGAAGTGACAGATGGGGCTCCGCCACGCGGGCGCCCGCGTCAGTCGGCAGTCAGCCGAGCTCCAGGGAGGTGACGCCGAAGACCCGGTGCTCGGCGTACTCCCTGATCGGGCCCGTGTACATGCGGGCCGTGTCGAACGTGGGCTTCATGCCGCGCGCCTCGGCGAGCGCGACGGCCTCCGCGTTGTTGCCGGGGACGTCGATGGCGACCGGGGCGCCGTCCGCCTCGGCGGCCAGCGCGTCGAGGAGCGCCTCGGCGTCGGCGCGCGTGTCCGCGAACAGCGGCCCGACGCGCCGGGCGTCGCGGCCCGGCCGGATCACGCCGTAGCCGGTGAGCCTGCCGTCGACGATGCGGGCGAGGGCGCGATGGCCGGGTGCGGCGAGCCAGGACTCCAGGAAGCGCGGCCGGTCGGCGGGCAGGCACGCGCCGTCGTACGCCATGAGCGCGCGCAGGCCCGCCGCCTCGACGGGCCGCACGTGCCGGTCGGGCACGTCCGTCGTGGGCAGCGGGCCGATGTAGCGCTGGGTGCCGTGGCGCCAGGTGAAGCCGGAGCGGCGGTAGTTGTCCTGCTGGTCGGGCACGCCGTCCAGGCCGACCGTCCGGCCCTCGGCGTGGGTGAGCGCGGCCCGCCAGGTGGCCAGGCCGAAGCCGTGGCCGCGCCGGTCGGGGCGGACCAGGTAGAAGCCCAGGAAGGCATAGGCGTCGCCGTAGTTGACCACGGAGATCGCGGAGACCGGCTCGCCGTCGAGGCGTCCGACGAAGAACCCCTCGGGGTCCTGCGCGAAGAACGAGGGGGCGTCGCCGAGGCCGGGGTTCCAGCCCTCGTCCGCCGCCCACTCCGTCACCACACGCCAGTCGTCGAGCGTCGCCCGCGCGATTGCCAGCTGCCCGGGGGCCGAATCCGTCATCGCTGCACCCTTCTCCTGCGTCGCGGTGCGCCGTGAGGAAGCGCACCGGGTGCATACCTGCCCGAGCCGGGCTCAGCCGATGCCCGCGACGTGCCGCTCGCGCGCGGCGCCGAGGCCGACGACGACCTGCGGCACCAGCAGGACCAGGAGGAGGACGAGCGGCACGGTCCAGCTGTGCGACGCGTCGTGGACGGCGCCCAGGAGGGTCGGGCCGGTCGCCGCGAGGATGTAGCCGAAGCACTGGGACATGCTGGAGAGCTGTGCCGCGTGCCGTGCGTCGGGCGCCCGTTGCACGATGAACAGCAGCGCGAGGCTGATGGCCGCGCCCTGGCCGAGGCCGAGCAGCGTCATCCACAGATAGGCGCCGCCGACCGGCGCGGCGAGCAGCCCGGCGAAGCCGAGCGCGCAGAGCACGGCGCCGAGCCCGGCGAGGGTGCCCGAGCGCAGCCGCCTGCCGACGATCACCGGGGCGAGGAAGGAGCCCGCGATGCCGAGCAGCGAGGAGAAGGACAGCATCCAGCCCGCGTCGCCCGGAGCCATGCCCGCGTCCTGGAACACGGTCGGCAGCCAGGCGGCGGCCGCGTAGTAGTTGAGGGACTGCAGGCCCATGTACGCGGTCACCTGCCAGGCCAGCGGGGAGCGCCACAGACCCCGCACGGGGTGGGCGGCCTGCCGTGCGGCGGCCGCGCCCACGCGCGTACGCGACCGGATCTGCGGCAGCCACACGAGCAGCGCGACGACGGCGAGCGCACCCCAACAGGCCAGCGTGGTGCGCCAGTTCATGCCGCTGGCCTGCTGTACGGGCAGGGTGACGCCGGCGGCGAGCGCGGCGCCGCCGAACAGCGACATCGAGTACAGGCCGGTCATCNNGTTGGCGACGGCGATGCCCGCGCCGATGACGACGGTGCCCGCGAAGAGCGCGACGACCGAGTCGAGCAGGCGCAGTGCCGTGCCGGCGCAGATCAGGGCCATGGTGCCGAGCAGCGAGCGCTCCATGCCGAGGCGGCGGCCGAGCCGGGGCGCGACGGGCGCGAGCAGACCGAAGCAGAGCAGCGGCAGCGCGGTGAGCAGGCTGGTCGCGGCGGCCGACA
>NZ_LIRJ01000320.1 GCF_001419745.1 Streptomyces silaceus | reverse complement strand
CGGCGGGACCTGGCGGCGCGGGCGATGGCCACGACGGCCTTCTCCAACGCGTACTCCGGGTCGTCGCCGCCGCCCTTGACGCCCGCGTCGGCCGCCGCGACGGCGGTGAGCGCCGCGGCCACGCCGTCCGGGGTCCAGCCGCGCATCTGCTGGCGCACCCGGTCGATCTTCCAGGGCGGCATGCCCAGCTCGCGGGCGAGGTCGGCGGGGCGGCCGCCGCGCGCGGAGGAGAGCTTGCCGATCGCCCGGACGCCCTGCGCGAGGGCGCTGGTGATCATGACGGGGGCGACGCCGGTGGCCAGGGACCAGCGCAGCGCCTCCAGCGCCTCGGCGGCCCTGCCCTCCACGGCCCGGTCGGCCACGGTGAAGCTGGAGGCCTCCGCCCGGCCCGTGTAGTACCGGCCGACGACGGCCTCGTCGATCGTGCCCTCGATGTCCGCCACCAGCTGCGTGACCGCCGAGGCGAGCTCACGCAGATCGCTGCCGATCGCGTCGACCAGGGACTGGCACGCCTCCGGCGTCGCCGAACGGCCCAGCGTGCGGAACTCGCTCCGCACGAAGGAGAGCCGGTCCGCGGGCTTGGTCATCTTGGGGCAGGCGACCTCGCGCGCGCCGGCCTTGCGGGCCGCGTCGAGCAGGCCCTTGCCCTTGGCGCCGCCCGCGTGCAGCAGGACGAGGGTGATCTCCTCGACGGGCGCGCCGAAGTACCCCTTCACGTCCTTGATCGTGTCGGCCGACAGGTCCTGGGCGCTCCGCACCACGACGACCTTGCGCTCGGCGAAGAGCGAGGGGCTGGTGAGCTCGGCGAGCGTGCCGGGCTGCAGCTGGTCGGGGGTGAGGTCGCGCACGTCCGTGTCCGCGTCGGCGGTGCGGGCGGCGGCGACCACCTGCTGCACGGCGCGGTCGAGGAGCAGGTCCTCCTGCCCCACGGCGATCGTGACGGGGGCGAGCGGGTCGTCGTTTGCTGTCTTCCTGGCCATCGCGGTCAAGCATCCCACGCGCCACTGACACCGCGTCCCGCGCGACCTCACCCGTAACGGAGAATGGCCGGGTGAGCGACGTACGACATGTCCTGGTGCTGCCCGACCGCGATGCCGCGGAGGAGGTCGCCGAAGAACTCCCCGACCGCTTCGGCGTCGCCG
The DNA here is from genome assembly GCF_001419745.1 of Streptomyces silaceus. Taxonomy (GTDB): domain Bacteria; phylum Actinomycetota; class Actinomycetes; order Streptomycetales; family Streptomycetaceae; genus Streptomyces; species Streptomyces silaceus. Next base: position 1,947 of record NZ_LIRJ01000320.1, on the reverse strand, counting down.
AGGAACCCCAGCTCGTGCGCGACGCGCTGGCCGGCGAGGACGACGCCGAGGACGCCCAGTGGCTGGTCGTGGTCGAGGACCCCGACGCCCGCCTCGACCCGGCGGCCCTCGACGAACTGGCCGCCGAGCACGAGGGCTGGCTGGAGGCTCCCTAGGGGCGGACGGCCGGGCTCGGTGAGGCGGGCGACCGGTCTCGCTTGGGCGGACGACCGGGCTGGGCGGGGCGCTCGGGCGGTCCCGGTCGGCTGTCGGCGGGGCGGTCGGAGGGCGGTCAGCTCTTGGGGATGACCTGGATGTCGAGGTCGATCGTGATGCTGTGCCCGACGGCCGCGATGCCGCGCGCGAGCATCGTCTGCCAGGTGATCGTGAAGTCGTCGCGGTGCAGCTCGGTGGTGGCGCGGCAGGCGACGCGGGTCTCGCCCTCCAGCCCCTGGCCGACCCCGAGGTACTCGGTGTCGAGCGTGACCGTCCGCGTCACACCGTGCAGGGTCAGCCCGCCGGATATCGCCCAGCGGCTGCCGCCCTTGTGCACGAAGCGGTCGCTGTAGAACTCCATCGTCGGGAACCGCGCCACGTCCAGGAAGTCGCCCGAGCGCAGATGGTCGTCGCGCATCTTGACCGCTGTGTCGATGGAGGACGCGTCGATCACGACGTGCATGGCGGAGTCCTCCATACGCTCGCCCAGCCGGATCGCCCCCGCGAAACTGTTGAACCGGCCGTGGATACGGGCGAGTCCGATGTGGCGCGCGGTGAAGGCGACCGAGGAGTGCAGGGGGTCGATCTCCCAGTCGCCGGGCTCGGGCAGCGCCGGGGGCTGGGCGACCTGGAGCATGACGTCACCGAGCGAGGCGTGCGCGTCCTCCCCGACGGTGGCGCTCGCCCGGTACGGCGTGAACCCCTCCGCCGACACCGCGAGGCGGTAGTCCCCGGCCGGCACGGTCGTCACGAACGACCCGAACGGATCCGTGCCCCCGCTGACCACCTTGCGCCCCATGGCGTCACTGACGGCGAACTCCGCGTTCCGCACGGGCTCATTGACCGGGTCGAGCACCCGGCAGCTGAGCACCCCCGCACTCTTCGGCACCGGGAACGCCGACAAGGGCCCCATCCGCCCCGCCCGATTCGTACGGTTTCCCAGCCAGCGGCCGAACACGCGCGACACACCCCCACGTCACTTGACAACACCTGCAAACTGCAACGAAAAGGCATTCGATCACCGTTGCGGCTTTCCGTGCAACACGAACCCACATCGCAGGAATGCTGACGATGCGTTGGAAGTGTCGCGAGTAGCCCGAATTGCCATCTCCCCTTCATGTCATGCCAGGTCAGGACGGGTTTCCGGCGGTAGCGCTCCCGGGCGCGGCAGCACAACCACTCGGCGTCAGGCGGGCGAGCGCCCCTCGGCGGCAGGCGGGCGCAGCAGCCGCTCGGCGGCGGGCGGGCCCTACGGCGGGCGCGTGGCCACTTCGAGTCGTGGCGCCGATCCGCGCGCCGCCCCACCCCGCGCACCTCGCCCCGACCCCACCACCGCGATCGAACCGTCCGTGTCCGTACGCAGCACCTCCGCTCCCCCGGCCCTCAGCGCCGCCAGCGTCGCGGGCGCCGGGTGGCCGTACGAGTTGTCCGCGCCGCAGGAGATCAACGCCAGCCTGGGCGCCGCCCTGCGCAGCAGCTCCGGGTCCTGATGCGCCGAGCCGTGATGAGCCACCTTCACCACATCCACGGCGGCCAGCGACGCGCCCGCCTCCGTACGCAGCAGGGCTCGCTGCGCCGGCGGTTCGAGGTCCCCGAGGAGCAGCAGCGTCAGCCCTTCCGTCCGCACGAGCAGCGTGACACTCGCGTCGTTCGCCCCCTCGGGCCGTGGCGTCGGCCCTGCCGGAGGCCAGAGCACCCGCCACTCCAGGGCACCCGCCCTGCGCCGCTCCCCCGCCGCGGCCCGGGTCACCG
>NZ_LIRJ01000032.1 GCF_001419745.1 Streptomyces silaceus | reverse complement strand
AGCCGGGAGCCGGGAGCCGGGTGAAGGGGGGAGTGGGGAGTGGGGTCCGGTCCTGTCCGACCCATTGAATTTTCCTTACGGGTCGGTAAGTTGACCTCCGAGTAAGTACCGAGTACGTGCCGAGCAACACCGCACACCCGCACATCGCTGGGAACCGGGAGCCGGGGAGCCGTCATGGGCGTACGCAAGGATCTGAAAAGGGCGCAACGCCGCAGCGACCTGGCGGAGCGCGGCAAGGTCGAACTCGTCAGGGACGAGCACGGCACCGTGCGCGAGGCCCGTGCCCCCGCCCTCGTGCCGAGAGCCACGGCGGGCAGCACCGCCGACATCCCGTTCACCAACGCGGCGGAGGCGCCCGACGCCGTGGTCCTGCGCCGCAAGCGGTCCGGCCGGTGGCACCCCGTCACCGCCGCCGCCTTCGCGCGCGAAGTCACCGAGGCGGCCAAGGGGCTGATCGCCGACGGCCTCGAACCCGGCGGCCGCGTCGCCCTGATGTCGCGCACCCGCTACGAATGGGCGGTCCTCGACTTCGCGATCTGGGCGGCGGGCGGCCAGACCGTGCCCGTCTACGCCACGTCGTCGGCGGAGCAGATCGAGTGGATCGTCCGGGACTCCGGCGCCCGCCTGTTCGTCGCCGAGACGGCGGAGAACGCGGCCACCGCCGAGGAGGCCGTCCGCGCACTCGACGCCCCGCCGCGCATCCGGCACCTCGACGGCGGGGCGTTGGCCGAACTGACCTCCCTGGGAATCGAGTTGTCGGACGAGGAGGTGACCAAGCGGCGCTCCGCGCTCACCCCCGACTCCATCGCCACGCTCTGCTACACCTCGGGCACCACGGGCCGCCCCAAGGGCTGCGTCCTCACGCACGGCAATCTGCACGCGGAGGCGGCGAACACCGTCGACCTCCTCCACCCCATCTTCAAGGAGATCACCGGGCAGGTCGCCTCCACGCTCCTGTTCCTGCCGCTCGCGCACATCCTGGGCCGCACCATCCAGATCGCCTGCCTGCTCGCCCGCATCGAGCTCGGCCACTGCCCCAGCATCAAGCCCGACGAACTCCGCCCGGAACTCCGGTCGTTCAGGCCGACCTTCGTCGTCGGTGTGCCGTACCTCTTCGAGAAGATCCACGACACCGGACGGGCGACCGCCGAGAAGATCGGCCGCGGCGCCTCCTTCGACCGCGCCGAGCGGATCGCGGTGCGCTTCGGCGAGGCGTACCTGAACAGGTTCCTCGACAGGAGCGGCCCCGGCCCGTCCCTCGGTCTCCGCGCCGGCTGGGCGCTGTACGAACTCCTCGTCTACCGCCGCATCCGCAAGGAGGTCGGCGGCCGGCTGCGCTACGCGATCAGCGGCGGCTCGCCCCTGGACCGCAACCTCAACCTCTTCTTCTACGCCGCCGGAATCGTCATCTACGAGGGGTACGGCCTCACCGAGACCACGGCGGCCGCCACGATCACCCCGCCGCTGCGGCCCCGCCCCGGCACGGTCGGCCTGCCCGTGCCCGGCACGGCCGTCCGCATCGCCGACGACGGGGAGGTGCTGATCAAGGGCGGCATCGTCTTCGGCTCGTACTGGAACAACCCGGCGGCCACGGACGCGGTGCTGACCGGCGGCTGGTTCGCGACCGGCGACCTGGGCGCGCTCGACCAGGACGGCTACCTCACGATCACCGGCCGCAAGAAGGACATCATCGTCACCTCCGGCGGCAAGAACGTCTCGCCCGCCGTCCTGGAGGACCGCCTGCGCAGCCGCGCACCGGTCGGCCAGTGCATCGTCGTCGGCGACAACCGCTCGTACGTCGCCGCGCTCGTCACCCTGGACCCCGAGGCCGTCGAGCACTGGCTCGCCGTACGCAAACGCCCCAAGGACACCCCGCTCGCGGACCTCGCGCGCGACCCGAAGATGATCGCCGAGATCCAGAAGGCCGTGGACCACGCCAACGCGGCGGTGTCCAGGGCCGAGTCGATCCGCAGGTTCGCGGTCGTCGAGGGCGAGTTCACGGAGGACAACGGCCTGCTCACCCCGTCCCTGAAGATCAAACGGCACGCGGTGACGGCGGCGTACGCGGCGGAGATCGAGGCGCTCTACGGTGAGTGAGGCGACGCCGCCCGCGGCGGGTGTGCCGGCCTGCGACTACGACGTGATCGTCGTCGGCTCGGGCTTTGGCGGCTCGGTGGCCGCCCTGCGCCTGACCGAGAAGGGCTACCGCGTCGGCGTCCTGGAGGCGGGCCGCCGCTTCACGCGCGACACGCTGCCGCGCACGTCCTGGGACCTGCGCCGATATCTGTGGGCGCCCGCGCTCGGCCTCTACGGCATCCAGCGCATCCACCTGCTGCGCAACGTCATGGTCCTCGCGGGCGCCGGGGTCGGCGGCGGCTCGCTCACCTACGCGAACACGCTGTACGTCCCGCCGCCCGCCTTCTTCCAGGACGCGCAGTGGGCGCACATCACCGACTGGCAGGCGGAACTCGCCCCCTACTACGACCAGGCGCGGCGCATGCTGGGCGTGCGCGGGAACCCGACCACGACCGAGGCGGACGAACACCTGCGGGCCGCGGCCGAACGGATGGGCGTGGGGGAGACCTTCGGGCTCACCCCGGTGGGCGTGTTCTTCGGGGACGGCCGGGACGCGGGAGGGCCCGAGGGCGGACAGGGTCCTGGAGGCGGGCGAGGCGAAGGTGACCGTGGCGGGGCCGGTGGCGCCACCGGCACCACTGGGTCAACGGACGGCAACGGCGCGGAAGTTCCCGATCCCTACTTCGGAGGCGCGGGCCCCGCGCGCACGCCCTGCACCGAGTGCGGCTCCTGCATGACGGGCTGCCGCGTCGGCGCCAAGAACACCCTCGTGGAGAACTATCTGCATCTGGCCGAGCGGGCGGGCGCGGAGATCCGCCCGATGACGACGGTGCTGTCGGTACGGGAGACGACGGCACCGGACGGTGGCGGGGAGAGCGGCCGTCGCGAGGGCGGCCGCCCCCGGGAGGACAGTGGCGGCGAGGTGGCCTTCGAGGTGGTGACCGCCCCCACGGACAGGCGCCGCAGGGGCCCGCGCACCACCCTGCGCGCCCGCCACGTGGTCCTCGCCGCCGGCACGTACGGCACCCAGACCCTCCTGCACCGCATGAAGGACACGGGTCTGCTGCCCGGCCTCTCCGACCGCCTCGGCCGCCTCACCCGCACCAACTCCGAGGCGCTGGTGGGCGCGGTGACCTTCCCGCGCCGCTACCGGAGATCGCGGGGCGAGCGGCGCGGGGCGGGGCGCCCCCTGGACTTCACGCACGGCGTCGCCATCACCTCCTCCATCCACCCGAACCCCACCACCCACATCGAGAACGTCCGTTACGGCAAGGGCTCCAACCTGATGGCACTGATCTGCGTCCCGCAGTACCGCCAGGACCTCCCCAAGCCCGTGGCCGCCGCGCTCGCGTTCCTCTCCCACCCGCTCCTGGTCGCCCGGGTCGCGTCGACGCGCCGCTGGTCGGAGCGGACGATCATCGGCCTGGTCATGCAGACCCACGACAACTCCCTGACCACCCGCCTCGGTAGACGCGGACTGCTCACCGCCGACCAGGGCCACGGCGCCCCCAACCCCGTGCACATCGAGGAGGGCTGGCAGGCGGCGAAGCTCGTCGCCGACCGCATCGGCGGCTACCCGGGCACCAACCTCGGCGAACTGGTGAACAAGCCCCTGACCGCCCACTTCCTGGGCGGCTGCCCGATCGGCGCGTCCGCGTCGGAGGGCGTGGTGGACCCGTACCACCGCCTGTTCGGCCACCCCGGAATCTCGGTGGTCGACGGCTCCTCGGTCTCGGCGAACCTGGGAGTGAACCCGTCCCTGACGATCACGGCCCAGGCGGAACGGGCGATGGCCCACTGGCCGAACAAGGGCGAACCCGACGTCCGCCCACCGCAGGACGCCCCCTACGCACGCGTGCCTGCGGTCGCACCACGGAGCCCGGTGGTGCCGGCGGGGGCTTATGGGGAGTTGCGGCTGCCGTGACGGTACGCGGGCGGACGCACTGTCCACAGCGCTGAAGGGCCGGCGACCGTTCAGTCGGTGATGTCGACGGAGTAGCCGCGGGCGAGCTCGGCGAGTCCGTGGTCGTATCCCTGCCCCACGGCACGGCAGCGCCATACCGGCCCGCGGCGGTAGAGCTCGGCGAGAAGCAGTGTCCGTTCGGTGGTGGCGGCGTCGAGGGTTGCCCGTGCCAGCGGGGCGGCGCCGCTGCCGGGAGCGACGGCGGCCTGGACCGCGCCGACGTCCCCGAAGGTCACCTCTCCGTCGATCGCGGCCGCGACGACGACCTTGCGCGAGGCGGGCGGGAGCGAGGCGAAGTCGATGGCGATGGTCTGTTCGGCAGGGCCGTCCGTAAGGAGCCGCACCGTTCCCGCGGGGTTCTCCGGAGCGCCGTAGAACACGAAGTCCTCGTCGAGGGTGACCTGTTCGTCCTCGTCGAGCACGAAGGCGACGACGTCGATCTCGCAGCGGTCCTGCGGAGCCCAGGTCGCGGTGACGTGCCACAAGGGCGCGGGAGTTCCGGACGGCGGCGCGGGCAGATCGAGGACACCGCCGCGCGGGAGCACGTGCGGCGCGGGTGGCCGGACGGTCGCCTCCTCGTCGTCCGGGGTTCCAGCCGCCGGGTCCGCGGCGGCCGTCGGCGCGTCCAGCCAGTGCTCGTCATGCAGGGGAAGCCCCAGGTCCGCGATCCGGCGCCGACGGCGGTCGAATTCGCCTCCGGCCAGGACGACGACATCGGTGACGCTGCACGAGAGGTTGACGGCGGCGGACCCTCCGAGTTCGACGACACGCGTGCGGGCGGCGACCGCGTCGGCGTGCGTACCGCCCAGGACGAGCACCCGCTGTCCGGCCAGCGGCCTGTCCGCCGACGAGGTCTCGGCGCGTTCCGGCCGACGAGGGGCCGGCACAGCCGCCTCCGGCGCGGGCGCTGCGGCCTCCGGAGACGGTGCGGCGGCTTCCGGCGCGGGCGCCTGGTGGAGCGCCCCGGACCGCACGTCGCCGAGCAGCCGGAGGAACATGGGCTCGTCGATGACCGGCACACCCTCGGCGACGGCGCGCCGGGCCTTGGCGGACCCGGACATGGAGTCGTTGGTGACCAGCACGCTGGTGTGACGGCTGACCGAGGACACCATGTTCAGCCCGGCCGCGGCTCCTCGCGCGACGAGCTCGGCGCGTGAGGTCGAGGTCTCTCCGGTGATGGCCGTCTTCATGCCCTGGAGGAGCGGGCCGCCGGGCTGCAGGCGCCCCGGATTGCGGTACGCGCACGGTGTCTTCGGGGGCTTGGGCGCGAACCGGGAGTCCTGCCGCGGCGGGCAGGGCACGAGGGGCAGCGGCAGGTCGAGCCGAGCGGCCTCCCGCAGCGTGGCTCGGAAGATGCCGGCCAGTACCCGGGTGTCCTCCAGCGCGTCGTGTGCCCGGCCCTGCGGTACGCCGTAGTGGGCAGCCAGCGTACCCAGCTTCATGTCTCCGACCGGGAGGTCCACCTGCCGGTTGAGGGCGAGGGTGCACAGCCGCTGCGAGACCGGCAGGTAGGCGCGGGCCCGCGCGAATTCGTGGGCCAGGAAGTCGTAGTCGAACTGCGCGTTGTGGGCCACCAGGACCCGGTCCCGCAACAGCGACCCGACCCGGTCCGCGACCTGCTCGAAAGTCGGCGCCCCACGCAGACGCTCGGCGGTCAGGCCGTGCACGTGCGCAGGCCCCGGGTCACACCCGGGATCGAGCAGTGTCGAGAACTCGCCGGTCTGCTCGCCGTCCCGCCCGATGGTCACGACGGCGATCGACAGCACACGGTCGCGCCGGGCGATGAGCCCTGAGGTCTCCACGTCCACGAGCGCCCAGTCGTAGGCGTAGTCACGCAGGTCGGAGAGGGCGGGGGAGGGAGCGGCCATGTCCGCAAGGATGGTGCGGAATCAACTGTTCCATCAACCTGGATGACCATTTACACAGATATGTGAAGACTGGACGCTTTCGCCAGGCGGGCTCGGCGTGCGGGAGGCCAGCAAAAAGGCCCTCCCTTGGGGAGGGCCGGACCTCGAATCTCGTACGAGCAAGAGCGCCCCCGGCAGGACTCGAACCTGCGGCCAAGCGCTTAGAAGGCGCCTGCTCTATCCACTGAGCTACGGGGGCCGGGTGTGGCCGGGTGGCATGGAGTCCGGATGTGGGGGAGATCCGTGACCTTGCCGGGGACAAGGATAGGGCTCCCGGGTCCCTGTCCCTGGTGCTTCGCGTCCGCGCCGTGATGTGGAGGTTCAGTGAAGCGGTCCTGATAATCGCAGGCAGGTACGAATCTCGCATCGCTTTTGGCGTCTCACGCCCCGGGTGTTGTGCACTCGTTATGCCTGCGCCCCAGTCGCCCCTTCCGTCCCCTGTGTCCGATCGGCGCGCAGAGGCGTCCATATGCTTCAGAAAGCCGTTAAAATTGGGCATTCTTCACATGTGGTGACCTTGGACGTACGGCCTCAATTGCTTGACGCACTCTCCGCCCTGCGCGAGCGCGTCGCCGCCGCACGCTTTCCGCTCCCCCTGCCAGGGGCGCCACGCGCGCGTGCCAACCGTGACGAGTTGCTGGCGCAGCTCGACGACTACTTGGTGCCCCGGCTCAAGGCGCCCGAAGCGCCGCTTCTCGCCGTTGTCGGCGGATCCACCGGGGCCGGCAAGTCCACGCTCGTGAACTCCCTCGTCGGGCGACAGGTAAGCGAGGCGGGGGTGCTGCGGCCCACCACGCGCACCCCGGTCCTCGTCTGTCACCCCGACGACCACCACTGGTTCGCGGGAATGCGTGTCCTGCCCGACCTCACGCGCGTGTGGATGCCCCAGCAGGAGGACCCGGACGGCGCCGAGGGAGACGGGGAGGCGGACGACGACGAGGACGTGCTGGCCGCCGTCCACGAGCACGAGCGCGCCCTGCGCATCGAGACCGCGCCGAGCCTGCCCCGCGGCCTCGCCCTCCTCGACGCGCCCGACGTCGACTCGCTCGTCGCCGACAACCGCGTCCTGGCCGCCGAACTGATCTCCGCCGCCGACGTATGGGTGATGGTCACGACGGCTTCGCGGTACGCCGACGCCGTGCCCTGGCACCTGCTGCGTACCGCCAAGGAGCACGACGCCACCCTCGTCACCGTCCTCGACCGCGTCCCCCACCAGGTGGTCACCGAGGTGTCGCGGCAGTACGGAGCCCTGCTCGCCAAGGCCGGCCTCGGCGACGTACCGCGCTTCACCGTCCCCGAACTGCCCGAGTCCGCGGGCGGCGGCGGCCTCCTGCCCGCCACCGCCGTCGCGCCGCTGCGCGCCTGGCTCACCCATCGCGTGCAGGACCCCACGGCCCGCGCCCAGGCCGTCTCCCGCACCGCGCACGGCGTCATCGGCTCCCTCGGCTCCCGGATGCCCGAACTCGCGGGCGCCGTCGCCGCCCAGTACGCGGCCGCGCTGCGGCTCACCGCCGCCGTCGACGAGGCGTACGAGAACGAGCACGCGCGCGTGCGTGGCCGTCTGCAGGCGGGCGGGGTGCTCGCCGGCGACGCCCTGAAGCGGTGGCGCAGCTACCCCCTCGACTGCGGCGCGGGCGAACTCCTCGACGCCATCGTCGAGAGCCTGGAGGCGCTCCTGCTGTGCGCCGTCACCGCTGCCGACGAGCGCATCGACGAGGCCTGGCGCCGTGAACCGGCGGCGGGCGCGCCCGGCCTCGCCGACCGGGACCCGCAGGCGGAGAGCGCCGAGCACCGCATCGGCATGGCCGTCCGCCGCTGGCGACGCGTCCTCGAGGAGTACGCCGAGGAAGAGGTGCGCGGCCTGGAGCGCGTCGACAAGAACGCGCTGCCCGACCCCGAAGTCGTCGCCGCGCTGCTGGCCACGGCCCTGCTCGGCGGGCGCCGGGCCCGCGCGGCGGGGGAGATCCTCGCCGAACGGATCGGCGCCCAGGGCGCGGTCCGGCTGCGCGACCGCGGCGGACGCCTGCTCACCGACTACCTGGAGAAGGTCCTCGGCGCCGAGCGGGAGCGCCGCCTCGCCCCCCTGGACGCCCTCGACGTGCACCCCGAACCCCAGGCCGAACTGATCGCCGCCCTGTCCGTACTGCAGAAGGAGAGGTGACCGCGGTGACCGCCGTCACTGATCACGATCACGTCAACCCCAGCGACCCGGCCGATCGCGACGAGCGCTCCGGGAACGGGCCCGAAGGGGCCTGGGACGACGGGCTCATCGCGCGGCGCGTCGGCAGGGGCGCGCGCGCCGCGGACACCGATCAGGGCACCGGCACGCGCGCGTACGTCCCCTCCGGCACGCCCTCGTCTCCCACGTCCCCCGCGTCTCCCACGTACGAAGGACCCCTGCGCGCCCGACTGGACGCGCTGCGCGAACTCGTCGGGCTGTCCCGCACCCGGCTCGACAGCGGGACGCTCGCCGAGGCGGGCCGCGTCCTGGACGAGGCCGCCACGCGGCGCAGGCTCTCCGAACGGCACACCGTCGTCGCCATCGCGGGCGCCACCGGAAGCGGCAAGTCGACGCTCTTCAACGCGCTCGCCGGCGTGATGATCTCGGAGACGGGGGTCCGCAGGCCGACCACCGCCGCGCCCATCGGGTGCAGCTGGACGGACGGCGCCGCGGGCCTCCTCGACCGGCTCGGCATTCCCGGACGGCTGCGCAGGCGCCCGCTCCAGGGAGCCGGCGCCGACGAACTCCAGGGGCTCGTCCTGGTCGATCTGCCCGACCACGACTCCGCGGTCGGCGAGCACCGCGAGCAGGTCGACCGGATCCTGGCCCTCGTGGACGCCGTCATCTGGGTCGTCGACCCGGAGAAGTACGCCGACGCGATGCTCCACGAGCGGTATCTGCGGCCCATGGCGGGCCACGCCGAGGTCACCTTCGTGGTGCTCAACCAGATCGACCGTCTCCCCGGGGACGCCGCCGACCAGGTCCTCGACGACCTGCGCCGCCTCCTCGACGAGGACGGCATCGCGCTCGGCGAGCACGGCGAACCGGGCGCCACGGTGCTCGCGCTCTCCGCGCTGACCGGCGACGGACTGGGCGAACTGCGCGAGGCGCTCGGCCAGTTCACGCAGGAGCGGGGCGCCGCAGCCCGCCGGATCTCCGCGGACGTGGACGCCGCCGCGGAACGACTGCGTCCGGTCTACGTCGCCGGGGCGCAGCCGGGCCGCGGCGGGGGCCGCATCGGGCTCAGCGAGGAGGCGCGCGAGGAGTTCGCCGGCCGGCTCGCGGACGCCGTGGGCGCGGCCGCGGCGGGCGACGCCGCGGAGCGGGCCTGGCGCAGGAACGCGGGCAAGGCGTGCGGCGACCCCTGGCTGCGGCTGTGGCGGTGGTACGAGGCGCAGCGCTCGCCGCAGGGTGCGCTCGGGCCGGTCGCGCAGGCGCCGGTGGACGAGGAGGCGACGGCGCGCCAGCGCGTGGAGCACGCCGTGCGCACGGTGGCCGACGAGGCGGCGACGGGCCTGCCCGCGCCGTGGGGGCAGGCCGTGCGGGAGGCGGCGGTGCGCGGTGCGGAAGGGCTGCCCGAGGCGCTCGACGAGCTGGCGGTGACGGCGGTGCCGACCGGGCGCCCGCCGCGGCCCGGCTGGTGGCCGGTCGCGGTCCTCGCGCAGGCCGCGATGACGCTGCTGCAGGTCGTCGGCGGGCTCTGGCTGGTGGGGCAGATCATCGGGATCGCCCAGCCGAACCTGGGCGTGCCGGTGCTGCTGATGCTGGCGGGCATCGTGGGCGGTCCGTGTGTGGAGTGGGCGAGCCGGATGGCGGCGCGGGGGCCCGCGCGCCGGTACGGCCACGAGGCGGAACGGCGGCTGCGGGAGGCGGCGGCCGGGTGCGGGCGGGCGCGGGTCCTGGATCCGGTGGCGGCGGAGCTGCTGCGGTACCGGGAGGTCAGGGAGCAGTACGTGCGGGTGACGGGGGCGGCGCGAGCGCCGTTGGGGTGAGGGGTGTGCCCCGTCAGGGTGACGGAGTTTTCCACAACCGGTGGGTAGCACACAGGGCTCAGCGGGATCGGCCCGGCCCGTGCAGTCTGAGGGGGCGGCCGCGGACGGCGCGGCGGCGACAGCTGACACGGGGGAGGACCAGGCATGAACGAGACGCTGGTGACAGTGGTGGGGAACGTGGCGACGACGCCGGTGTACCGGGAGCTGCCGACGGGGCCGGTGGCGCGGTTCCGGCTGGCGGTGACGTCGCGGTACTACGACGCGGCGAAGAACGCGTGGAACGACGGGCACACCAACTTCTTCACGGTGTGGGCCTGGCGGGCGCTCGGCACGAACGTGCAGGGGTCGCTGGCGGTGGGTGAACCGGTCATCGTGCAGGGCCGGTTGAAGGTGCGCGACGAGGAGCGCGGCGGCCAGCACTGGACGTCGGCGGACATCGAGGCGCTGGCCATCGGCCACGACCTGTCGCGCGGCACCGCGGCGTTCCGGCGGGTGGCCAGGGGCAACGCGATGCTGACGGCGCCGGTGGCGGAACGGGAGGGCGTCGCCGGGGAGGCGGCGCGGGACGAGGAGCCCGCGCCCGTGGGGTGACGATCCGTCAGTACGGCCCGGCGGGGGCGGCGACCGATGCGCGGCTTATCGGCCACGGATGTCGTTGATTTGTCGATAAGCCCAGCTCGGAAAGGGTGTTGGCGATAACGATTCCGAGTCGGATCGGTTATCGGATGCCATGACTGGGGATCGTGGTGTGCCGCTTCCTTAGGATGCCGGACGTAGCTCACGGGGCAGTTGGCAGGATGTGCCATGCGCGCGACAGGTGATCCTGCCCCTTTCAATCTGCTGGCGGGACCACCCCCCTCGTTGTCAACGGGTCCCGCCCGGAGGGGAATTCAGTGTTTTCTGCGTTGTCCATACGTAGCCGAGGCGCCGCCCGTCTCGCCGCCGTGACGGTGACGTCGGGGCTGGTCGCGATGGGCGCGATAGCCGGCGCCGGTGCGGCCGCGGCGGAGGAGGTGCCGCAGCACCGGGGCGGAGCGGTCGCGACGCTGGGCGGTCTGCAGACGTACGACCAGGCGGTCATCCGCGACAACGGCACCTCGCAGGAGGTGCCGGCGGGGCTCTTCGAGATGTCCGTCGAGGGCGGCGGCACCCTGAAGACGTACTGCATCGACGTCCACAACCCCACGCAGAAGGACGCCAAGTACCAGGAGACCCCCTGGAGCGGCACCTCGCTGAACGCCAACCGTGACGCGGGAAGGATCCGCTGGATCCTGCAGCACTCCTACCCGCAGGTGAACGACCTGGCGGCGCTGGCCGAGAAGGCGGGCGCGCGCTCCCTCACCGAGCAGACCGCGGCCGCCGGCACCCAGGTGGCGATCTGGCGCTACTCCGACGGCGCGAAGGTCGACGCGGTCGACCCGCAGGCCGAGAAGCTCGCCGACTACCTCTACAAGAGCGCGCGGAACACCGCCGAGCCGAAGGCGTCGCTCACGCTCGAACCGCCCGCCGTGTCGGGGCGGGCGGGCGAGCGTCTCGGCCCGGTCACCGTGCGGACCGACGCGGACTCGGTGACGGTGACCCCGCCGGTGGACTCCGTGACGAGCGGCGTGAAGATCGTCGGCAAGGACGGCAAGCCCGTGAAGTCCGCGGGCAACGGCAGCCGGCTCTACTTCGACGTGCCGAAGGACGCCCCCGACGGCTCGGCGGCGCTCTCCGTGCAGGCGTCGACCACCGTGCCGGTCGGCCGGGCCTTCACCTCCGAGACCAGGAGCCAGACGCAGATCCTCGCGGGCTCCAGCGAGTCGACGGTGTCGGCGACGGCGACCGCCGACTGGGCGGAGAAGGGCGCGATCCCCGCGCTGTCGGCGGAGAAGAGCTGCGCCAAGGACGGCGTGGACATCACGGCGAGCAACAAGGGCGACGCGCCGTTCACCTTCCGGCTGATGGGCTTCAAGCACACCATCGGGGCGGGGGCGTCGCAGACCGTGACGATCCCGCTGCAGGAGGACCAGCCCTACGACTTCACGATCAAGGGCCCGAACGGCTTCGAGAAGCGCTTCAAGGGCGTGCTCGACTGCCGGACCGAGGGCAGCGCGATCGGCAACAAGGCCCAGCCCGCCTCGGAACCGAGCCCCGCGTCGGCCGGCGGCACGACCGGCGGCGGCGACCTTGCGGAAACGGGCAGCAACAGCAACACGCCCCTGATCGCCACGATCGCCGTGGCCTTCGTGGTCCTGGGCGCCACGACGATCTTCCTCCTCCGCAAGAAGCAGACGCCGCCGGAGAGCTCCACGGAGGACTGAGCGAGGGGGCTCGGCCTCTCCTGCGCGGTCACCGCCTACGACGAAAGGGCGATGGCGGCGGCCGCCGCAGGGCAAGAAGGTGGGTGCCGGCGGACCTGTCTTCTGGGAGGGGGCTGCCATGGAGGTGACCGAGGCCGTCACGACGTTCGGGGCGTCCGTGCTCGGGGCCGTGGTCGGTGCGTTGATCGCCTTCTACGGTGCTCGTAGCGCCTCGCGTCGCCTGGCGGAGGCCAACGACCGGGAGCAGCGCCGCGCGGAGAAGGCAGCTCTGCGCGCGGCTGTCCTGGAACTGGACGTCGCGGACCGGATCGCGAAGGCGGAGTCGACCACCGACCTGCCGATGCAGATGCTCACGACCGTGCTGCCGGTCGTGCACCACATGAGGCCGGAACAGCAGCAGGTGATGGTCGCCTACTCGCAGAGCGTGCTGCGCTACAACGGGCGGGTGCGACGGATCGTCGCCTATGGCGCGGCGAAGCGCACCAGAGGTATGCGGCCGGGTGCCGAGAAGCCCGTGGAGCATGCCGCCGTCGTGCGCGATGCCGCCCCCGCCGCGAGGGAGGCCCTGAGGGAGCACATGGCATCGCCGCGCTATCCCGACGACGGCCCTGTCGAGTGACGGTCCGATGGGCCGCGGCGACAAAAAGTGACAAGGCGGCTACTGGTCTCGCCTCGGAAGGTCCAGGTCGCGGGCCCCGGACCATACTGGTTTCCTCCGGGGGGTGGCCGTCAGGCAAGATGGGGTGTATCTGCCCACTCACTGATTGCCGGACGGTTTCTCTTGGCTGAGTACATCTACACCATGCGCAAGACGCGCAAGGCGCACGGCGACAAGGTGATCCTCGACGATGTCACCTTGAGCTTCCTTCCTGGCGCGAAGATCGGTGTCGTGGGTCCGAACGGCGCCGGTAAGTCCACGGTGCTGAAGATCATGGCCGGCATCGAGCAGCCGTCGAACGGCGATGCCTTCCTGTCGCCCGGCTACACCGTCGGCATGCTCCTCCAGGAGCCCCCGCTCGACGAGTCCAAGACGGTCCTGGAGAACGTGCAGGACGGCGCGAAGGAGGTCATGGGCAAGCTCAAGCGCTTCAACGAAGTCGCCGAGCTCATGGCCACCGACTACTCCGACGAGCTCATGGAGGAGATGGGCAAGCTCCAGGAGGACCTGGACCACGCCAACGCGTGGGACCTGGACGCCCAGCTCGAGCAGGCCATGGACGCGCTCGGCTGCCCGCCCGGCGACTGGCCCGTCACCAACCTCTCCGGTGGCGAGAAGCGCCGCGTCGCGCTCTGCAAGCTCCTCCTCGAAGCCCCCGACCTGCTGCTCCTCGACGAGCCCACCAACCACCTGGACGCCGAGTCCGTGCAGTGGCTGGAGCAGCACCTCGCGAAGTACCCCGGCACCGTCGTCGCCGTCACCCACGACCGGTACTTCCTCGACAACGTCGCCGGCTGGATCCTGGAGCTCGACCGCGGCCGTGCCATCGGCTACGAGGGCAACTACTCCACGTACCTGGAGACCAAGCAGACCCGTCTCAAGGTCGAGGGACAGAAGGACGCCAAGCGCGCCAAGCGGCTCAAGGAAGAGCTCGAGTGGGTGCGGTCCAACGCCAAGGGGCGGCAGGCCAAGTCCAAGGCGCGTCTCGCCCGTTACGAGGAGATGGCCGCCGAGGCGGACAAGATGCGGAAGCTGGACTTCGAGGAGATCCAGATCCCGCCGGGTCCGCGCCTGGGCAACATCGTCGTCGAGGTCAACAACCTCTCCAAGGCCTTCGGCGAGAAGGTCCTCATCGACGACCTGAGCTTCACGCTGCCGCGCAACGGCATCGTCGGCGTCATCGGCCCGAACGGCGCCGGCAAGACGACCCTCTTCAAGATGATCCAGGGTCTGGAGACCCCCGACTCCGGCACCATCAAGGTCGGCGAGACGGTCAAGATCTCCTACGTCGACCAGAGCCGCGCCAACATCGACCCGAAGAAGACGCTGTGGGCCGTCGTCTCCGACGAGCTGGACTACATCAACGTCGGCCAGGTCGAGATGCCCTCGCGCGCGTACGTCTCCGCCTTCGGCTTCAAGGGCCCGGACCAGCAGAAGCCGGCCGGCGTCCTGTCCGGCGGTGAGCGCAACCGCCTGAACCTCGCGCTCACCCTCAAGCAGGGCGGCAACCTGCTGCTCCTCGACGAGCCGACCAACGACCTCGACGTCGAGACCCTGTCCTCCCTGGAGAACGCGCTCCTGGAGTTCCCGGGTGCGGCCGTGGTCGTCTCCCACGACCGGTGGTTCCTGGACCGAGTGGCGACGCACATCCTCGCCTATGAGGGCGACTCCAAGTGGTTCTGGTTCGAGGGCAACTTCGAGGCGTACGAGAAGAACAAGATCGAGCGCCTCGGCCCGGACGCGGCCCGTCCGCACCGCGCCACCTACAAGAAGCTCACCCGGGGCTGACACTGACATGAGTCGGCATATCTACAGCTGCCCCATGCGGTGGTCGGACATGGACGCCTTCGGGCACGTCAACAACGCGGTCTTCCTGCGGTACTTGGAAGAGGCGCGGATCGACTTCATGTTCCGTATCGCACCGGGTGACGGCAGCCCGTCGTTCTCGGGCGGGTCCGTCGTGGCCCGCCACGAGATCGACTACGTACGGCCGTTGGTGCACCGGCACGAGCCGGTCACCATCGAGTCGTGGGTGACGAAGATAGGCGCGGCCTCGCTGACGATCTCGTACGAGGTCAAGGACCCCGAGCAGGTCTACGTGCGGGCCTCGACGGTCGTCGTGCCGTTCAACCTGGAGGCGCAGCGGCCCCGGCGGATCACCGCCGAGGAGCGTGCCGTGCTCGAGGAGTACCTCGACGACTCCGACGGTGCGGGGGCGCTTGCGGCATGACCGCGCGGCTGCACTTCGCCGACGCCGGGGAGGCGGTGGACCTCACCGCCTTCCTGGCCCGGCTGATCCACTACGACAGGGCGGCCGCGGTGCGGCTGCAGGCCGCCGGGGACACGCTCGCCGTGTTCGGGCGGCCGCCGTCGTTCGAGGTGCTCGCCGTCCGTACGGCGCGCCTCGCCAAGCCGTACGAACACGGGCTCGACACCACGCTCGACGTCACCGTCTCCGCCGGTGAGTTCCTGGAGTCCGTGGCCGAGTCCGCGGAGTCCGTCGAGACGGCGGGCGTCGCCCCCGTCCCCCCGGCCGTCACCGGACCGCCGTGGGCCGGGGTCCTGCCGCCGCGGGGCGGCTGGCGCGCGGAGCCGGGGCTGCCGGCGATGGACGCCGTGCGGGGCCTGGTCGCGGCGGCCGTGACCGAATTCAAGGCGCGGGTCGAGGAGTTGGCCCCCGAGCGCCGGGTGCGGGCCGAGCTCGACCGGGTGGGCCGGGAGATCTGGTCCCGGTCGATCGGGGCGACCGGGCTGCCCGTCCGGGTCGCCCACGCCGCGCAGGCGCTGGGATTCCTGCGGGGCAACTCCATGACCCTGCTGTCCTCGGGGGCGTGGCTCCGGCTGCGCACGGACTTCGGATCCGTCGTCGTCCGGCAGGCCGGAGTGGGCGGGCTCCTCGTCATGCCCGCGTAGGCCCGTCATGTCCGCCTGAACCCGTCATGTCCGCCTGGGCCCGTCATGCGCGCGTGAGCCGTCGAGGCGGGTACGCGCTCGTACCCGCCCCCCTCCAGCGGTCCGTTCGGACGCTTTCAGGGGGGCGGGCCGCCGATCCCGGGATCAGCCTTCGGAGTTCACCATCGACGCCGCCGCGTACGTCAGGTAGTTCCACAGCGTCCGCTCGTGCTCCTCGGAGAGGCCGAGCTGGTCGACCGCGGTACGCATGTGCTTCAGCCAGGCGTCGTGGGCGGCGCGGTCGACCGTGAACGGCGCGTGCCGCATGCGCAGGCGCGGGTGGCCGCGGTTGTCGCTGTAGGTGCGCGGGCCGCCCCAGTACTGCATCAGGAAGAGCGCGAGGCGCTCCTCGGCCGGACCCAGGTCCTCCTCCGGGTACATCGGCCGCAGCAGCGGGTCCTCCGCGACCCCCTGGTAGAAGAGGTGCACCAGGCGCCGGAAGGTCTCCTCGCCGCCGACCTGCTCGTAGAAGGTCTGCTCCTGAAGCGTGCCGTGTGGGATCTCTTTCACACCGTCCATGGTCTCAGACGGGACGACCGAGGACGGAAGGCTTAGGACCACTGGTCGGATCACCGCCGGATCATCCCGCTCTGCCACTCGCATCGGCGGCGACGGCGCAGCACAGTGGACCCATGGAACCCGACCCTGCACTCGCGGCCGGGGCCCGCGCCGCCCTCGTGCGCGAGATCGAGGCGAGCGGCGCCTGGCAGGGCGCCCCCGCCTGGCGGGCGGCGTTCGAGGCCGTGCCGCGGCACCTGTTCGTGCCGTACTTCTACGCGAGCGCGGGCGGCGGCCACGAACGGCTCTGGGGCGAGGACCCCGACCCGGAGCGCCGCGCCCGCTGGCTGCGCGGCGTCTACACGGACGCGCCCCTGGCCACCCGGGTGCGCGACGGGGAGCTCCTGTCGTCCAGCAGCCAGCCGTCCCTGATGGCGAAGATGCTCGACGAACTGGACGTACGCGACGGGGACCGCGTCCTGGAGATCGGCGCCGGCACCGGCTACAACGCCGCGCTGCTCGCCCACCGGCTCGGCGACGACCGCGTCACGACCGTCGACCTCGACCCGGAGATCACGGAGTCCGCGCGCCGGCACCTGGCCGCCGCCGGGTACCGACCGGCCGTGGTGACCGGCGACGGCGCGGCGGGCTGCCCCGAGCGCGCGCCCTACGACCGGATCATCGCGACCTGCACCCTCGCCTCGGTGCCCCCGGCCTGGCTCGCCCAGTGCACGCCCGGTGCCCGGATCCTCGCGCCGCTGGCCACCGGCCTGATCGCGCTGACCGTGCGGGACGCCGGGCACGCGGAGGGACGCTTCCTGCACACGCCCGCCTATTTCGTGCCGCTGCGCGGCGGCAGCGCCAGGGCCCCGCTGGAACAGCACATCGGCGGGCTGCCGCGCCGGGTCCTGCAGAGCGAGCTCTTCCGCTTCCTGCTGGAGCTGACCGCGGGCCGCCTCGATCCGCACGAAGCCCTCGCGCTGTGGCAGCGCGAGGGCCGGCCGGTGCGCGAGCGCTTCGGGATCACCGTGAGCGGGCGGTACGCGTGGGCCTGGCTGGACGACCCCGAAGGGCCGTACGTCTGGCCACTGTGACCGCCCGCGTCGACGGGTCGTTCCGTCGCGACGGATCTCAGTCGCGACGGATCGTGATCGTCGTCCAGGCGCCCACGTGCACCTGGTCGCCGTCGTGGAGCGGGACGGGGACGAAGGGCTGGATGGGCTCCTCGCCGCCGTTGACCGTCGTGCCGTTCGTGGAGTTCTGGTCGACGACCGCCCAGCTGCCGTCCGGCTGCTGGACCAGGACCGCGTGCTGGTGCGAGACGCCCGGGTCCTCCGGCGGCACCGACAGGTCGATGTCCGGGGTGTCGCCCGTGGAGTGCCGGCGGCGGCCGATGCTGATCTGGTTGCCGACCAGCGGACGCTGCTGCTCCGGCGAGTACGCGGGCAGGTTCAGGCCCGATGCCTCGGGGCCGCTGCGCTGCATCATCGCCATGAAGTACTCACGGTCGGGACCGATCGTCGCCGTCCAGGTGCCCGGACCCTGCGGGGCCTGGGGCTGCGGTGGCTGCGGGGCGCCCTGCTGGAACGGGTCCTGCGGCTGCGGCGGACCGGCCTGCGGGGGACCCGCCTGCGGCGGACCGGGCTGGAAGGGCTCCTGCCGGAACGGCTCGGCCTGGGCCGGCGTCGACGGCGGGGAGATCACCCAGTCGTCGCCTCCGCCACCGAAGGACGGGCCACCAGGTGCACCCGGGCCACCGGGACCGCCGGGGCCACCCGGACCGGGCGGCGGCGGGGGCGGACCCTGCGGGGCCCCCGACTCCTGCGGGAACGCGGGCGGCGCGGGCGGACCCGGCTGCTGGAACGCCTGCGGGGCACCGGGCTGACCAGGGCCGGGCTGACCGGGACCGGGCTGACCGGGCGCCTGCGGGCCGGGCTGACCCGGACCCTGCTGAC
>NZ_LIRJ01000319.1 GCF_001419745.1 Streptomyces silaceus | reverse complement strand
CACGGAGGTAGGCTGACCAGGCCGCATCCCGCGCGGCGGCGGCGCGGAATCCGCAGCGCCGGACCCGCGCGGACGCCCGCACCGCGGCGGCGCGCGACCCCACCACATCAGCTCGAAGGGACCCACCCCATGCCGCTCGAAGCCGGCCTCCTGGAGATCCTCGCCTGCCCGGCCTGCCACGCCCCCCTCAAGGAGACGGAGACCGAGCTGGTCTGCACGGCGGACGCCAAGGAGTGCGGCCTGGCCTACCCGGTCCGCGACGGCATCCCCGTCCTCCTGGTCGACGAGGCCCGCCGCCCCGCGTAAGGGCGCACACCAGCACCGCGCAGGAGACCGCGCACGGCGATCGGAGGCCTGACCCCCATGCTCGACGAGTCGCTGCTCGACGCCCCCGAGGCACTCGCTCTCGCCGACCGGCGCGGACTGCTGAGGGGCGCGGCGGAGGCGGGCGCCCGCGTCCGCACCGCGGTCCGGCACGCCACCGAGGCCGGGCTCACCGAGCTCAAGCCCGACGGCCGCCCCCGGGCCATCCTGATCGCGGGCCCCGGCACCGCCGCCGCCTGCGTCGCCGACCTCCTCGACGGCCTCGCCGGCGCGGGCTGCCCCGTGCTCCGGCTGGCCCCGACCGGCGTCGCCCCCGCCGGGGGAGCCCTGCGCTGGGCGCTGCCCGGCTGGGTCGGCCCCGTCGACCTGCTCCTCATCGCCACCCCCGACGGCACCGAACCGGGCCTCTCGCTCCTGGCCGACCAGGCCTACCGCCGCGGCTGCACGGTCGTCGCCGTCACCCCCGCCCGCACCCCCCTCGCCGAGAGCGTCGAGGGCAGCCACGGCCTGGCCGTCCCCATGGCCACCTCGCCGTACGGCGCGTTCGAGGGCCCGCACGACGAAGCCACCCGCTCCGCGTCCTACGAGGCGCGCCGCGTGGAGGACGAGGCCGCGCCCGGCGCCCCCGGCACCCTGTGGGCCCTCCTCGTCCCGCTGCTCGTGCTGCTCGACCGCACCGGCCTGCTCGCCGCCCCCGTCGACGCCCTGGAGAAGGTCGCCGATCGCCTCGACGGCGTCGCCGAGCGCTGCGGCCCGGCCATCGCGACGTACAGCAACCCGGCCAAGACCCTGGCCGCCGAGCTCGCCGAGGCCCTCCCGCTGATCTGGACCGAGGGCCGCTCCGCCGCGGCCGCGGGCCGCCGCTTCGCCGCCACCCTCGCCGAGCTGGCCGGGCACGCCGCCCTCGCCGCCGAGCTGCCCGAGGCCCTGCCCGCGCACGGCGCCCTCCTCGCGGGCACCCGGGCGGGCGGCGACGACACCGACGACTTCTTCCGCGACCGCGTCGACGACCCGGCGGCCCTGCGCCCCCGCGTCGTACTGCTGCGCGACCGGCCCACCGACGCCGGGGGCCTCACCGCCGCGCCCGCCGCCCGCGAACTCGCGCACGGCCACGACATCGCGCTCAGCGAGCTGGAGCCGGAGAGCGACGACGACCTGGAAGCGCTGGCGGAGCTGATCGCCGTCACGGATTTCGCCGCCGTTTACCTGGCGCTCGCCTCGGGGGACCGATCATGACCGCGACCGCTCAGGTCGCCGTCACCGTTCATTCGCGTACGCAGCAGTAAGGGAGATCCCCTCCGTGGACCGCCTCACCAACACCATCCGCCCCTACGCCTGGGGTTCCACCACCGCCATCGCCGAACTCCTCGGCGTGACACCGAGCGGTGAGCCGCAGGCCGAGATGTGGATGGGGGCCCACCCGGGCGCGCCCTCGCGCACCGGGCGCGGCGCGCTCAACGAGGTCATCGACGCGGACCCGGAGCACGAGCTCGGCAAGGAAGCGGTCGCCACGTTCGGCCCGCGCCTGCCCTTCCTCCTCAAGATCCTCGCCGCCGGCGCCCCGCTCTCCCTCCAGGTGCACCCCAACCTCGCCCAGGCCAAGGAGGGTTACGCGGACGAGGAGCGCCGCGGCGTCCCCGTCGACGCCCCGCACCGCAACTACAAGGACGCCAACCACAAGCCCGAACTGATCTGCGCCCTCACGCCGTTCGACGGCCTGTGCGGCTTCCGCGCCCCCGCCGAGACCGCGGACCTCCTGGAGGCCCTCGGCGTCGACTCCCTCAAGCCGTACGTCGACCTGCTGCGCGCCCACCCCGAAGAGGCCGCCCTGCGCGAGGTCCTCACCGCCGTACTGAGCGCCGACCCCGAGCAGATGGCCGAGACGGTCACCGAGGTCACGGCCGCCGCCCAGCGCCTCGGCGGTGCCTACGCGCCGTACGCCGGGATCGCCCACCACTACCCCGGCGACCCGGGCGTCATCGCGGCGATGCTCCTCAACCACGTCCAACTGCAGCCCGGCGAGGCCCTGTTCCTCGGCGCCGGCGTCCCGCACGCCTACCTCGACGGCCTCGGCGTCGAGATCATGGCCAACTCCGACAACGTCCTGCGCTGCGGCCTGACCCCCAAGCACGTCGACGTGCCCGAACTCCTGCGCATCGTCCGCTTCGAGGCGACCGACCCCGGCGTCCTGCGCCCCGAGGCGTCGGCCGACGGCGAAGAGGTCTACGACACCCCGATCGACGAGTTCCGCCTCTCCCGCTTCGTGCTCCCCGAAGGCGCGGCCGCCCACGACCTCACCGCCGCCACCCCGCAGATCCTGCTCTGCACGGCCGGCTCGGTCCGTGCCGGCGAACTGACCCTGGCGCCCGGTGAGTCCGCGTTCGTCCCCGCCGGAGAGAAGGCCGAAGTGTCCGGAGTCGGCACGGTTTTCCGTGCCACTGTGGTGGCCTGACGCACCAACGCCCTCTCGTGCTGCAACAATGACCCACCGCAAAGGCCGGGCAAAGCACCGCTCCGGCACCGTGGTCGGTACGTACGAAGGCGAAGGGACACCCCGCACTCATGAGCGCGTCAGGCGGAACAAAGGCGATTGTCGCGGCACTCGCCGCGAACCTCGCGATCGCGGTGGCGAAGTTCGTCGCGTTCATCTTCAGCGGCTCGTCCTCGATGCTGGCCGAGAGCGTCCACTCGCTCGCCGACTCCGGCAACCAGGGCCTGCTGCTCCTCGGCGGCAAGAAGGCCCAGCGCGAGGCGACCCCGCAGCACCCGTTCGGCTACGGCCGCGAGCGCTACATCTACGCCTTCCTCGTCTCCATCGTCCTCTTCTCGGTCGGCGGCATGTTCGCGATCTACGAGGGCTACGAGAAGATCAAGCACCCGCACGAGCTGGAGCACTGGTACTGGCCCGTCGGGGTCCTGGTGTTCGCGATCATCGCCGAGGGCTTCTCCTTCCGGACCGCCATCAAGGAGTCCAACCAGCTGCGCGGCGGCCTCTCCTGGAAGGAGTTCGTCCGCCGCGCCAAGGCCCCCGAGCTGCCCGTCGTCCTCCTGGAGGACTTCGGCGCGCTCGTCGGCCTGGTCCTCGCCCTCGGCGGCGTCGGCCTCGCGCTGGCCACCGGTGACGGCGTCTGGGACGGCATCGGCACGCTCTGCATCGGCATCCTGCTCATCCTGATCGCGATCGTCCTGGCGGCGGAGACCAAGTCCCTGCTGCTCGGCGAGGCCGCGGGCGTCGAGGAGGTCGCCAAGATCGAGAAGGCCCTGGTCGACGGCGACACGGTCACCAAGGTCATCCACATGCGCACGCTCCACCTCGGCCCCGAGGAACTCCTCGTCGCCGCCA
>NZ_LIRJ01000318.1 GCF_001419745.1 Streptomyces silaceus | reverse complement strand
CCCCCCGCCTCGCCGTCCGCGGCGAAGCCCACCTCGAAGTCGACCCCGAGATCGCCCGCATCGGCATCACCGTCAGCGCCCGCGGCACCGACCGCCGCGAAGCCCTCGCCGACCTCACACGACGCAACGCCACCGCCCTCGACCTCGTCAAGAGCTACGGCGACGCCATCGAGAAAGTGGAGACCGGCGCCTTCACCATCACCCCCCAACTCACCAAACACGGCCGCGGCGAGCGCATCCACTCCTACCAGGGCCGCGTCCACATCACCGCCGAACTCGCCGACTTCACCGCCCTCGGCGAACTCGCCACCCGCCTCGCCGCCCTCGACCTCACCCGCGTCGACGGACCCTGGTGGACCCTGCGCCCCGACTCACCCGTCCACCGCCGCGCCCGCCAGCAAGCCGTCCGCGAAGCCGTCCAGCGCGCCCGCGAATACGCCGAAGCACTCGACACCACCCCCGCCGCCCTCGTCGAACTCGCCGACATCGGCGCCGAGAACGCCCCCGCCCTCGGCTACGGCGGCCCCGCCGGAGGCATGCGCGCCGCCTCCTACGGCGCCCCCGACCTCGCCGGCGAAGCACCGCCCCTCGACCTCGAACCCCAACGCCAGCACGTCTACGCGCAGGTCAACGCCCGATTCACCATGACGCCACCGGAATTGAACCCGAAGCCCGCACGGTGACCGCTCATCGGAGCGCCCTCCCGCACACTTCAACACTTGTCAATAACCCTTCATGCAAAGGTTGTTGAGTAGTCACGCCTGACCAATTCTCTACCCACCGGTAAGGCCTAGGGTCGAAGCATGCGCCGAGCGAAAATCGTCTGCACCCTGGGCCCCGCCACCGACTCGTACGACCAGATCAAGGCACTGGTCGAAGCCGGAATGGACGTGGCCCGCTTCAACCTCAGCCACGGCACCTACGCCGAACACGAGGAGCGCTACCAGCGCGTGCGCAAGGCCTCCGAGGAGACCGGCCGCAGCGTCGGCATCCTCGCCGACCTTCAAGGCCCGAAGATTCGCCTCGGCCGCTTCAGCGAAGGCCCCGTACTCCTTGAACGGGGCGACGAGTTCACCATCACCGTCGAGGACGGCGTCCAAGGCGACCGCCAGATCTGCGGCACCACCTACGACGGCCTCGCCGACGACGTCACCACCGGCGAACGCATCCTCGTCGACGACGGCAAAGTGACCCTCGAAGTCACCGCGGTCGACGGGCCCCGCGTCACCACCACCGTCGTCGAAGGCGGCATGGTCTCCGACCACAAGGGCCTCAACCTCCCCGGCGTCGCCGTCTCCGTCCCCGCGCTCTCCGACAAGGACGAAGCCGACCTGCGCTGGGCCCTGAACTCGGGCTTCGACGTCATCGCCCTCTCCTTCGTCCGCACCGGACGCGACATCGAGGACGTCCACCGCATCATGGACGAGGAGGGCCGCCGCCTCCCCGTCATCGCCAAGGTCGAGAAGCCCCAGGCCGTCGACAACATCGAGGACATCGTCGCCGCCTTCGACGGCATCATGGTCGCCCGCGGCGACCTCGGCGTCGAAATGCCCCTCGAACAAGTCCCGATCGTCCAGAAGCGCGCCATCAAGCTCGCCAAGCGCAACGCCAAGCCGGTCATCGTCGCCACCCAGATGCTCGACTCGATGATCGACAACTCCCGGCCCACCAGGGCCGAGGCCAGCGACGTCGCCAACGCCGTCATCGACGGCACCGACGCCGTCATGCTCTCCGGCGAGACCAGCGTCGGAAAGTACCCCGTCGAAACGGTCCGCACGATGGGCCGCATCGTCGAAGCGGCCGAGGAGGACATCCTCGCCAAGGGACTGCCCCCACTGACCGAGCGGAACAAGCCCCGCACCCAGGGCGGCGCCGTCGCCCGCGCCGCCGCCGAGATGGGCGACTTCCTCGGCGCGAAGTTCCTCGTCGCCTTCACCCAGTCCGGCGACACCGTCCGCCGCCTCTCCCGCTACCGCTCACCCATCCCGCTCCTCGCCTTCACCCCCGACCCGGCCACCCGCGCCCAGCTCAATCTCACGTGGGGCGTCGAGACCCTCCTCGGCCCGCACGTCGACTCCACCGACGCGATGGTCGACCAGGTCGACGAGCTCCTCCTCAAGATCGGCCGCTGCCAGAAGGGCGACACGGTCGTCATCACCGCCGGCTCCCCTCCCGGAGTCCCCGGCTCCACCAACCTGGTCCGCATCCACCACATCGGCGAGGACGACAGCCCGAAGTAGGGGGCGGCCCCGTCGCCGGTCGGTCAGTGCTTGGGGCCGACGTGGGTGTCCATGAGGGCTACGGAGGCTTTGCGGGCGACGGAGATGTTGTACGCGTTCCCGTGACGGGTGCAGTGCGTCCAGGCGACGCCCAGTTTGTCGAGGGTGTCGGTGTAGAGGCGGCGGATGTCGTCGGACTTGTTGGTGAACATGTACCGGGGGTACTCGTAGCGCTTGCGCTCGCCGGCGACGAGCCGAGTCGTCCAGTTCGTGATGCGGCAGCCGTCGGAGTGGATGAGGCCCCGGACGAGTTCCCAAGGACGGGTGCCGACAATCTCCTGCTGCCATGGTTCGAGAGCGATGGTGCGCTCGTGTTTCTTGCCGGGCCCGTGCTGGGGAAACATGCACCGTAAGTGGTTGGAATAGACCTTGATGTTCTGGCAGCCGACCTTTGCGACCCGACAGACGGAGTTGTCGGGAAATACCGTGCGCATGGCCTGCTCGCAGTCGTCCTTCAGGCCCGGCCACGTGTCACCACAAGTGATCATGAGGCTGGGTACTCGGTGTCGCGAATACTGGACGATGTGGCCGTCCCCGAGGTAGAGCCCCAGAAGGTACGAATAGGCGGCCTCGTCGAGATCGCGGCCGTCGCAGCGAGGGCATTGGGGGTCGTGCCTGCCGGGACACTCTCCGCGTTTGGCGCGATCCATGTGGAGCCAATAGCTGATGGTGCCGAGGGGTACATTCAGCGTGCGGGCGACTTCCGCGTTCCTGGCCCCGCTGCGAAGGAGGGTAAGGGCGCGCTGTCGGACCTCTGTACCGTGAGAATTCATGCGACCACTCTGCGCGACTGACCGTGGCCGTGTGTAGCAAAAAAGCGGAGGTCCACGAGAACGTGGACCTCCGCTTCATCGGAAGGTGCCGGGTGCGGGATTCGAACCCGCAAGCCCTCTCAGGCAGAGGTGTTTGAGACCTCCGTGTATACCGTTCCACCAACCCGGCCAGGCGCTGCCGGAAGTGTACCGGGTCACCGTGTGACACCGCAGCTAGGTACCCTGCTAGGGCAGCGCACCTGCCATGAACGAGGAGCCCCCGTGACCGCCCCCGAGTCGCCCCAGCCCACCGACGTGTCCGATGACGACAAGTCGCACGTCCCGCCGCTGACGACCCGCGTCGTCATCGCCGAGGACGAGGCCCTGATCCGGCTCGACCTCAAAGAGATGCTGGAGGAAGAGGGGTACAGCGTCGTCGGCGAGGCCGGTGACGGTGCGAAGGCCGTCGAGCTGGCCCGTGAGCACAAGCCGGACCTCGTGATCCTCGATGTGAAGATGCCCGTCCTCGACGGCATCTCCGCGGCGGAGAAGATCGCCGAGGAGTCCATCGCCCCGGTCCTGATGCTCACCGCGTTCTCGCAGCGCGACCTCGTCGAGCGCGCCCGTGACGCCGGCGCGATGGCGTACCTCGTGAAGCCCTTCAGCAAGACCGACGTCGTCCCGGCGATCGAGATGGCGGTGTCCCGCTTCACGGAGCTGAAGACGCTGGAGAAGGAGGTCGCCGACCTCTCGCAGCGTCTGGAGACGCGGAAGCTCGTGGACCGGGCGAAGTCGATCCTGCAGACGGAGTACGGCCTGACGGAGCCCGCCGCGTTCCGGTGGATCCAGAAGACGTCGATGGACCGTCGTCTGTCGATGCAGCAGGTCGCGGAGGCGGTCATCGAGGACGCCGAGGAGAAGAAGGCGTCGAAGGGCTAGCCCCGGATCGTACGAATACACAGGGCGAGGCCCGCACCCCGACCGGGGGTGCGGGCCTCGTCGCGTGTGCGGATACGCGTGGGGCGGGTCAGTCCTCGCCGAGGTACGCCTTGCGTACGGACTCGTCGTGGAGGAGGTCCTGGCCGGTTCCGGAGAGGACGACCTTGCCGACTTCCATGACGTGGCCGGCGTCGGCGAGGGAGAGCGCGGCCTGGGCGTTCTGTTCGACGAGGAGGATCGTCGTGCCCTGGGACTTCAGCTCGGCGATGGTCTCCATGATCTTCTGCATCATGATCGGGGAGAGGCCCATGGAGGGCTCGTCGAGCATGAGGAGTTTCGGCTGGGACATGAGGGCGCGGCCCATGGCGAGCATTTGCTGTTCGCCGCCGGAGAGGGTGCCCGCTGCTTGTTTCCTGCGTTCTCCGAGAACGGGGAAGAGGTCGTAGGCGCGGGCGATGTCCTTTTCGATGCCTGCCTTGTCGGAGCGGAGGTAGGCGCCGAGGCGGAGGTTGTTCTCGATGGTCATGCGGGGGAAGATGTGCCGGCCTTCGGGGGAGTGGGCGAGGCCGAGTGCGACGATCTGGTCGGCGCGGTATTTCCGCAGGGCCTTTCCGTTGAATGTGATGGAGCCGCCGACGGGCTTGAGGAGGCCGGAGATGGTGCGCAGGGTGGTGGTCTTGCCGGCGCCGTTGGTGCCGATCAGGGTGACGACCTGTCCTGCTTCGACGGTGAACGAGATGCCTTTGACGGCTTCGATCTTGCCGTAGGCGACGCGGAGGTCCTCGACCTCAAGGAGTGCGGTCATCAGTTGTTCTCCTCGAAGGGTTCGCCGAGGTAGGCGGCGATGACGCGGTCGTCCTGTTGGACCGTTTCGCTGGATCCTTCGACGAGTTTTTCGCCCTGGACGAGGACGGCGACGCGGTCGCAGAGGTTGAAGATGAAGCGCATGTCGTGCTCGATGACGAGGACGGCGATGCCCATGTCCCGGATGGCGAAGACGAGTTCTTCGGTGGCGCGGGTTTCCTGGGGGTTCATGCCGGCGGTGGGCTCGTCGAGGAGCAGGAGGCCGGGTTCGCTGGCGAGGGCGCGGGCGATCTCCAGCTTGCGCTGTTCTCCGTAGGGGAGGTTGCGGGAGAGGTGCTCGGCTTTGTCGGCGAGGCCGACGAATTCGAGGAGTTCGAGGGCGCGTGCTTTGGACGCCGCTTCGGCTTTGTGGAAGCCGGGGCCGCGCAGGAGTGCGGACCAGAGGCCTTCTTTTGTGCGGGTGTGGCGTCCGACGAGGACGTTCTCGAGGACGGTCATGTTGGCGAAGAGGCGGATGTTCTGGAAGGTGCGGGCGATTCCCGCGGCGGTGACCTTGAAGGATTTCGCGGGGAGGACGTCGCCTTTGTAGCGGACTTCGCCTTCGGTGGGGATGTAGAGGCCGGTGAGGCAGTTGAAGAAGGTGGTTTTGCCGGCGCCGTTGGGGCCGATGAGGCCGACGATTTCGCCGCTGTTGACGGTGAGGTCGACGGAGCGGACGGCGGTGAGGCCGCCGAAGCGCATGGTGACGCCGCGGGCGTCGAGGACGGTCTGGCCGGTCGGGGTGGCCGGGGTGCGGTCCTCTTGGGTGGTGTCGGTTGTCATTGGGTCAGACCCCTGTCTTGCTGAGGGCTGCGGGTGGCGGCGTCTCGCCGGGGCTGAGTTCGGCCTCGTGGAACTCGAGCTGGCGGCGGCGGTTGGGGATGAGGCCTTCGGGGCGGAAGCGCATGAGGAGGACGAGTGCGAGGCCGAAGGCGAAGAGCTGGTAGTCGCCCAGGAACTGGAGCTTGTTCGGGATGAGGTAGAGCAGTGCGGCGCCGACGAGGGGGCCGCTGATGGTGCCCATGCCGCCGAGGACGACGGCCGCCAGGAGGAAGGCGGAGTTGGGTGGTACGGAGTTGGCGAACTGGTACTGCTCGGGGGTCACGGTGTAGGTGACGTGGGCCTGGACGGTGCCGGCGAGTCCGGCGAGCGAGGCGCCGAGGGCGAACGCGATGAGTTTGACGCGGAAGCCGTTGATGCCCATGGCGAGGGCGGCGGTCTCGTCCTCGCGGATGGCGACCCAGGCGCGTCCGATGCGGGAGTTCTCGCTCCGGCGGAAGACGAGGACGACGACGAGGGTGATGAGCAGCATCAGGAAGAAGTAGTTCGCGAACCGGCCGATGGTGAAGCCGAGGATGCTGTGCTCGACGCCGAAGTCGAAGCCGAGGATCTTCAGGTTGGGGATGGAGGAGATGCCGTTGGATCCGTTGGTGATGTCGGGTCCGGAGGATCCGTCGGAGTTGTTGGCGGCGATGCGGAAGATCTCGCCGAAGCCGAGGGTGACGATGGCGAGGTAGTCTCCGCGCAGTCGCAGGGTGGGGGCGCCGATGAGGACGCCGAAGATGAGGGAGGCGCAGGCGCCGACGAGGATGGCTCCCCAGAAGGGCAGGTGGATGTCGAAGGGTGAGGCGGGGGATCCGGAGACCATGGAGGCGGCGTAGGCGCCGACGCCGAGGAAGGCGACGTATCCGAGGTCGAGGAGTCCGGCGAGGCCGACGACGATGTTCAGGCCGAGGGCGACGGTGGCGAAGATGAGGATGTAGACGCCGATGGTGGCGTACTGGTCGTCGCTCTGGGTGAAGGGGAAGGCCGCGGCGGCGAGGAACGCTCCGGTGAGGGTGACGTTGCGGTGCCGTGCGGTGAAGGCGGAGACGTAGGCGACGAGTCCGGCCTTGGAGAGCGCGGCGAAGCCGAGGCCGACGGTGATGAGGAACCCGATGAAGAGCTGGTCGTACTCGGTGCCGATGCCGTAGGTGAAGACGAACAGGCCGACGGCGAGGGCGGCGATGATGACGAGGATCTCGACGGAGGAGTTCAGCTTGCGTGGTGGGGCGGCCGGTTCGGCGGCGAAGGCGCCTTTGAGGATCGTCTTGCCGTTGCGTGCGCGGTGCTTGAGCTGTTCCCAGGAGCTGTCCTCGGGGTCCACCGGGTAGGTGTGTGGCCGTTCGAAGGGCAGGGCGAGTGCGCCGACGAGGGCGATGAGGGTGGCGATGGCCGCGATCCAGCCGCCGGGTTCGAGGTTGGCGAGTCCGCCGAGCTCCTCGCTGATGGCGAACATGGTGTACCAGGTGGTGGCGAAGGCCGCGAGTGCCGCGTACTTGAGGGCGGCGTCGGCTCCGGCGGGGGCGATGACGTGCAGGCCCTTGATGCCGTAGGAGGCGAGTGCGTAGAGCGTGGTGAGGGCGCCCGCGATGAGGACGAGCCACTGGAGGCCGCCGGGGTAGCCGTAGACGGTGAGGTCGCCGGGGAACGCGGCGGTCCAGGTCCAGGCGAGGAAGGCGGAGATGATGGTGAGGATGCCGCCGCCGGTGGCGAGTGCGCGGGCGGGGCCGGGT
>NZ_LIRJ01000317.1 GCF_001419745.1 Streptomyces silaceus | reverse complement strand
ACCGCGCTCGACGTCACCGTCGGCGGCGAGACGTACGGCCCGCGCAGCCGCGTCTCCCGCTACCGGCAGACCCTGGACCTGCGCTGCGGCTTCGTGCGGACCTCGCTCACCTGGACCACCGCCGACGGCCGCCGCACCGATCTCGCCTACGACGTGCTCGCCTCCCGCGACCGGGCCCACACCGCCGCCGTGCGTCTGCGGCTCACCCCGCACTGGAGCGGCCGGGCCACCGTCACCGACCGCATCGACGGGCGCGGCGCCCGGCGGATCGCGCAGACCGGCGGCGGACCGCGCGGCAAGAAGACGATGGACGTGGCCTTCCGCACCGACGGCACCCGCGTCGACGGCGCCGTCGCCTCGACCCTGAAGGCGCCCGGGGTGACCCATCAGGCGGGCGCGGCCCAGGAGTTGGGCAACCGCCAGTCCGCCGACTTCCGGGTGCGCGACGGCGGGACGTACGAGGCCGTGAAGTACGTCGGCGTGGACACCGCCCGCACCTCCCGCGCGCCGCGCGCCGCGGCCCAGAGCGCCTCGCGCCGCGCCGCCGCCCTCGGCTGGGACGCGCTGTTCGCCTCCCACGCGGCGGCCTGGCGCGCCCTGTGGACCTCCGACATCGAGATCCCGGGCCACCGCGACCTCCAGCTGTGGGCGCGCTCCGCGCAGTACGGGCTGCTGTCCGCCACCCGCCCCGGCGCCCGCGACAGCCTCGCGCCCGCCGGGCTGACCAGCGACAACTACGCGGGCATGATCTTCTGGGACGCGGAGACGTGGATGTTCCCCGCGCTGCTCGCGACCCGGCCCGCGTTCGCCGAACCGGTCCTCGCCTACCGCCACGCCACGAGCGGCGCCGCGCGCGAGAACGCCCGCAGGACCTCGGTGAAGGGCCTCTTCTTCCCGTGGACCAGCGCGAGCCGGGGCGCGCTGTGGTCGGAGTGCCAGAGCTGGTATCCGCCGCACTGCGTCCAGCAGAACCACCTCCAGGGCGACATCGCGCTGGCCGCCTGGCAGTACTACCTCGCCACCGGCGACCGCGCCTGGCTGCGCGAGCGCGGCCTGCCCCTTCTCAGGGGCATCGCGGAGTACTGGACCTCGCGCACCACCCGCAATCCGGACGGAAGTCTCTCCCTCCAGAACGTCGCCGGGCCCGACGAGTACAGCAACGGCGTCACCGACGGCGTCTACACCAACGCCGTCGCCGTGACCGCCCTGCGCGCGGCGGCGGACGCGGCCCGCGCACTCGGCGAGCGGCCCCCCGCCGCGTGGACGGCCACCGCCGACCGCATCCGCATCCCCTACGACCCCCGGCGCAAGATCTATCTGCAGTACGCCGGTTACACCGGGTCGACCATCAAGCAGGCCGACACCGTCCTGCTGACCTACCCGCTGGACTGGCCGATGCCGAAGGGCGCGGCGGCCGCCACGCTCGACCACTACAGCGCCCGCACCGATCCGGACGGGCCCGCGATGACGGACTCGGTGCACGCGATCGACGCGGCCGCGATCGGTGAGCCGGGCTGCTCGGCGTACACGTATCTCCAGCGGTCCGTCCGTCCGTTCATGCGGGGGCCGTTCGCGCTGTTCTCGGAGTCGCGGGGCACGAAGGCGGGCGCCGGTGACGCCCTGGCCGGCTCGCCCGCGCAGGACTTCCTCACCGGCAAGGGCGGCTTCCTCCAGGTCTTCACGCACGGCCTGACGGGGCTGCGGCTGCGCGCGGGCGACGCGCTGCGCCTCGCCCCGACGCTGCCGCCGCAGCTCGCACAGGGGGTGACGCTGCGCGGGATGCGCTGGCGGGGGCGGACGTACGACATCGCGATCGGGCCGAAGGAGACGACCGTGCGGCTGACGTCGGGCGACGCCTTCCGCGTGACGGCGCCCGGCGGCACGGTCACCGTGCGGCGCGGCTCCCCCGCCGTCCTGCAGACCCGCCGCCCCGACCTGGCCCCGACCGCCGACCTGGCGCGCTGCCGCCCGGCGACGGCGACCTCCGAGGAGCCGGGCCTGTACGCCGCCGCCGCGGTGGACGGCAACCCGGTCACGGCCTGGTCGCCGACCGCCGAACGCGCCTTGCTGACCGTCGACTTGGGGAGCGCGCGACGGGTCGGCCGGATCACCCCGGTGTGGCGGACGCGGCCTGCCGGGCACCGCGTGGAGACCTCGGCGGACGGGCGCACCTGGCACACCCCCGGGAACGGCCCGGTGCGCCAGGTGCGGATCACGGTCCTGCGGGGCGAGAAGGCGCCGTCCCTGAAGGAGCTGCGGGTCGAACGCTGAGACTCAGTCGGGCAGCCGCGGCCGGCGCCGTCCGTGTCCGGTCGCGGCCTCGAAGGCGGCGCCCACTTCGAGGACGGCCCGGTCGGCGCGCGGCGGCCCGACGATCTGGAGGCCGACGGGCAGGCCCTCGGGGGTGAACCCGGCGGGCACGGACAGCGCGGGCGCGCCGAGCACGGACAGCAGGGAGGCCGAGCGCATCCAGTCGATGTACGAGTGCTGCGGCTGCCCGTCGACGACGTGCGGGTACTCCCACTCCACGGGGAACGGCGCGACCTGGCTGACCGGCGCGAGCAGCACGTCGTACCGCTCGAAGAAGCGGACGGCGGCGAGGTGGAGGCGGGTGCGCGCGGCGGCGGCGCGGGCCAGGTCGGCGCCGGTGAGCCCGCGCCCCGCCTCGATGTTCCGGGCGATGCTGGGGCGCAGGGACTCGGGGGACGCGTCGAGGAACACGCCGAGCGCGTGCTGGAAGGCCTGCGCGCGCAGGGTGCGGAAGACGTCGTCGGCGCCGTCGAGGTCGGGGCAGTCCTCCTCGACGTGACACCCCAACTCCGCGAACACCTTGGGCTGTTCGGCCAGTACGGCGCGTACGTCCGCCTCGACCGGGACGCGTCCACCGAGGTCGGGCGCCCAGGCGACGCGCAGCCCCCGCAGGTCGCGCTCGCCCAGGGGCGCGCGGAAGACGGCGCCCGGGGTGTCGAGCGAGAGCGGGCCGCGCGGGTCGGGCCCCGCCATGACGGACAGGAGCAGCGCGGCGTCGGCGACGGTGCGGCCCAGGGGGCCCGCGACGGTCAGGCTGCCCCAGGCGTCGAGGGCCGGGTGCAGGGGGACGCGGCCGGGGGTGGTGCGCAGTCCGACGACGTTGCAGAAGGAGGCCGGGTTGCGCAGCGAGCCGCCCATGTCGCTGCCGTCGGCCAGCGGCTGGAGCCCCGCGGCGAGCGCCGCCGCGGCGCCGCCGCTGCTGCCGCCCGCGCTGCGGGAGAGGTCGTAGGGGTTGCGGGTCGCGCCGAAGACGGGGTTGAAGGTGTGCGAACCGGCGCCGAATTCGGGGACGTTGGTCTTGCCGATGCGGATGGCGCCCGCCGACTCGATCCGCTCGACGAGGAGTTCGTCCTCGTCGGGCACGAAGTCGGCGAGCAGCGGGGAGCCTTGGGTGGTGCGCATGCCGCGCGTGAGGTGGGTGTCCTTGAAGGCGATGGGCAGCCCGTGCAGCGGCCCCGGCCGTGCGCCGTGCGCGAGGGCGTCGTCGGCGAGCGCGGCGGCGGTGAGGGCGCCGTCCGCGTCGAGGGTGACGACGGCGTTGACGGTGGGGCCGAGCCGTTCGATCCGCTCCAGATGGGCCGTGACCACCTCGCGGGCGGAGAGTTCACGGCGGCGGACCAGGCGTGCGAGCTCGATGGCGTCCAGCAGGCAGATGTCCATGTCGGCAGTCTGCCCACGGCCGCCTCACGGCTCGCCGAGCAGGGCGCCCAGCAGCAGCCGGCCCGGTTCCGCGTCGGGGGCGGCACCCCGCGCGGGGGTGCGGGGCACGTCGGCGCGGGGCCCCTTGGGCCGCAGACCGAGGGCCTCCGCCGTGGCGCGGGCGCCGACGCGGCGGCTGTCGTAGCCGTCCGGATCGGTCATGAACGCGAGGGCCGCGGCGGCGACGACGCCGGGGATGCGCTGGTGCCGGGAGGGGACGCCGGCGAGCAGGCGTCCGGCGTGGACCATGTCGGGGTACTCGCGGAAGGCGCCGGGCATCGGCCGCCGCGGGGCGAGCAGCTCCGGCAGGCTCGCCCCGCCGAGCCGTTCGTACCCGCCGTCCAGGAGGGCCGCGGCCACCTCGGCGGCGGCCGGGGTGCCGTCGGCCGACTCGTCCAGGGTCGCGGCGAGCGGCTTGGGCCAGTTCGCCGCGGGCGGGTGCCCGGCCCGCTCCAGGGCGGCACGGCAGACGCCGAGCCGGACGGCGGCCGGGGGGTGGTCGAGGGACGCGGGTCCCGCGGGCTCCGGCACCAGCGCGCCGAGCGTCTCGGCGAGCACCCCCGGGTAGGCGACCCCGCAGACCACGCACGCGCACACGTCGGCGAACACCTCCCCCGCCCAGCGCCGCCACCGCTCGCGCTCCGCGTCGGGCAGCGCGGCGTCCGCGAGGCGCTCGCCGATCTCGGGGGCGAGGCCGAAG
The DNA here is from genome assembly GCF_001419745.1 of Streptomyces silaceus. Taxonomy (GTDB): domain Bacteria; phylum Actinomycetota; class Actinomycetes; order Streptomycetales; family Streptomycetaceae; genus Streptomyces; species Streptomyces silaceus. The sequence goes on along the minus strand of NZ_LIRJ01000317.1, from coordinate 15,936 downwards.
TCGTCCTCGACGTGGTGGCCCGCCTCGTGCGCGACGGTCAGCAGGGCGGGCAGGTGCGAGGCGTGGTACCAGGGCACGTCGATCACGGGGAACGGCAGGCCGCGCACCAGCCGCAGGCCCGCCCCGGTGTGGATGCCGCCGCGCGGCAGCAGTTCGCGGTACTGGTCGCCGCGCCGGTGGGCGCGCGGTGCCGCTGCCCGGCTGAACGACACGAGCGGCGGTTCCTTGGCCGGGGCGGTGCCGGCCCCGAGCGCCGCGGCCAGCGGCGCGCGGTAGCAGGCCCAGGCGAGTTCGTCCGCGACGGCCAGGCAGTCGCGGTACTCGGCCAGGCGGCGCAGCGCGAACTTCGACCGGAAGTAGTCCCAGACGTGGTGCAGATCGAGGACGAACACCGGCAGTCCGGCCAGCTCGCCCGTCCGCAGCCGGGCCCGCGCCTCCTCGATCCCCCCGGCCAGCAGGGTCTCCACGGCCGCGAGTTGGCTGCGGTGCTTCTCCAGGGCGGGCGCCTCGCCCTGGGTGGCCAGGCGCCGCCAGGAGTCCTGCTCGGCGCGCAGCCCCGCCACGAAGTGCGCGAGGACCGCCCGCCGCTGCCCCTGGCCCGGACCCACGTCCGGCGCCTGGCCCGGTCTCACGTCTGGCCCATGGGCCGCTGCAGGAGCGAGGAGCCCGCCGCGTACAGCGCCGTCGCCCGGCGCGCGTCGTCGTCCGTCTTGAAGGTGGTGCCGCGGTCCACCGCGCCCGGCTTCTCCGTGGTGCGCAGTTCGCGCACGGCGTCCGCCAGCGGGTCCTGCGCGGACAGCGACTGGTAGAAGGCGAGCACCTGCTTCAGGCCGCCCCCGGGGAAGAGCCCGGTGCACACCACGGCCGGGCAGTTGCCGAGCCTGAACAGCTGCGCCGCGAACAGGTTGCGCAGCGCCAGCTGGACGTGGATGTCCACCTCCGAGCCGGGGCACGGCGGATCGAGCACGACGAGCGGCCTGCGCCCCGGCTCGAACCCGGCGAGGTAGCGCGAGAGCTGGACCGGGAAGAGGTCCGAGCCGCGCGCCTTGCTCGCCAGCCGCCGGGCGTGCCCGACCGGCGAGAGTTCGAGGTAGGGCATGCCGTCGCGCTGCCTCAGCGGGGCGGCGACGTGCAGGATGTCGACCTCCTCCGTGGGCCCCGCGAGGCGCTCGGCCAGGTCGGTGCCCGGCTCCACCACGAGGAGCCGGGCGGGGAACTGGCCCAGCAGCGGGCGCCGGCCGCGCAGCCAGTACGTCAGCGGTACGGACCGCTCGTCCTGCTTGGCGCTGAGCACGAGCACCTTGCGGGTGCCCGGCTCGCTGGGCATGTCCCGCTGCAGCTCCCACCGGGTCTCCGGCTCGACCAGCGGCCAGTCGGCCGTCGCCGCGCCCGGCTGGAGGCGTTCGAGGGCCTGCCGGGTCTGCGGGCCCACGATGCCGTCCACGTCGAGGTCGAGGTGGAACCTGCGGTTCAGGTTCAGCTGCAGCCAGCACACGTCCACGCGCCGGGCCCCGGTGGGCACCGTGCGGTAGATCACCGGCCGCGCCTGTCCGTCGGCCCCCTCCAGGGCCGACTGCAGGGCCAGTTCCCAGGGCAGCGCGTGCGCGGCGGGATCCTCCGACTCCAGGCGTACGAAGCTCAGCGGGCCGTGCATCGTGTTGATCAGCTCGGTGCGCAGCTGCCACATGTCGTCGTGCCACTTCGCGAGGTTCGCGGGGTGCGGCGCGGCCTTGTCGTCCACCGGGTTGATGTCCGGGCGGGCCCGCAGCGGGAAGCTGATCTCCCCGCGCCAGTCCTGGAACAGCCGCAGGTCGTCCGGCAGGTCGGTGTCGAGGTAGGCGGGCCGCTGCAGGCCGAGCAGCAGCTCCCCCACCCGGCCCTGGACCCCGGCCACCTGGATGCGCAGGGCGCAGTCGGTCAGCTGCACCGGCACGCTCTGCCGGGTGGCCCCGCCGCCGCCCCGCTCCGCGAGCGCGATGGCCCTGCGCAGCGCGGCCCCGGCCGACGCCGGGTCCGGGTCGACCCCGGCGCGCAGCACCAGCGCGGCCAGCGCGAGCCGCAGGTGCGGGATGCGCGGCGCCCCGCTGCGCACCCGGGGCGGCTCCTCCCACGGCACGCCGTCCAGCAGTTCCACGGCGAGTTCCCGGTGGCCGAGCCGGGCGGCGATCCGCGCGCACCGCCACACGATGAGCCGGTTGCCGTCGGCGCTCCCGACGAGGGTGCGCACGGTGCGGCCGAGGCTCCCGGCGTCGGCCTCGCCCCGCACTTGCATGATCAGCAGCTGGGCGAGTCCCGTGTCGGGGTCGTCGCGGTCGCCGTCCATCTCGTAGAAGGGCCGCAGCAGCGGCCAGGGCACCCGGCCCTCCATCGCGGGGTTGTCGATCAGGTCGCGCAGGGTGGCGAGCCGGGCGTCGACGGGCTGCACCTTCTCCAGCGCCCGCGTCAGCTGCGTCAGCGCCTCCTTCGACGGCTCGCCCTCGGGCTGCGCGGCGATGCGGCACAGGGCGTGCAGGGGGCGGACCAGGGCGGGCAGTTCGCCGTACGTCAGCGGCGGGACCCGGCCCGCCCTGGTCTTGCCGGTGCGTTTGGCCCACTCCAGGGCGAGCAACTGCAGGCGCAGCGCGAACTCCGGTTCCTGGCCCGGGGCTTCCTTCGGTTCGAGCAGGGGGTGGGCGGCGGTGTAGTCGAGGGCGCCGCGCAGCAGGAAGCGGGCGTACAGGTAGTGGCACTCGGGTTCGCCCGCCAGATAGCCGAGTTCGGACCAGAGGCCGGTCGCGCTGGTGAAGCAGTCGTCGGCTCCCTCGATCTCGTGCAGCTCGCCGAGGGCGACCCCGCGCAGCTGGGCGTTCTGGGCCAGCTGGCGGTAGCGCTCGGCGTCGGGCACGAGTCCCGCGGCGGTGTCGGCGCGCTGGAGCGCGGCGAGCGCGGGCCCCTCCCTGCCGAGCAGGAGCTGGGCCTTGGCCTGCAGCCGGGCCCGGTCGGCCTCTTCGCGGGGCGAGTGGACCTCCACGCCGTCGAGGACGCGCAGGGCTTCCTGCGGGCGGCGGCAGCGCAGCAGCAGTCCCGCCCGCTGCGCGACGGCCTGGAACGCGGAGACGCCCGCCCGGTAGCGCAGCCCGGCCGCCTGCTGGTACAGCTCGATGGCGCGTCCGACGTTGCCCATCAGGCGGTACTGCGCCGCCTCCGCCGACGCGGCGTGCGCGGCGATGTCCGGCCGGTGGATCTCACCGGCGAAGACGAGCATGCGCTGGAAGGCGTTGGCCGCGTCGGGCGAGCCGAGCCTGCGCTGCGAGGTGGCGAGGATGCTCAGCGCCCACAGCTTCTCCAGCTCGGGCAGCCCCACCCGGTGCAGCACCGCGGCCTCAAGCAGGCGGACGGCGTCCTCAGGGTTGCCGCGCAGGCTCAGGAGCGTGGCCCGCACCACCTCCTCGCGCACCGAGTGGCGCCGGTCCTCCCCCGCGCCCGCCCGCCGGTACAGCGCGTCGGCCTCGGCCAGGTGCAGTTCCACCTCGGACCACACGTGGTCGTGCACGTCGGACGGCACGCCCTCGGCCATGCCGTCCCTGAACTGCGCGTAGGCGATGTTCAGATGGGCCTCGGCCATCAGGTCGTACGTGACGAGGGTGCCGCCGCAGGTGCTGCGGGGGGTGCCGCGGTCCACGTACTCCTCGCCGAGCAGCTCCTCGGCGAGATCGCGCAGCCGGTCGGTCTCCCCGGCCATCCAGGCCCGCTCCATCGCGCCGCGCCACGCCTCCGGCGCCCCCGGGTCGCGCATCTGGAAGCGGTGGTAGAGGGCTTCGCGCAGATACCAGGACCAGTTGTCGGGGTCGTCCTGGGCGCGCAGCTCGAACCGCTCGGCGAAGTCCCCGTGGAGCTGCGCGAAGATCGGCTTGTCGGAGATGAGGTCGCGCATGGGGCCGAGGACCATGCCGTGGAAGACCACCGACTCCTGGTCCTCGGCGACCTCGCTGATCCACGAGGAGCCCTTGGCGTAGGTGAGGACCTTGCGCCAGGCCTCGTCCAGCTTCTCTTTGTCGAGGGGCTGTTCGACGAAGGGGAACACGTCGTCGCTGCCGCGCATGTGGTGCGCGTCGGTCAGCGGGTCGTCCTCCTTGGACTGCGCGGTCATCCGCTCGCGCAGATGGGGCTGGAGGATGTCGTAGAGGTGCTCGCGGCGCAGCCTGCGCGGGATCACGCCGTAGCGCAGCAGCCAGCGGACGAGAGGGTCCTCGATGCGGCGGATGACGCGGTTGACGAGGTAGCGGATGAGCGGGTCGCGCAGGCTGTCCATCGACTCCGCGGTGGCCTCGGGGTTCTGGTCGATGTTGTCGGCGAAGAGCGCGAGGTGGAAGGGGATGCCCTCGCTGCGGCGGATGATGACCTCGCGCAGGCCGGGTTCCTGGATGCCCCGTATGTGGTGCAGATAGCGGTCCGCCTCGTCGGCGGTGAACCCGGGCACCGGCACGTTCTCGTAGGCGCCGAGCGTGGCGAGGGCCGGTCCGTGCGCGAGGCTGAGGTCGGGGCGGCCCGAGAGGATCAGCCGCATCGCCTTGCAGCGCTTCACGGTCTCCCCCAGCAGCCGCAGCAGGCTGTCGGTGCGCGAGCTGCGGACGACGACCTCCTCCAGGGTGTCCACCACGACGAGCACCGGCTGCTCGGTGCCGAGGCCCTGGTTGAAGCGGGTGGTGAACGCGGCGACCACCTCGCGTTCGATGCGGCTCGCGTCCTGGCTGCGGATGCCGCGGGCGGCCTCGACGGCGGAGCGCGAGGTGGGGCGGCGCAGCAGCGAGCGGTACGCGGCGTACTCGTCGAGGCCCGCGAACACCCGTGTGGGCAGCCGCTGTTCGAGCTGGTCGGCGATTTCGAGAAGCAGCAGCCAGGGCCAGTGCGCCGCGTTCAGCGGGTCGACGATGTCGAAGTCGATGCGGGCGCAGTTGATGTCCTTCTCCGGGGTGACGGCCCTGCGCGAGACCAGCCAGCGCAGTTGCATGGTCTTGCCGGAGCCGCCGCTGCCGTACATCTGCCAGACGCGCGGGCCCTTGGGCGACAGCAGCCGCTGGGCACGCTCCCACAGGCCGTCCGGCTCCAGGAACTGCGCGGAGCGCGCGTAGTCGGTGGTCCAGTAGGTGCGGGCGCGCAGATAGCCGGCGCGGTCCTCGGCCAGTTCGAGGAGCCTGCGCTGGGCCACCGCGGCACGGTCCGGGTCGGCCAGCGCGTCGGTGAAGTCCTGGCAGCGGGTGAAGTCGCGGCGTTCGTCGCTGGCGGAGAACAGGGTCGTGAACAGCTCGACGGTGGCGTCGGGGTCGGCGAGCATCAGATGCCGTAACCGCTCGGCGGGCTTGCCGCGGTCGTGCCAGTGCTCGCTCAGCCTGCGCTCCAGGCGTACGAGCGCGTCGGGGATCTCGGAGCTCGCCCCGTCGCGCAGCCAGGACAGGAAGTACGAGGACCGGAACGCGTCCGGCACCCGGAACAGGCGGCGGCCCGCGATCTCCTCGACCGCGCCGCGCTCCTTGAGGGCGGCGAGGCTGGGCGGGTCGTCGCCGGCGAACTCCTTGAGGACGGAGCTGTAGGTGGTGTCGTCGAAGAGCCGGGCGACGGCCGCCGCCTTGAGGACGTCGTTCCAGGCGTCCGGGAGCAGGGTGCGGCGGATGTCGTCCAGGCCCTCGCCCCGGCCGAGCCGGGCGGCGAGTTCGGCGAACGGCCCCTCGCGGCGCGCGTCGTGGTCGGTCATCATCCCGCCTCCCTCATGCCGGCCATGCCGAGGAGCACGTCCAGCATCTGCTGGTACGCCGTCACCGGGAAGGACTGCTTGCTGCTGCCCTGGAGCGCGGCGTCGAGCACCTGCTCGAAGCCCTTGAACGTCCAGTCCCGCGGTACGCGACTGCTGTGCACCTGACGTTCCCAGAACTCGCGGGCCAGCCGCTTGTAGTCGTACAACTGAAAGTCCGTCAGGGCAACCGGGTCGCTCTGCATGAACTCCTGGAGATGGCGGAAGCCCGGCCAGCTCTGCGGGGTCACCACGAGCACACGCAGCGGAAACTCGTCGGTCAGCTCCTGCACGGGCTCGAACAGCAGCGGCCGCAGCACCGAGCGGAAGTCGGACTCGATGATGCCCTGCGCGTGGTCGATCGCCAGGAGATGCGGACGGCGATGGGCCTGGGCGCGGGAGCGCAGCGTACTCAGAAAGGCCTGGAAGATCTCGCGCTTGCGGGCCTCGGCGTGCCGGTCGCTCTCCACCACGAAGGGTCCGCCCCGGTCCTCCGAGGACGCCGGCAGCCGCTGGGCCCACTCCTTGCCGCCGCGCAGGGCGCGGTTGAGCACCTGGTTGAACCGGGCGAACTCCACCGGGAGCATCGCGTCGGGCTGGCGCGGGTCCGTGCACGCCTTGCGCAGCGCGCGCAGGACGGCCAGCCAGTCCAGGGTCACCGGGTCGTCGCCGTTGCCCCGGCCCGCGTACGCGGCGAGGTCGGCGTACGTGACGTCCTCGCCGCGCAGCATGCAGGTCAGCAGGCACCACTTGGCCAGCCAGGTCTTGCCGGACTCGCGCTGCGCGGAGGTGATGGCCATCAGCCGCTGCGGCGGCTTCTCGTCGCACTGCTCCCACCAGCCGGTGCGCCGCTCCTTGGCCCGGCCGAGGAACATCGCGAGCTCGCCGAACGGCCAGCTCTCGCCGAGCCGGGTCAGCTCGGGCTCCTTGTAGCCGAACTCCACCCGGACGACCTCGCCCGGGTCGTCCACGCCGCACTGCAGGACGGGCAGCGCCCAGGAGGGGCCGTCCGGCTCCGCCATGTGCAGCTGGTTGCGGACCTCGGTGAGGGCGGCGTCGATCGACTTGGCGCAGGCGAGGTCCTGGTAGAGCGCGTGGGAGAACTGCGCGGCGGCCGGCGACTCGATGTCGGCCTGCATGGCGACCACGGCGGCCGAGCCCCGGTCCAGACACGTGTCGACCAGCGCCGCCAGATCGGCGGCGGGGGCGTGCGCCTGGCGGCAGGCGTTGAGCACGACGAGCCGCGGCCGCCACCTGTCGTAGAGGACGTGCATCTCGTCGGGACCCAGCACCCAGGCCTCCTGCGCCGCCTTCCACTGCCGGTCGTCGGCGGCCACGGGCTGCTGGGCGTTGAAGTGGAGCCCGCCCACGTCCCCTTCGACGGCGCTCATGCCGTGCCCGATGAAGTGCAGGACGTGCGGGCGCACGTGCTCCAGTTCGGCGGCCAGCTGCGACAGGCTCGGGCCGTCGACGACCTCGGTGTGGACGCGGCCCGGCAGGCGGGTGAGCGCGGCGCCGATCATGGCGAGCTCGCAGTCCGCGAGCAGGTCGGGGTCGTTCGGGTTGCAGACCACCAGCAGAGCGCGCAGCGGGCCCATGCGGCTGGCCTCGGTGTCCTCGCACTTGTCGGGCGGTCCCCCGTGCCGTCCGCGGCGCAGCAGGACACGGCTGTTGCGCCACAGCGGCCGCCGCCGGTCCCGCATCAGCTCCCAGGGAAGCGCCGCGAGCGGCAGGCAGTCGATGTCGAGCCTGACGCGCAGCGGTGACCCTTCGGAGGCGTCGCTCTGCACCTGGTCCCAGAGCCCTTCGGGCGCCCCGCCGAGCAGTCCCTCGTGCAGGCGCAGGCCGACGGCGATCCGCTCCTGCGGGGACGCTCCGGGCTCCAGGGCCCCCGTGAACTCCGCCGCCCCGGCGCCTACGGGATCGTTCATGATCGCGACCAGCTCGTCGCCCAGCGGCCACTCGGGCTCGCTGTTGTCATCGGTGTCCGTGTGCAGTCGAACGTGGCCCCTGTGGATGCTGAGGACGACGTCGGTCATGGTTCCCCCCGAAGGATCGCGCCGTGCTGTGCCGCCTAGGGCAGTTGGTCACTGCCCGGGAGCCGCCCGTCCGGCTCCACGTGTTCCACCACCGACCAGACGTCGTCCCTGGCCTGCTCGAGGAGCAGGTCGGGGACGGGGTCGGCGGCGAGGCCCCGGCCCGGCTGGGTGGTGCCGTACTCCGCCTCGACCTCGCGCCGCCACCAGGACCGGGAGATCCGCACGCCTCGGTAGACGGGCGTCAGGTCGGTGCCCGACCACTTCAGGCCGAGCCGGCTCGCGGCGCTGAAGGAGACGCTGCCCGCGAGGTCGGCGAGGTTCAGCGGGCCTGGCCCGACGTCCGCCTGGATGCGCAACTCTGCGCTGGCGCCCTTGCGTTCGGCGGTCAGGACGGTGCCGGCCCGCGCGGAGATCACTTCGGTGACGGCGAACAGAGCCGTGTCCCATTCGCCGTGCCAGCAGCGCTGGACCAGCTCCTGGGCCAGCTGCGCCACGTCGTTCAGGCCGTCCTGCGCCAGGCCCGTGTAGATGACGAGGGCGCTGTGCTCGGCCGTGAAGTCGACGCGGGCCCCGGCATCGGCCGCCGCGAGCGCGGAGAAGCCCTGGGCGGCGGCGCCCGCCGCCTTGAACGCGACGCCGACGGAGCCCCCCGCGTCGTACAGGATGTCGCCGGGCGCGCCGGTCCGGCCCGGCTTGGCCTCGATCTTCCGCTCGGCGAGCGTGCCCGCGGTGACCGTGCCCCCGTCGTGCAGCGCGCGCACGTCACCGACGTGCACCTTCTGCGTCAACGGCCAGGTGAACCACCAGCCGCCGTACACATCGCTCAGCGCTTTCCGATACGCCGCGTACGCGCCCTTGGCCATGGCCGCTCCCCCCTGAGAATGCGGCTCTTTCTGGGAGATTAGCAGCGGGTGGAGCCACCGGACCCCGGAATGTAAGGGCCTTGCACGCGGCGGAGGAATATGCGGTATGGATACGCCCCGCGGGCGCGGGGGGACGCGAACTCGGGGCGGGGGCAGTGGAGTTGGGGGGAAACCCAGCGGGACACCAGACCGGAGCGTCAGCGCACGTTGCCAGCGCGCCGATGGCGATGGCATCAAGAGTGACGGACGCCGATCAACAACGATGAGTGTCGATCTGCCCAACGAGGGCACGCAGGCGCAGCCGGACGGTCTCGCCGTTCGTCGCCTCGATCGGCGGAACCGCCGGCCGAGGCGCCCCTCACCGACGAGGGAACGCTGAACGCGGGATCCCCCCCCGAAGCACGACGTCCACCGACCCGCCGATGCCATCTCCGAGCTGATCTCCTCGGCGGCAGCCGAGACCACCGCCACCCTGACGCCACGGCCAGGCCGGCGGGTAATTCCTTGTCCACAATGCCCGGTCGTCAGCTAGCGTTGCCCTGCACCGCGTGCCCTCCTCAAAGGGTGTACGCGACGTGGCCTGGGAAGACGTAGGCCCTTTGGTGCGGTGACGCAATCGCATGGTGCGCTCCCGGCGGGAGCCATCCGGCGCCGTCACCGGTCACACCGAAGGGGACGCATTACCTATGGCTGCCGTCGAGTACACGCCCAAGCGCCGCACCTGGATCCGTGATGTCCTGATTGGCATCGCGGCGAGCCTCGGCTCGAACCTGGTATGGGCTCTGGCGCAGGCCGCTGTGAACCGCCTCGGCTGAGCCGGGCGGAGGGCGGGCCCACGGGGGCCCGCCCTCACCTCTCTCCACGGCCGCGTAATCTACGGAACGTCATTGCGGCCCGACGGGCTTCCACTCCGCTTCGGCGAAGTCACGAAGGACATGCCCCTACCCGCACGAGTCATCTCGTGCCTGGGGGACCTTCGTGCTTCTGCAACTGTCCGCAGCTGAGCTCGGCCGGCGCATAGTTGGTCAGGCCGGATCAACGCACCTTCCGCTCACCGAGCAACTGATCCAAGAGCATTCCCGGATCAAGGGTGGAGCGGCCGGGCAGGGTGATGTCGCTTCCTGGAACAACAGCGTCCCCGTAGTGGTCAGGGCTCTGCTGGACTGTGGCCTCGACGACGTCGAGGTACAGATCGAGGTCGATCTGCCGCACACCAACTCCGCGGTCGACCTGGTTCTGTGCGGCCAACACCCCGGCACGGGTACGGACTCCTACCTTGCGGTCGAGCTGAAGCAGGTACGGCATGCCACGGTGGACCCGCTGTGCCCCATCGCCGTTGATCTCGGGTTCGGCGACGGGAAGAACAAGCTGCACCCCGTGCGACAGGTCCAGCGCTACTGCGAGTACATGCTGCGTTATCTGCCCCATCTGCGTGAGGACGAGGACCGGTTGATGGGTGTGGCACTGCTCCACAACGCGCATGACGCGGATGTGGAGGCGCTGTTCGGTCTGCCCGAGACCGACCATGGATTCCTCTACACGCTCGATGATCTGCACCGATTCCGGAGAGTCCTTGCTTCAAGATTCGCTGCCACGTCCGGCAAACGGGCCGCATGCGCACTGACGCAGGCACGCCAGGACCCCTTGCTCAAGGTCACCGACGTGGCTCGTCAGCGTTCCGTCATCGGTGGAGGCCTCACACTCCTCGACGAACAGTACGTCGCGGTCGACAGAATTACCCGGCACCTGGAGAAGACTGCACGCTTCACCGGCTTCGACGTCGGACTGTTCCACGACGCCGGTACCGACCACAGCCTCGCCTCCGAGCCGGGTGCCAAGCGCGTCTACATCCTGCGGGGCGGCCCTGGCAGCGGGAAGAGCGCAGTGGCCCTGGAGTTGCAGCGCACTCTTGGACTCAAGGGCCGCGAGGCCGTGCTGGCCAGCGGCTCGCACGCGTACACGGAGACGCTGCGCGACATCATGCTCGGCACGGCCCGTCGAGGGCAGACTGCGGAGAAGCGCCGTGCTGCCAACAGGCTCTACCGGTACTTCAACAGCTTCAGTGAGACCCCACCGGACAGCCTTGACGTCCTGATCTGCGACGAGGCCCATCGCATACGGCGCAGTTCGTCGCACCGCTGGATGCCGAAGTCCTTGCGGGACGACGACCGGCCACAGGCGACTGAGGTGATAAAGGCTGCCAAAGTACCGATCTTTCTGCTCGACGACCATCAGTCGATCCGCCCGGACGAGGTGGGTACGGCCACGTACCTCAAAGAGCTCGCCATGGGCATGGGCTGCGAGGTCGAAGTGACCGATCTGGAGGGCACGTTCCGGGCGGGCGGAAGCAAGCGCTACCAGGACTGGGTTCAGCAACTGTTGGGCCTTGGCGCCTCCGATCCGGTTGCCTGGCGACCGGACGGGAGGATGGCGCTGACAGTCGCCGACTCCCCCGAGCAGATGGAGCGGTTCATCCGGGAACGCCACGTCGAAGGAGCCACAGCCCGCATCACTGCGGGCTTCTGTTGGCCGTGGAGCAACCCGGACGGAGGGCGACTTGTCGACGACGTCCAGATCGGGGACTGGCGCCGGCCGTGGAACGTGAAGCCGGAGCACGATGTCCCGGACGCACCGAGGTCGCACCTGTGGTCGACCGATGGCCGTGGCGTCGACCAGATCGGCTGCGTCTACACGGCACAGACCTTCGAGTACGACTGGAACGGTGTCGTCATCGGCCCCGATCTGCTGTTCCGCGACGGGAAGTTCACGGTGGACCGGAGCGCTTCCTGCGATCCCGCCTTCCGCGGTGCGATCGACGACGCCGTAGTCACCCGGTGCATCCTCAATGCCTACCACGTGCTCCTCACCCGCGGCGTGGTCGGCACCGTGGTGTACGCGGTCGACCCGGCGACCCACAATGAACTGCGAAAGCTCATCACTGGCACCATCGGCATGCAGCACTACGACGGCGCCCAGCCGAGGCTCACCGCCGAAGGATCGCAGCTGCCACCCGCCCACCGCAGACGGCACAGGTAACCTTGATCCCGATGTAGTTGCGGCCCGCCGGGCTTCCGCTCCGCCCAGCGGGGCAGCGATGGAAACGCCCCCACCCGCACGAGTCTCTTCGTGCTGCCTGGGGGCATCTCTTGCTGTTCCGCGACTCTGCCGCAGCGGTCGCCGCCGAGTGCCTCTCCGGCGCTCTGTTCTTCCGTTTGACGGAGCAGTTCGTGCACGTGCACGGTCACAAGCCCGGCCCGTCCGAGGTGCGCTCGTGGGAGCGGAGCATCCCCGTGCTCGCAAGCGCGCTCAACGATGCCGGACTCGGGCAGGTCGAGGTGCTCCTGGAGTACGGACTGCCGCTGAACAGCAAACGGGCCGATGCGGTGCTGGCCGGGGTACACCCCAAGACCGGGCTGCCGTCCTACGTGATCGTGGAGCTGAAGCAGTGGAGCAGTGCGGAACCGGACGACGAGGATCCGTCGCTGTGCCGCATTGATTCATATGCCCGAGCGGTACTGAACCCGGTCGACCAGGTACGCGGCTACTGCGAGTACCTCGTCTCCTTCAACGGGGCCTTGGCCAAGCACCCGGAGCGCCTCAACGGCGCCGCATATCTGCACAACGCCACCGAGTTCGGCGTCAGCGGGCTCTTCGAGGCCGAGCAGGACCAGTACGGCCAGCTCTTCATCGGCGCGCGACGCGGCGAGTTCATCGAATTTCTGCGTACGAAGCTGGCTCCGGAGTCAGGTGCCTCGGCTGCGGACGAACTTGTCAACGGGAAAGTCGGCCCGTCGCAGCAGCTGATGGCGGTGGCCGCCCAAGAGGTCCGTGAACGTGAGCAGTTCGTCCTGCTGGACGAGCAGAAGATCGCGTACCGCACGGTCCTGAACGCTGTTCGCCGCGCCAGGCAATCCGATCGCAAGGAGGTCGTGATCGTCACCGGCGGGCCCGGTACCGGCAAGAGTGTCATCGCGTTGTCGCTCCTCGGGGAGCTGTACCGGCAGGGCACCACCGCGCTGCACGCGACGGGCTCCAGCTCGTTCACGACGACCATGAGGAAGGTCGCCGGGGCCCGGAAGCGTGAGGTGAAGGACCTCTTCAAGTACTTCAACAGCTTCATGACCGCCGAGCGCAACAGTCTCGATGTCCTGATCTGCGACGAAGCTCATCGCATCAGGGAGACATCGGCCAACCGCTACACGCCGGCGTCCAACCGCACCGGCAAGGCCCAGATCGAGGAACTCATCGACGCGGCACGCGTCCCGGTGTTCCTGCTCGACGAGCACCAAGTCGTACGGCCCGGCGAAATGGGCACAGTCGCGGAGATCGAGGCGGCCGCCGCCAAGAAGCAACTCGGCTGTCAGGTGGTACCGCTGGACAGCCAGTTCCGCTGCGGTGGCAGCGATGCGTACCTGCGGTGGGTGGTGCGGCTGCTGGGGCTTGAGCCGGGCGGCCCCTTGGCGTGGGAGCCCGACGACAAGATGCAGCTCATGATCGCGGACAGCCCCCAAGAGATGGAAGCATTCCTCGACGAACGCCGCTCGCAGGGGTACAGCGCACGCATGTCCGCAGGGTACTGCTGGAAGTGGACGAAGAAGGTGGACCCCGGGCAGGCGCTGCCCACGGACATCGCCATCGGGGAGTGGGAGCGGCCCTGGAACGTCTTCGGTGACCGGTCCGTAGGAGGCGCGCCTCCGGCCGCACTGTGGGCGACCGATCCGGCCGGCTTCGGGCAGGTGGGCTGTGTGTACACAGCGCAGGGCTTCGAGTACGACTGGAGCGGCGTCATCCTGGGCCCCGACCTGGTGTGGCGGGGTGACCACTGGGTCACCGACCGTTCGGCGTCCAAAGATCCGGTCTTCAAGAAGTCCACTCCGGATGCGGACGTGGACCGGCTGATCCGCAACACGTACAAAGTGCTGCTGACGCGGGGAATGATCGGCACGGTGGTGTACTCGACCGATGCAGAAACACGCCAGAAGCTTCGCGCCCTGACTGGCACGGCCTCAAGCCTCGCGCCCGTCTGATGCGCTCAAACGGCGACGTCCCGGCCGCGTGCCAAGCCGACGAATCACGCATTCAGGCTTGCTCCACGCGCCGTCGACAAGAATCCAGCCAGCAGGCCAGGTGGGGCGGCCCAAGACTGAGCCGCCCCACCTGGCCTGTGTGTCTGCCTGATCAGTGATGATCAGTACGGCACGCCGCTACACGTTGAACCGGAACTCCACCACATCCCCGTCCTGCATCACGTACTCCTTGCCCTCCATGCGGGCCTTGCCCGCCGAGCGGGCCTCGGCGACCGAGCCCGTTTCGACCAGGTCGGCGAAGGAGATGACCTCGGCCTTGATGAAGCCCTTCTGGAAGTCCGTGTGGATGACGCCGGCCGCCTCGGGGGCCGTGGCGCCCTTCTTGATCGTCCAGGCGCGGGACTCCTTGGGGCCTGCCGTGAGGTAGGTCTGGAGGCCGAGGGTGTTGAAGCCGACGCGGGCGAGGGTGGCCAGGCCCGGCTCCTCGGCGCCGACGGACTCCAGGAGCTCCATGGCGTCCTCCTCGTCCAGCTCCGCGAGGTCCGCCTCCAGCTTGGCGTTGAGGAAGATCGCCTCGGCCGGGGCGACCAGCGCGCGCTGCTCGGCCTTGAACGCCTCGTCCGTCAGCTCGTCCTCGTCCACGTTGAAGACGTAGAGGAAGGGCTTGGTGGTGAGGAGGTGCAGGTCGTGCAGGAGCTCCTCGTTGCCCGAGCCCTGGACGATGCCCGCCGAGAAGAGCGTGTCGCCCTTCTCCAGGATCGCCTTGGCCTCCTCGACCGCCTTCACCTTCGGGGCGATGTCCTTCTTGATGCGCGACTCCTTCTGGAGGCGCGGCAGGACCTTCTCGATGGTCTGGAGGTCGGCGAGGATCAGCTCGGTGTTGATCGTCTCGATGTCGTCCTTGGGCGAGACCTTGCCGTCGACGTGCACGACGTTCTCGTCCTTGAAGGCGCGGATGACCTGGCAGATCGCGTCGGACTCACGGATGTTCGCCAGGAACTTGTTGCCCAGGCCCTCGCCCTCGCTCGCGCCGCGCACGATGCCCGCGATGTCGACGAAGTCGACCGTCGCCGGGAGGACCTTCTGCGAGGAGAAGATCTCGGCCAACTTCGTCAGGCGGGAGTCGGGGACACCGACCACGCCGACGTTCGGCTCGATCGTGGCGAACGGGTAGTTGGCCGCCAGCACGTCGTTCTTGGTCAGGGCGTTGAACAGGGTCGACTTGCCGACATTCGGCAGACCGACGATTCCGATCGTGAGCGACACGTTGCGACTTCCCGTACGTGAGGGCTGGGTGGGACGGCCCGTGCGGGCCGGGTGGGTCCGGCCCCTGCGTGCGTGGGCCGATCCACCAGTCTACGGCGTGCCGCCACCGGACCCGCCGGTCGGCCGCCTCCCCGGGACGCCCGGGCCCCGCTCCCCGTCGAACGCTTGGCCAAGGTCACTCAAAGGGCGTGTCCCATGCCTGATTCCGCGCGGGGGCCGACCTAGGTTGGTCCAGTGGAGCAACACAGGACGCGTCCCCCTCAGTCCGCCCCGAAGGCCGGTCCCAAGGCCCGGCAGCGGCGCACCGCGCCGTTGCCTCCGCAGGGCAGGCCGGCCGAGTCCGGAACGGTGTACCGCGCGGGGTCCCGCCCGCGGCGCCCCGTACCGCCGTTCGTCCGGGCCCTGCGCAGAAGCCCGCTGTACCGCTCGCTGCGCCGCATGCCGAACCCCCGTCTCACGGGGCTCGGCAGCGGTCTGTTCTGCTCGGCCGTGATGTTCGTGCTCGCCTGCCTGATCCGGCTGCTCGTGGGTGAGTCGCCCGTCACGTACGGCGTGCTCTTCCTGCCCGTCGCCGCGCTCACCGCGCTGTGGGTGCGCCCCGCCGACCTCGTCACCGCCCCGGTGGGCGTGCCCATCGCCTTCGCGGCCGGGATCCTGCCGATCTCGGGCGGCACCGACGGCTTCGGCGGCCACTTCATGGGGCTCGTGACGTCGCTGGCCCTGCACGCGGGCTGGCTGTACGGCGGAACGCTCGTCGCCGGGCTCATCGTCTGCGTACGCAAGATCCGGCTGATGGCGCAGCGGCGGCAGACCCACCCCCCGAAGGTGCAGGCCCAGATGAAGAAGGGGCAGGGACAGGGACAGGGGCAGGGGCAAGGGACCAGTCGCGGGAAGCGGCTGCCCACCGCTTGATCTCGGGCGGGGCGCCCGAGCCGTGCCCCCCGCCACCGCCGCCCGGCGACCACGCCCTCGCC
>NZ_LIRJ01000316.1 GCF_001419745.1 Streptomyces silaceus | reverse complement strand
CAGGCAGGGAGAGGGGACGGAGCGCCGGCGGTGAGGTGCGGCGCGGCGCTCCGTCCGCTCACGCTCGGCCCAGCCGGCCCCTCAACCGCCGTGCCCTGAGCACCAGTTCCAGCTCGAAGCGGCGGTCCGGGTCGTCTATCTCGTCGCCCCAGAGCTCCCTGATCTGGCGCAGGCGGTAGCGGACGGTCTGGGGGTGGACCCCGAGACGGGCCGCCACCTCGGGGGCGCCGCCGCGGGTCTCCAGCCAGGCCAGCAGGGTCTCGGCGAGGCGGCGCCCGTGCGCGGGACCGCAGTGGTCCAAGGGGGCCAGGCAGCGGCGGGTCAGGTCCTCGATGAGCTCCTCGGGCTGCAGGAGCACCAGCGCCTCGGTGTGCTCGGTGCAGTGCAGCACCTCGCCGGAGGGCAGCAGACCCCGCTCCATCAGCCGCACCGCGGCCTCCGCCCAGCGCAGCGACTTCGCCGCGTCGGCCAGCGGCACGGGCGGGCCGATGGCGCCCGACCAGCCGGCCATGGCGCGGCGCAGGAGTTCGGGGCGCCCGGCCGCGTCGGGGTCGGGCACGACCATGCGGGGCTGTTCGGCCTCCATGTCGAGCAGGACGCCCTGCCCGACTGCGGGGGCGACGGCCTCCCTCGCGGGGCGCAGCAGGACGCCCACGGCGACGCGCTCGGGCAACTGCCAGCCGACGCGGGCGGCGCGTTCGCCGAGTCCGTTGCCGAGGGACGAGGATCCTCCGCCGCCCGGCCCCGGTCCGGCTCCGGACATCGCGGGGCCGCCCGTACCGGAGTCGGGGCGTCGCTCCGAGAGCAGCAGCTCCATCAACTTCCGCTGAAGGCGCAGCCGTTCGCCCGCCTCACGGGCGGCGGCCTCCGCGTATCCGCGCACGGACTGGTCGACAAGACCGTCCAGATACTCGAACCCCGACTCGGCCAGCTCGTACATGGCCGGTGGCGGGATCTCGATCTGCTGGCCGATCTCGGCGAGCCGGCGCCAGGCGAGGCGCACCCCGAGGCGGTAGATCGCCTGGAGCGAGTCGAGACTGCGGCCGTGCAGCCCCTCGCCTCGGCCGAACTCCTGGAAGACCTCCAGGTGGTAGCGCGGCCGCCCCTCCTGCGACGCCAGCTGCTGGACGAACCCCTCCAGGGCACGGCGGATACCGATCAGCGCCATGGGCTCGCCCGAGTCGTCGAGGACGACGGGCAGCCCGGGGTACTCGGCGCGGATCTCGCGCAGGATGTCCTGCGCGAGCGCGGGCACCTCCTCCAGGGCGAGCGCGGCGAACTGCCGCACCTGCGCAGGAGGAACGTCACGCCACGCGGAGCGGGGTTCGGGGGGCGGTGGGGCGAGAGGGGACGGTGGGATCAGCGGAACGTCGGTGTTGGTGCCGACGACGTCCGTACCGGCCTCGGTGTCGACATCGGCGTCGACATCGGCACCGGCACCGGCACCGGCACCGGGGGTCCGGTCGTCGGACAACCGGTCCTCAGAAACCTCAGCCGCCCCAGACACCCCAGAAGCCTGCATACGCGTAACAGCCACAGCCCCTCACTGACCCCGCGCAGGCGTCTCGTAATGCACCAGCGGTGTATTGGGCTGTTCCGGCGTGGCGTTGAGGAGGGCGACGATGCCGAGTGCCGCGCCCACGGCGAGGAGCGCCCCGGCGGCGACGGTGAGTGAAGCGGCGAGCAGTCGGTGCATTGTGAGGGTCAGCCTCTCTGTCGGAGGTCGTCCCCACCCCGGTCACGCAGTCCCTGGTCATGGCGCATCGGTTCCGCCATGTCATGGCCGGAGGGCTCCGCCATGAAGTCGCTGGTCGCACAGTCCTTGCCGGCCCCGCCCGGCAGATGCCCAGTCTCGGCGCTGCATTGACACCTCGTCAAGGGTGCGCCTACGGTTCCCGGCCCATACGGCTCGGTAACACTTCTCCCGCCCTCAGCCCAGGAGTGACCCCCATGCGCCGCACCGCCTCTCCACTTTCGTTGATCCTTCTCGGTCTTGGCGCGTTTCTTCTGGTCCTCGCACCGATGCTGGCCTGGTACGTCGAGCCACGCGCGAAACGTACGCCCGTGGATGTCGACATCACGACCGTCTTCAAGGGCAAGGGAAGCTATTTCGACACCGAGAAGATCAAGACGGTCCGCGACCAGGACCTCACGATCACCCGGCAGGTGCGCGGGGACGTGGCCGACAGCGAGGACAGCGGGCGCGCGATCTGGGACGTGTCCACCTCCGTCGACCCGGACAAGTCGCTGCCCGCGGCCGACCCGCACGACTCGTTGCAGTGGACCCTGGAGCGCTGGGTCACCGACCGGAGGACGAACGCGCCGGTGCACTGCTGCGGCGAGGAGCCGTACTTCGAGGGCGAGGCCTATCTGAAGTTCCCCTTCGACGTGGAGAAGCGGTCCTACCGCTGGTGGGACAACACGCTGGGCGCGACGGTGCCGCTGACCTACCGGGGCACGAAGAAGATCCAGGGCTACGAGGGGCTCCGCTTCACCGGTTCCGTGGAGGCCACCAAGACGGGCACGCGCCAGGTGCCGGGCCGGCTGGTCGGCCAGCCGAAGAAGAGCCAGGTGATCGCGGACGAGTACTACGCGAACCACGGCATCGAGCTGGTCGCCGACCAGCGCACCGGCCGGATCGTCTACGCCGCGATCGGACCCCGCAAGACGCTGCGCGCGCCGGGTTCGGACAAGGACGCGACGGTGCTTCTGGACAGCGAGCGGATCGCGTTCACCCCGGCCACGCAGAAGGCGCAGGTGGACCTCGCGAAGGACGACAGCGGCCGTCTGGAACTGGTCGGCGAGACGCTGCCGGTGGGTGCGGCGGCGCTCGGCGGGGTACTCGCGGTGGCCGGAATCGTGCTCGTGGTCCGGGGACGCCGTGACGACGGGGCGAACGGGCCGGGAAGGCGCGATGAATCGGCGGAGCCGGGAAGTCCGAATCCTGATACGTCACCGACGGCCCTGCAGCCCACCACGATGTGATGAGACGTCAGCTCCGGAAAGCCCGGAAATTGTCACTTCGGTGAGTAGCCGCGCCGTTCCGGGCGGCGAAAACTGTCCACCCCACCCGAGCACAGTCCTCGCACCGCCCCCGCACAGGCCGAACACAGCACGTTCCCAAGCCAGCCCCCACAGTTCCGCACCCTGAGACGAGTTGGAGCACGCATGCCCCAGCACGTACCGTCCTCGCTGCGCGCGGCCGCCCCACGCCGCGCGGAGCGCCTTCCGGCGTCTCCCCCACAACCGCGCCGGATCGTTTTCCTCGCCCACCGCGACCTCGGCAACCCGGCCGCGGGCGGTTCCGAACTCCTCGTCGACCGGCTCGCCGACGGGCTCAGCAAGCTGGGCCACCAGGTCACCCTGCTCTGCGGGGGTCCTGCCGCGTACCGCGACTACCGCGTGGTGTCCGCGGGCGGCGACCTGGGCCACTATCTGCGGGCGCGGTCCGCGTTCACGCGGCAGGTCGGCGACTGCGACCTGCTCGTGGAGGTCTGCAACGGCATGCCGTATCTGGCACCGCTGTGGCACCGCGGGCCGACGCTGTGCCTGGTCAACCACGTGCACACCGATCTGTGGGGGATGCGCTTCCAGGGCGCGCTGGCCCCCGCGGCCCGGCTCGGCCGAAGACTCGAACACTGGGCCCTGTCGGGCGCGCAGCGCGGCAATCTGCTCGTGGCCGTCTCGCCGTCGACGGCCACGGCGCTGCGGGCGATCGGGGTCGACCGGGAGCGGATCCGGATCGTCCACAACGGTGTCGAGGAGCCGGGGCCGCTGCATCCGCGCTCCGTGGAGCCGTTGTTCCTGGCGATGGGCCGGCTCGTCGAGTACAAGCGGATCGATCTGCTGCTGCGGCTGTGGGAGCGCGTCAGACCCGTCACGGGCGGCCGTCTGGTGATCGTGGGCGACGGGCCCGAGCGGCAGCGTCTGGAGCAACTGGCCGGACCTGGAGTGGAGTTCAGGGGTCATGTGTCGGAGGCGGAGAAGCACCGGCTGCTCTGTGAGGCGTGGATGCTGCTGCATCCGTCGGCCGTGGAGGGCTGGGGGCTGGTGATCACGGAGGCGGCGACGCGGTCGACTCCGTCGATCGGCTTCGACGTGCCGGGCGTGCGGGACTCCGTCGAGGACGGGGTGACCGGGCTGCTGGCCCGCGGCGAGAGCTCCTTCGCCGCGGCCTGGTGCACGCTGGCGCTGAGCGCCGAGCGGCGCCGGGCCCTCGGCAAGGCGGCCGGGGAGCGCGCGGTGCGGTTCCGCTGGGGCAACACGGTCCGGCAGTTCCAGGCGGTGGCCGCGGAGGCGGTCGCCGCGCACGAGGCGTCGCACGGGGCGCCGCCCGACGCGTCCCGCGAGGCGCCGCACGGGGCTGCGATATCGCAGGAGTCTGCGTGAAGGATCCGTCGCTGCGCCGCTCCGCCACGCTCTTCCGGGCCTTTCTGCGCGAGCAGCAGGAGCCCGAGCGCTGTTACACGCTCCTCGCGCGGGACGCCGCCGACCAGGTGGAGGCGTACGTCCCGGTGAAGGGCCGGGTCGTCGTCGACATCGGCGGCGGGGGCGGCTACTTCACCGAGGAGTTCCGGCGGCGCGGCGCGCAGAGTTTCCTCTTCGAGCCGGACCCCGCCGAGCTGGGGGCGAAGCCCCCGCAGGGCTCGGTGGTGGCGGACGGCTATCTGCTGCCGCTCGCGGATGCCGTCGCCGACGTCACGTTCTCCTCGAACGTCCTGGAGCACGTCGACGACCCGCAGACGTTCCTGAGCGAGATGGTCCGGGTGACCAGGCCCGGCGGGCTGATCTACGTCTCGTTCACCAACTGGCTCTCCCCGTGGGGCGGTCACGAGTGGGCGCCCTGGCACTACCTGGGCGCCGAGCGCGCCCGCGCCCGTCATGAACGACGTACCGGCAGGCCCGCGAAGCACACGCTCGGCGAGAACCTCTTCGCGCACCACGTCGGATCGACCCTGCGCCAGGTGCGGGCCCGTGACGACGTGGACGTCGTGTCGGCCCGTTCCCGCTACTGGCCGTTCCTGGCCGGGGCGGTCACCAAGGTGCCGGGTGTGCGCGAGTTCGCGACCTGGAATCTTCTCCTCATCCTCAGGCGGTGTCCATGACCACGGTCCAGGCCCCACCCCCGGCGGCCGCACGGCCCACGACCGCTGCCCCTGAACCCTCGCGGGGGCCGCGTTCGCGGCGCTGGCTGCTGGGGTTCTGGGCCGTGGTGTTCGTGCTCTTCCTCGCGGTGAAGCCGGGGCGGATGACGTTCGACACCAAGCTCGGTGTCGCCGTCGACCCCTGGCAGTTCCTGTCCGATCTGGGCCAGCTGTGGCACGACCGGGGCGGCTTCGGCGGGATCCAGGACCAGTACGTCGGCTACGCGTTCCCGATGCTGCCGTTCTACGGCCTGGCGAAGCTGGTGCAGCTGCCGGTGTGGCTGGCGGAGCGGCTGTGGTTCTCGCTGATCGTGACGGCGGCCTTCTGGGGTGCGCTGCGGCTGGCCGAGCGCCTGGGCATCGGCAGCCGGCCCAGCCGGCTGCTCGGTGCGACGGTGTACGCGCTGTGGCCGACGTTCACCGTGGTGATCGGGTCGACGTCGGCGGCGGCGCTGCCCGGCGCGATGCTGCCGTGGGTGCTGCTGCCGCTGCTGAACGAGCGGGTCAGCGCGCGTCTGGCGGCGTGCCGTTCGGCGCTGGTCATTCCGTTCATGGGCGGGGTGAACGCGGCGTCGACACTGGCGTCGCTGCTGCCGGTGGCGCTGTATCTGCTGTCGCGGCCGAACGGCCCGCGCAAGCGGAAACTGATCATGTGGTGGGTGCCGGGTGTCGTCCTGGCCACCGCGTGGTGGGTGATCCCGCTGCTGATGCTGGGCTTCTACGGCGAGAACTTCCTGCCGTACGTGGAGAGTTCGGCGACCACGACCGGCACGATGTCGGCGACGGAGACGTTGCGCGGCGCCGGGAACTGGGTGGCGTACCTGAACTTCGGCGAGGCGTGGCTGCCGGCCGGCTGGACGGTGGCGACGGCGGTCGTGACGATCGTCTGTTCGGCGCTGGCGGCGGGTCTGGGGCTCGCGGGTCTGGCGCGCCGGGATCTGCCGGAGCGGCGCTGGCTGGTGCTGACCGTGCTGTCGGTCGTGCTGGTCACGCTGGCCGGGTACGGCGGTGCGTTCGGGGCGCCGTTCCACGAGACGGTGCAGTCGTGGCTGAACGGCTGGCTCGTGCCGTTCCGCAACATCTACAAGTTCCAGGCGGGGCTGGCCCTCGCGCTGGTCCTCGGGCTGATGCACCTGGTGGGTGTGGCGGCCCAGTCGCGGGGTGCGCGCCCGGTGCGCGGGCGCCGTTACGCGCCGCTGATCGCGGCGGTCCTCGTGCTGCCGGGCCTGGCCTGGCCGTATCTCAACGGTTCGATCCTGCAGCCGGGTTCGTTCCAGAAGCTGCCGACGTACTGGCAGGCCACGGCGGACTGGCTGGAGAAGTACTCGCCCGATTCGCGGGCGCTGGTCGTCCCGGCGACCGCGCACGGCATCTACACCTGGGGCTCCCCCATCGACCAGCCGCTGGACGTCCTCGCGGACTCGCGGTGGGCGCAGCGCGACTACGTGCCCTTCGGGACGCCGGGCAACCGCCGCGCGATGGACGCGGTGGAGCAGGCGTTGATGACCGGTTCCCAAGTGCCCGGCCTGCGCGACTACTTGACGCGTGCGGGGCTGTACTACGTCGTCGTACGCAATGACCTCGATCCCGACCAGGTGGGGCACGTCCCGTCCGCGACCGTGAAGCGGACGCTGGAGGAGTCGGGCTACCGGCGGGTGACGGGCCTCGGTCCGACGACGACCGACGGGAAGATCGCGAACGACACGCCGATCCAGGTCGAGGGCCTGTATCCGCGCCAGCGGGCGGTGGAGATCTACGCCCCCGGTTCGGGTGCCGAGCGTCCCGGCCAGGCGGCCCTGAAGCCGGTGTCGAACACGGCGGTCGTCAGCGGTGGCCCGGAGTCGCTGCTGCCGCTCTCCGCCGACCCGGAGATGCGGGACCGGCCCACCGTGCTGACCGGCGACAACCACCCCGGCATCGGGACGCCCGGGCTCCAGGTGGTCGGGGACGGCCTGCGCCGCGCCGACACCCGTTTCGGCCTGGTCAACACCAACACCTCGTACACGTACGGGCGCGACGAGCGCAACGCGCCCGAGGCGTTGCAGGAGCCCGGCGCGAAGCCGCACCAGATCCTGCCGACGAAGGGCATCGAGCACCAGACGACCGCGGAGCTGCGCGGCGCGAAGAGGGTGTCGGCGTCCAGTTACGGCAATTGGCTGTTCCATCTGCCGCAGTACGACCCGGTGAACGCCTTCGACGGGAACCCGGCGACGGCCTGGGCGGAGGGCAACGCCGGTTCGGCGAAGGGCGAGTGGATCAAGGCCGAGTTCAACTCGAAGATCTCGGTGCCCGCCTCCTTCCGTGTCACGCCGCTGCCGCAGGACGGGGTCCGCTCGGCGCCCACGCGGGTGCGGGTGGAGACGGAGCGGGGCAGTGCCGTCAGCGATCTCCAGCCCAACGGCATGGCGCAGCGGATCAAGGCGCGGGCCGGCGACACCGACTGGATCAAGATCACGATCCTGGACACGCAGGTGGCGCGCCCCGGTCTGACGGGTGCGGGTTTCTCCGAGATCAGCATCCCGGACGTACGCGTCACCAAGCTCCTGCAGATGCCGGCGGACGCCGAGAAGATCACGGACACCGCGTCGACCGTGTACTCGATGCACCGTTCCTCCGACCCGAACGCGCTCTCGCCGGTGAACGCCGAGGCGGGCCTGCACCGGCGCTTCACGACGGCGCAGGACGGTGCGTACGAGATGAAGGCGAGCGCGGTCGCCGTGCCGGGCGCCGAACTCGACGACCTGCTCTACAAGGTGGCGCCCGAGCAGGAGCAGCAGATCATCGCGACGGCGGACTCGACGGCCCGACTGGGCAGCGGGCTGTCGCCGCGCAACCTCACGGACGGCGATCTGACGACGGCGTGGATCGCGGGCACCGACAGCGATCCGGTGATCCACCTGAAGTGGCCGGACAAGCAGCCGGTGGGCGAGATCGTGCTGCCCGCGGCGGGCGGTCTGTCGACCCGTCCGGTGCAGATCGAGATCAGTTCGCCGGACGGCGCGGCGACCGCGGGCGTCGACGAGAACGGCAACGCCCGCTTCGCCCCGATCACCACCGACCGGATGGACATCACCATCACGGAGACGGCGCCGCTGACGGTCCACAACCCGGTGGCGGACGACGACCTCCAGCTCCCGGTGGGCCTCACGGAGGTGTACGTCCCGGCGCTCGACAAGTACCGCACGCCGCAGCCCGATCCCGACGAGCGCTTCTCGCTGCCCTGCGGCCAGGGCCCGACGATGTCGGTGGACGGCGAGCTGTACGAGTCGAGCGTCAAGGGCACGGTCCAGGACCTCACGGACCGCCGCCCGGTGGAGGTCACGCTCTGCCAGGAGGGCAAGAAGGACAGGACGGTGCGGCTCGACGCGGGCGCGCACAGCGTGGAGACCGGTGACGCGGGCCCGCTCGCGGTCATGGACGCCTCGCTGACCCGGGGCACGCCGGGCGCGGTCGCGCAGCCCTCGCGCGACCTGGAGATCAAGGACTGGCTGGGCGACCGCCGCGAGCTGACGGTGGGCGCGGGCGCGGCCTCGTACCTGACGACGTACGAGAACGTGAACGACGGCTGGAAGGCGACGCTGAACGGCAAGGAGCTGACCTCGCTGCGGCTCGACGGCTGGCAGCAGGGCTGGCTCGTGCCGAAGGGCGAGGGCGGCACGGTCAAGCTGAGCTACGAACCGTCGCAGACGTACGAGATCGGGCTGATCCTCGCCGGTGTCGGTGTCCTCGGGCTGGTCGCGCTGGTCCTCGTCCGCCGCCGCGACCTCAACCCGGACGCCCCGGCACCGGCGCCGCCCGCGCCGGGTCCGGTCCTCGGCACGGTGGCGCTGACGCTGGTGGCCGCGGTGATCGCGGGTCCGTTCGCGCTGCTGGTCCCGGCGCTCGCGCTGCTCGCCTGGTGGCGGCACGCGCTGCTCGTGCCGATCGCGTTCCTGGCGATGGCGGGGGCGGGTGTCGCGGCGTCGATCGGCGCGGGCGGGAACGTCGACTCCGGTGAGGGGGCGTTCGGTCACACGGCCCAACTCCTCGCGCTGATCGCTCTGTTCGCGGCGCTGGTGACGTCGTGGGAGACGAGCCCGCGGCACGCGTCCGCGCCGGGTCAGGGGCCCGGCGGGCCGGGCGGCCCGCCGCCGGACCAGCCCGCGCCCGCCACCGGCCCCGCGGCGTCGACGCTGTCGCCCGGCCCGGACCGCGGGCCGGGCGGGCAGGCGCCGCCGAGCGGGCAGGCACCCGCGGGCGGGCAGCAGGCCCCGGGCGGACAGGCGCCTCCGCTGCCGCGCCGCAAGCGCGATGAAGGGGACCCGGGCGGCCGGGGCGGTGCGCCGGAGGCGGCGCACGACGCGGGTCCCACCGTCTCGGCCCGGGGCCCGGCCGCCGCCCGGCCGGAGCCCGCGCCACCGGGCGGGGCGACGGTCCGGTTCCCCCGCAGGCGTTCGTCCACGACAGGAGATGGCACCCAGCGATGACCGCACTGGACCAGCCGGCACGGCGCGCGGACGGCCCGCAGGGGCCGCCCGCGCGCGTGCCGTTCCCCGTCGTCGACGAGGTCGCCCGGCACTGCCTCCAGGAGGAGGAGCCGGAGACCGTGCACATCGAGGTGCATCTGCCGGGCACCCCCGATCCGGACCGGCTGCGGGCCGCCTTCACCGAGGCGCTGCGCCGCCACCCCCGCATCCTGATGCGGGAGGCGCGGGGGCCGTGGTACCGGCGCCGCTACGAGTGGGAGCTGACCCGGGATCCGGACGTCGACGTGGTGACGTTTCCGGCGCCCGAGCCGGACGCCCTCAAGCGGGCCCGCGAGCGGGCGCTGGCCGAGGCACCGCCGCTGACCGCGTCGCCGCCGATCCGGCTGGAGGTGGTGGCCGAGGAGCAGACGGGGCGCGCGGCAGGGTCCGGGTCCGGGTCCGGCCAGGGTGACGGTACGTCCGGGGAGAGTGCGCCCCGGGGCGGCTCCGAGGCGCCTGGCTCAGAGGCACAAGGCTCCCAAGCGAGCGGCTCCGGGGCACAGCGCTCCGCGCCTCGCGGCTCCGTCCTCTTCCTCACCATCAACCACACGGCCCTCGACGGCCCCGCCTGTCTGCGGGTCCTGGCGACGGCCGCCGAGATCTACGGCGGCCGGGACAACTCCCCCGCGGCGCCGCCCTCCCGCGCGCCCGACAAGGGCACCCCGGAGGCGCCGCCGCCCGACACGCCCTCGGGCTGGTCGCCGCCGGCGCGGGTGGCGAAGGGCACCCCCGAGCCCTCCCCCGGCAACGGCATGCTCGTCGCGGAGCTGCCCGTGCCGCGCCGCCCCAAGGGCTCGCCGTTCACGGTCAACGACCAGCTCATGGTCGCCACCGCGCTGATGATCGCCCACTGGAACCGCGAGCACGGCGCCCGCCCCCGCCCCTTCCGCATCACCATGCCGGTCGACGACCGCCCGCGCGACGCGTCGATGCCCATCGGCAACGGCACCCGCCTGGTCGAAGTCCCCTTCGGCGCACAGGAGTTGACGGGACACGAGTGGACGCCGGAGACCATCCGCGATCTGCTGCGCCGCACCTCCGACCGCACCCGCGCCCTGAAGTCCCTCGCCCGCCCCCAACTGGGCCACGGCGCCACCCTGTTGACCGCGCCCGTGCTGCCCGTCACGCTCCGGGCCGCCGTCACCCGCGGCCTGCGCAGGGCCGCCGCGCCCTGGACGTCGACGACGCTCCTGAGCAACATCGGACGCGTCCCCTACGCCCTGGACTTCGGCGACGCGGGCCGGGCGCACGCCGTGTGGTTCTCCGCGCCGGCCCGGCTGCCGCGCGGCCTGACCGTGACCACCGCGTCGACGGCGGGCCGCCTGCACCTGGCACTGCGCTGGTCCAAGACGCTGCTCAGCCACGGCGACGGTGCCCACCTGCGCGACCTGTTCGAGCACTACCTGCATGCGACGGAGCACACCGGGACCGACGAGGAGCCCACGTGACCACCGCGACCACCAAACGCCCCGCCGGACTGCGCGACTTCTACGAGGACCCGGCCGTCCCCGTCGCGTCCGGCGACGCCCGCAGCCTGCGCCAGGCCCGCATCCTCGCCGCCGCGCTCGGCCCCGCGACGACCCGCGCCGCCACCGTCCTGGACATCGGCTGCGGCGACGGCACGGCCGCGGCGACCGCGGCCCCGCTCCTGGCCGGCCACCGCGTCGTCGGCGTGGACTGGTCGCAGGACGCCCTCAAGCGCGCGCACGCCCGGCTGCCGTACGTCGTGCGCGGCGAACTCACCGACGGCGGGCTGCCGTTCGCGGACGGCGCGGCCGACGCCGTGCTGTTCAGCGAGGTCATCGAGCACCTCGTCGACCCGGACAGCGCGCTGGACGAGCTGAGAAGGGTCCTCAGGCCGGGCGGGCACCTCATGCTGTCCACACCCAACCTCGCCGCCTGGTACAACCGCGGTCTGCTGCTCGCCGGGGTGCAGCCCGTCTTCTCCGAGGTGAGCCTGCGCGGCATCCACGGCCGCCCCGGCAAGGAGGTCGTGGGCCATCTGCGGCTGTACACGGCGCGCGCCCTGCGGGAGTTCGTCGCCGCCTCGGGCTTCGACGTCGTACGCCTGTCCGGGGCGCCCTTCCACGGTGTGCCGCGTCCGCTGCGCGCCCTGGACCGCCTGGCCTGTGCCGCGCCGAGCGCGGCCTCGATCCTCCTGCTGCACGCCCGAAAGTCTTGAGTCCCATGTGGTGGGGTGTGGCCGCGGCGCTGCTCGCGAACGTGCTCTACAGCACCGGGTTCGTCCTGGAGAAGCGGGCGTTGACGGCGATGCCGTCCGTCAGCGTCCGCAGCCCCGCGCGGCTGCTGCGGCAGGTGCTCGGCAGCCCGCTGTGGATCGGCGGGTCGCTGGCGCTCGCGGCGGGCTTCGCCGCGCAGCTCGCCGTGTACCGCACGCTGCCGATCGCCGCGGCGCAGGGCATCTTCGTGTCGGGCCTGGTCCTGCTGCTGCTCCTGTCCTCGGTCCTGCTGGGCGAGCGGACGTCGGGGCGGGAGCGGTACGCGGTCGGCGGGATCCTGCTGGCGCTGCTGATGGTGGTCCTGTCGCTGAACGAGCAGAACGACACCGTCAGCCGCAGCGCGCCGGTGCCGCTGGTCCTCACGGTGTGCCTGCCCTCGCTGGCGGCGGGCGTGTGGCTGTACGGGGCGGCGGAGCGCCGCGCCCGGCACCGGCACCGCCTGCCGACGGCGGGTGTCGAGTACGGCGTCGCGGTGGGCCTGCTGTACGGCGTGAGTTCGCTGGCCATCAAGGGGGTCTCCAGCCATCTGACGACGCACGACCTCGGCGGTGCGCTGGTCGGCCTGCTGAGCTCGCCGTACCCGTATCTGCTGCTGTTCACGGGCGCGTTCGGCCTGGTCATGTCGCAGGCGGCCCTGCAGCGCTGCCGTGCCTCGCTCATCGTGCCGGTGTGCACGACGGTTACCGCGCTGTTCACGGCGGTACTCGGCACGCTGGCGTTCGGCGAGGCGCTGCCGCACGACCCGGTGCGGCTCGCGCTGCGCATCGCGGGCACGCTGCTCGCGGTGTCGGTGCTGCTCGCCATGCCCAAGCACGACGGAACCGCACCCCCACCACCGTCCCCCACCAAGGAGTTGACGAGCGGATGAACCCCGACGACCCGCTGCTGAAGATCCTCGCCTGCCCGCTGGACAAGGGGCCGCTGCACCTGCTGGCCCCGGGCGAGCCCCTCGTGCCGGAGGAGGCGCTGTACAACCCGCGTCTGCGGCGCCGCTATCCGATCGTCGACGGCATCCCGCAGCTGCTGCCGTCCTCCGGTGAGCAGGTCCCGGAGGACGAGCACGAGCAGTTGCTCAAGCGCATCTCCCCGTGAGCGGGGGCGCGTATGACTCTCGCCGCCCGTGTGGCCCCCTTCGTCCCCGACCGGCTGATCGCCTCCCTGGCCCGGCTGGTCTACCCCCGCTTCGAGCCGGAGCTGGCCCGGCTCGGCGACCTGTGTCCGCCGGGCTGCGGCACCGCCGTGGACGTCGGCGGCTGGTACGGCCCCTGGTCGCGCCGGCTCGCCGCGCGGGCGGACCGCGTGGTGACCGTCGAGCCGGTGCCGCACCTGGCGCGGCTGCTCGCCGCGAGCACCCCCCGCAACGTCCGGGTGATCCAGGCCGCGGCCACCGACCGGCCGGGCACGGCCCGGCTCTGGCTGCCGCCCGGTGACCGCGGCGAGCGGGGCGTGTCCTCGCTGATCCGCCGCGACATCCACGCCACCGCCGTCGACGTGCCGTGTCTGACGCTGGACGGACTCGGCCTGCGGAACGTCGACTTCGTCAAGATCGACGTGGACGGCAACGAGCTGCCGGTGCTGCGCGGCGCGCACGCCCTGATCGCCCGCGACCGCCCGGCGATCTTCATCGAGCTGGAGTCCCGCATCCAGCCGATCGCCCCGATCGTGGAGCTGCTCACCGCCCACCACGGCTACCGGGGCTGGGTACTGCCGCACGACACGTGGCTGCCGCTGGCCGGCTTCGACCTGGAGGCGCACCAGGCGGACACGTCGTACGTGGTGTCGCAGGGGCTGCTGCGCCGGGTCCTCACGCCGCGGCGGCCGCGCTACGTGAACTCGGTGCTGTTCCTTCCCGACGGGCGCCGCCCGGGAGCGCGCGCGGTGCGCGACGATGGGGTGCATGCCCGCTAGCTCCTCCCACGGCTCCGCCCCGTTCACCGCGCTGGACTTCCAGCTCGTCCTGCTGCGCCGGATGGCCGACCACAACGCCGACCTGGTCGAGGACGCCCGTCATGAACTGGGCGTCTCCATCGCGGAGATGCGCGAGGCCAACCGGCGCTGGCAGGCGATGACCCGCGCGCCGAGGTCGCGGGGCGCCGCCGCCCGCTACCGCTCGGTCCTCGGCGTGCCCGAGGCGTCCGTGCGCCGCCCGGTCGGCGACCTGGAGTGCGAGGCGCTGCTGTGGCCGGTGCCGCTCTGGCCGGACCTCCGCTTCGAGGTGCTCCTCGCGCCGAACGGCGCGGTGTGGAACGAGTGGCTGGTGCGGGCGCCGGGCGCGCCGGGGCCCGCGCTGCGGCTCCTGGAGGACCTGACGCCGTGGTCGTGCACGGTCGACGAGGCGGCGCGGGCGTTCGCCCCGGCCCGGCCCATGGAGGGGACGGCGCCGACGCGCTGGCAGCTGGCGTTCACGGCGCCGGACGCGGGCGGGGTGCGGCGGCGCTGCGTGGCGGAGTTCACGTGGGGGCTGCTGCAGCGGGTGGCGGTGCTCGACGGCTGAGGCCGGTGCCCCGGCGGCTACCGCGCGGCCTTCACGATCTGCTCGGCGACATGGGTGGCGGAGCCGGGGTGCACGCCGAGGAAGAGGTTCGGCTCGACGAGTTCGAGCTCCATCACGCGGGGCTCGCCGTCGTCGCCGTCGACCAGGTCCACGCGCGCGTACAGCAGGTCGGGCGATCCCGGCACGGCGGCCAACGCGCGCTCGGCGACGGACAGTTCGGCGTCGGTGGGCCGCCAGGGACGCAGGTCGGGGTGGGCGACCTTGTCGGCGTCGTAGGCGGTGCCGGAGGCGAGCACCGCGCCCTTCTGGGCGGCGTGCAGGAACTGTCCGCCGATGTGGACGAGGGCGCGCTCGCCGGTGGTGTCGATGGAGCGCATGTAGGGCTGCACCATGGCGGTGAAGCCCTCCGCGTGCATGCGGGCGATGTGCGCCAGCGCGGCGTCCCGCTCGTCCGCGCGGTAGCGGGCGGCGTAGCGCGCTCCGGCCCCGGAGGTCGGCTTGACGACGAACTCCCCGTCGCCGTCCCCGTCGCCGCCCTCGAGGAACCGGACGCTCTCGCCGGGTGCGGTGTAGCGCGTGGGCACGACGGGCACGCCCGCCCGCGCCAGCTCGCCCAGGTAGCGCTTGTCGGTGTTCCACCGCACGACGTCCACGGGGTTGGCGAGCCGCGTGAGCCGGGCGCATCGCTCGGCCCACGCCACGTACTCGCCGGGGCGCCAGCTGTAGTCCCACGTCGACCGGATCACCGCGAGGTCGAACCCGGACCAGTCGACGTCCGGGTCGTCCCATCCGACGACGCGGGCCTCGGCTCCCGCGGCGTCGACGGCCCGCGCGAGGACCGGCAGATCGCGGTCATGCCCGGGGGCGGGCCGACGGGTGACCAGGGCTATGCGGGGACCTGCCACGGGAACTCCTCCTCGTACGCCGCCGCCGTCGTACGCGGCTTGGTGCGTACGCGGCCCGGCCCCCGCAGGCTAACAACCGGCCCCGGCGCGCCTCACAGCACGAAGACGCTCTGCGCGGTCTCCGTCCCATACGTCTCGCCGGGGTACACGAGCCATTCGACCGGACCCGTGCAGTCCGGGCCCGAGTGGACCTCGGCGATGGCGTCGGTGTGGTTGGCCACCGTGGTCGGGAACCAGTCGACCGCGTAGCAGCCGCTCGGGTTCTCGTACGCCTGGCCGTTGACGACGAGGAGCCCCTCCGCCGCGTACGCCGAACCCGACAGGGAGAGCGTGAGCGCGGCGGCCGCCGCGAGCGCGCCGAGCACCCCGGCCGTCCTGCCGGCGCCTTCCTTGGCCCTGCGTGCCGTGGTCGTGCGTGGTCGCCTCATGTGTGATCCCCTCCACCGCGCGGGCCGCTCCCGCCGCACCCCGCTGGAGTCACCCAAAGTAGTGGATCAAGCACGGGATGTGACCGGCGTGCGGAGGCAACTCCGGTGCGGTCGCGCGCTGTTCACACTCCCCTCACACTCCCCCCGGATCCGACAGGCCCCCGTGACCTCGCACGGCCCAACTTCGTCGCTGGTCAAGGGAGTTCGTATGATGCGGCGCATGGCAAGCACGGGGCCCGCCAGACCACGGGCAAACGCCACTTCGACAAGGCCCTGGCATCCTTCACCCCATGATCCGCCCGTTCGACCTGCCGCACCTCCCCGCCGACGACGGCCCGGAACCCACCCTGGCCGGACCGGCCCGGGGCGACGTCTGCCGGGGCACCGTGACCGCGCTCGCCCCTTTCGGGGCGTTCGTCGACGTGGGCGGCACGCGGGGCCTCGTACGCCTCCCGGAGATCACCGACGGGCGCCTCGACCACCCCGAGGACGCGCTGCGGGCGGGCCAGGAGGTCACCGCCCGGGTGCTGCTCGTCGACCCGGAGCGCGGACAGCTCGTCCTCTCCCTCAAGGAGTGGCCCCCGGAGGCGTCACCCTGAGCGGACCCGGCCGCCGGTCCGGACAGAAGCGGGACCGCCACCCTTGTTCCGTCGTCCCAACATCCGCTTATGATTCAGCGGTGTTCGATTCACGGCACATCAGGACGTTCCACGAGGTGGTCAGGGCCGGGTCCTACTCGGCGGCCGCCCGGTCCCTCGGCTATACGCAGCCCGCGATCACCCAGCAGATGAAGGCCCTCGAACGGTCCGTCGGCACCCCGCTGTTCACCCGCGTCGGCCGCCGCATGCAGCTGACGGAGGCGGGCGAGGCGCTGTCGCGGCACGCGGGGATCATCCTGGACGACATCTCCGCCGCCCAGCAGCAGATGAACGCGATCACGCGGCTGCGCTCGGGCCGGGTGCGGCTGTGCGCGTTCCCCAGCGCCAACGCCACCCTCATCCCCGAGGCCCTGGCCCGGCTCGCCTCGGGCCATCCGGGGGTGCGCGTGGAGCTCCTGGAGGACGAGCCGCCCGAGTCGCTGCGCCGCGTGGTGCGCGGCGAGTGCGACATCACGCTGGCGTTCACCTATCCCGGCCTGCACGAAGAGGTCCCGGACGAGCTGGTGGAGATCCCGCTCATGGAGGACCAGCTGACCGTCCTGATGCCCTCCGGGCACCCCATGGCGCGCCGCCGTTCGGTCAAGCTGGCGGAGCTGGCGGAGGAGCGATGGATAGCGGGCTGCCCGCGCTGCCGCGCCAACTTCCTGCACGAGTGCGCCGAGTTGGGCTTCGCGCCGGACATCGCCTTCACCACCGACGACAACCTCGTGGTGCAGAGTCTGGTCGCCGAGGGGCTCGGCGTCGCGATGATGCCGGGGCTCGTCCTGAACTTCCTGTGCCACCGCAAGGTGACGGGCCGCGCCCTGGATCCGGCCTCCCGGCGCCAGGTGTCCGCGTACGTCCTCAAGGACCATCTGCGCATTCCGGCCACCGCGCTGGTCCTCGACGAACTGAGGACCGTGGCCGCCAACCGCGTCGGCTGCTGACCGCCCCGCCCCCTCACCTCCCCGCACCCTCTCGCGTTCCATAAGCAGAAGTTTCGGGTACGCCAAAGAACTGTCGTTGGACGTGATGGATCGGCGGCGCGACGCTGCCGGGTATGAGCACTCCGACCGCGTACCGGGCCGCCCGGACCACAGAACGCCTCGACACCCTCGTCGCCGACGTGCGCGAGGCCGTCGGGCGCGGCCTGCCTCCCGACCTGACCGCGTACCTGGTCGGGGAGCGGCTCGCGCCCCACCTCGGCGCCGCCGACCTGCTCACCGACGAACAGCGCGAGGGCGACCCCGAGCGCTACCGCCAGCACGTGCTGCACGCCGAGCACGACGGCAGCTTCTCGATCGTGGCGCTGGTCTGGCTGCCGGGCCAGCGGACGTCCGTCCACGACCACGTGTCGTGGTGCGTGACGGGCGTGCACGAGGGCGAGGAGCAGGAGCGCCGCTACCGCCTGGTGCCCGCCGCGCAGAACGGCGGCGCGGCCCGCCTGGTCGCCACGGACGACGTGGTCAACCCGCAGGGCTCGGTCTGCGGTTTCGCGCCGCCCGGCGACATCCACCGGGTGTGGAACGCCTGCGGCACCCTCGCGATATCGATCCACGTCTACGGCGCGGACATAGCCCGCCTGGGCAGCAGCGTGCGCCGCGTGTACGACCTGCCGGCCGACCGGTAATGGCACTGCTCGGAGAGCGCGCCAAGTCCCGTACGCGTCCGCCCGCTTCGGTCCCGGCCCGGCTGCGCGCCCCGGGGAAGCTGCCGGGTCTCGCGCTCGCCGCCGCGGGCGTCGGCCTCGCCTGGTGCGTGCACCGGCTCGTGCCCGGCGTCCCGATGCTCACCGCCGCCGTGGTGCTCGGCATCGCCGCGGCCCATCTGCCGGGCGCCGCGCGCGCGTTCGTCCGCGGGACCGGCAAGGCGGGCCTGACGTTCGCCGGGAAGCGGCTGATGCGCGTCGGCGTGGTGCTGCTCGGCCTGAAGCTCGGTCTGGACGACGTGCTGGGGCTCGGCTGGGCGTCGGTCGCGATGGTGCTCGGCGTGGTCGCGGTCACCTTCTTCGGGACCTGGTGGCTGGGTCGCCGCATGGGGCTGCCGGGCGATCAGCCGCTGCTGGTCGCCACCGGCTACTCGATCTGCGGCGCGTCCGCGATCGGCGCGGTCAGCGAGGTGTCCGAGAGCGACGAACGGGACACGGCGACGTCGGTGGCCCTGGTCACGCTGTGCGGCACCCTCGCCATCGCCGTACTGCCGCTGCTCCAGCACCCGTTGGGGCTGAGCGACGCGGAGTTCGGGCGCTGGGTCGGGGCGAGCGTGCACGACGTGGGGCAGGTCGTGGCGACCGCGCAGACCGCGGGTGCCGGGGCGCTGGGCGACGCGGTGCTGGTCAAGCTGATGCGGGTGGCGCTCCTGGCGCCGCTGGTCGCGGCGGTGGCCCTGTCGGTCAGGGCGCGGGTGCGGTCGAGCACCGGCGAGGGGCAGGCGAAGGACCGGAGCGCCAAACGTCCGCCCCTCGTCCCGCTGTTCGTCCTCGGATTCCTCGCCATGGTCGCCCTGCGCACCACCGGATGGCTGCCGGGCGCCGCCCTCGACACCGCGCAGACCGCACAGGAACTCCTGCTGGCCGCCGCCCTGTTCGGCCTCGGCAGCGCGGTCGACCTGCCGTCCCTGACCCGCACGGGCGGCCGGATCGCGGCGCTCGGCCTGGTGGCGTGGGGCGTGATCGCGGGGGTCTCGTACGTGGGAGTGCTGGTGACGTACTGAGGGACGGCCGGGCAGCCGGTCGGCGTACGACGGGAAACCCGCGATGCGAACAACCAATGCGAACGACTGGGCAGTTGTTCCCTGGAACAGGTGATCGTCGCCGGAGGAATTGCGCGGGGCCCTCGTGATTGACGATGCTTACGGTGCGCAAGCGACGGGCTGCAGACCGTGACTGCGCTCCCGGTCCATGTCCCATACGGGGCCGGGATGCCGGCCTCCGGACGCGTAGATCCAGGGGACCGGCCTTCCTGAAAGTCCCACAAGGAGAAGCACCACCATGAACATCATCACTGACGTCGTCGCCGGTCTCGCCCACTTCCTGGGCTGGCTCATCTGACGTCACCCGCAGTCCGCAGCGGCGCCGCCTCCCCTCGTCCCACGGGGAGGCGGCGTCGCCGCGTGGTGGCCCGTCGCGGCCGCGTCTCAGCGGGTCGCGACGGCCTCCTGGCGCTCCGGGTAGAAGTCCCGTGCACGGCCCCTGCCGTCCCGGGTCCGGCCGAGCAGGCCCGCCGGGTACTCGACGCACCAGTAGCTCACCGTGCCGACCGCGAGCGCCACCAGGAGCACGACGAGCACCGCGACCGGGAAGCCCGCCTGCGCCGACGGCAGCAGCCCCGACGTGTCCAGTCGCAGCATCACCGGCTCGTGCCAGATGTAGAGGCTGTAGCTGACCAGCCCCACGGCGGTCGCCCAGCGGGCCCGCAACAGGCCGTGCCAGCGCACGCGTTGACGCTCCCCGTGCCGGATGCGCAGCGTCGCGTAAAGGAGAGCGAACCACAGCACGGAGGCGAT
The DNA here is from genome assembly GCF_001419745.1 of Streptomyces silaceus. Classification (GTDB taxonomy): domain Bacteria; phylum Actinomycetota; class Actinomycetes; order Streptomycetales; family Streptomycetaceae; genus Streptomyces; species Streptomyces silaceus. Next base: position 8,233 of record NZ_LIRJ01000316.1, on the reverse strand, counting down.
CGGGTGGTAGAAGGTCTGGGCGAAGTTCTCCGGGTCGGAGGACCAGGACAGGGCGAGCAGCCCGGCCAGCGCCGCCGCCGACAGCGCGCTCGCCCAGCGGCCCCGCAGCCGCCCCCGGGTCTCGCCCAGCGCCGTGGTGAGCACCGCGAGGCCCATGCCGGCCGCGAAGCCGCCGAAGCGGGCCTGCGGACCGAAGTAGACGGGCCAGTCGGTGTGCGGCACGCCGAGGGCGTAGTGCGCGTACGCGATCCACGCCAGCGGCAGCGCGAAGAGCGCCGCGCAGCCCGCGGCGCACAGCGCGATCCGGGCCCGGCGGGTGCGCAGCCCGCGGCAGGCCCGCACCGCGAGCGGCCCGAGCGCCACGAGCACCAGGTAGAAGGCGACCTCCAGGGAGAGCGACCAGGTCGGGCCCAGGGTGTAGAAGATCCGCTCGCGGTCGAAGACGTGCGTGAACGTGAGGTGTTCGACCAGGTCGCGCCAGTCCCCCGGCAGCGTCGGGTTGCGCGTCGACCAGACGACCACGACCGCGAGGAAGTACAGCGGCAGGATGCGGACCGCCCGCCGGAAGAGGAACACCTTCCCCGGCCTGACCCCGCCCTCCTCGCCGTCGAGGGCGGCGCGCGCGTACGACAGCGTGAGCAGGTACGCCGACATCACGAAGAACAGGTCGATCACTTCGAGGGAGATCAGCGCCCCGACGTAGGGGTTGTCGACCGGTGGGTGCGAGCCCGCCGCGTCGTAGGTGCAGTACTGCTGCCAGACGTGGAAGACGACCGTGCTGAGCGCGGCGAGGCCGCGCAGGCCCTGGAGTTCGAGGGCACGGCCGCGGGGCGAGGCCTCCTTGCGGGCCGGTGTCCCGGCCGGAGCGGGCGTCTCGGGAGCGACGGGCGAGGTCACGCGTCCCTCCCCGTGGCACCGGACGTGGCGGCGCCGGCCGCGACGGCGCGCGGGGTGACCCGCCACTGCCGGTCGCCGAGTGCCTCCTTCAGGTGCGCGGCACGCGCCACCATGTTCTTGAAGTGCGTGTAGAAGAACGTCGACACGAGCAGATAGCGCCAGAACCAGCCCTTGCGCACGCGCAGTTCGGGCACCGCGAGCCGCCAGGCGAACGCCGCCTGCACGAGGCCCGCCGAGAGCGTGACGGCCGCCGCGACGAGGCAGACGGGCACCGCCCAGTCGAGCCGGTCGGCGCCGCCCGCACGCCACGCGGCGTGCGCCAGGATCGGCAGGATCTGCAGGGTGAGCCACGGCTGGACCTCGCGCCAGCCGAGCAGCACGAACAGGCCGGTCTTCTGCCGGCGCGTGAAGACGGGCGAGCGCAGGACGCGCCACAGGTGCTTGAGGGAGACCTGCAGCCAGCCCTGGGCCCAGCGGGAGCGCTGGTTCCACAGGGGCTTCAGGAGCGTGGGGGCGAGTTCGCGGGAGATGAGGGTGCGGTCCATGGCGATGCGGGCGCCCTCGTTCAGGGCGCGCATCGTGGAGTCGATGTCCTCGGTCAGCATCGAGCCGTGCATGCGGGTGCGGGCGAGCAGGTCGGTGCGCCAGAAGCCGTTGGAGCCGCCGAACACCCCGAAGCCGTACAGGCGGGTGCGGCCCGGGTGGCTGACCGCGTAGATCGCCTCGAACTCGACGGCCACCAGCCGGGCGACCCAGGAGCTCTCGCCGTTGCGGATGACGCAGTGGCCCTGCACCACGTCGTAGCCGTTGGACAGCCAGTCCCAGGCGTGCCGGAAGGCGTCGGGGGCCGGGTGGTGGTCGGCGTCGAAGATGCCGACGAACTCACCGCGCACCCGCGTCACCGCCGCGTTGAGGTTCTGCGCCTTGGACGTGCTGCCCGCGACCTCCAGGAGCACCAGGCGCGGGTCGCGCGCCGCGATCTCCCGCAGCGTCTGCTCGACGGGCAGCGGGTGCGGGGTGTTGTAGGCGAGGACGATCTCCAGCTCGCCGGGGTAGTCGAGGCGCAGGAACGACTCGACGGTGTCGACGATCGTCGCGGCCTCGTTCGGCAGGTACGCGGCGATGACCGCGCTCGCCGTCGGGTAGGGCTGGCCCGGGGCGGCCGGGCGGGTCTTCGCGTCGAGCGAGAAGAGGCACTCCAGGACGATGAGCAGGGCGGACGTCACCAGGCCAGCGACCACCACCCAGTACGCGACGGCCGCCGCGTCCCAGCCCGCCTCGTAGGCCTGCTGGTAGAGCAGGAACGGCACGCCCACGCCGAGCAGCAGCATCAGGACGGGCGAGAGCAGCGGGGTCGCCGCGGACAGCAGGGCGCGCGGGCCGGGCCGGGCGCGCCGGTGGCCGTGCGCGGCGGCGGTCCGCATCCACGGTTCGTAGCGCACGGGCCGCAGGTCGCGGTGGCGCAGGGCCTCCTCGGCGGCGTCCCGCGCCTGTTCGGCGGCCTGGGCGCTCGTGCCCCGGCCGGCGCGGGCGGGCAGCGGGGTCCAGCCGACGGCGGGGGTGAGCCGGACGTTCTCGTCCGCGACGACGAACCGCGTGCCGGCCACGGACGCGGCGAACTCCCGCAGGCTCTCGGTGGCCGTCTCCTCGTCGACGCCGGGCATCAGGACGAGCAGGCGTCCCTCGTCGTCCCAGCCGAGGCGGTCGCACACGTTGCCCAGGCGCTCGCCGACCTGGGCGAGGCGCTCGGCGACCTCGCGCCGCACGCGCGGCCCGAGCCGGCTCTCCAGGGCCTCGGCCTCGGCGACGCCGACCACGGCGAGGACGCCGCCGTGCCGGGCGCCCGCGGGCCTCTGGAGTTCGCGGTCGAGCTCGGCCATGAAGTGCGGCGCCGAGTAGAGACCGGTGCGCGGGTCGAGGAGCAGCTGCTCGACGGGTACGGGCACCCGGTGCAGCTTGGCCGCGATGCGGGCGGACAGCTCGTCCGGGTCGGACGCCTCCGTCACGCAGTCGTCGGCGCCGTCCCGCAGGAGTTCGGCGACGGTGGCGGGGGCGCGGGCCGCGGTGACCATGACCAGCGGGAGGGCCTGGCCCGCCGGGTCGGCGCGGACCTCGCGTATGACGTCGCGGCCCTGCCGGCGCCCGTCGGGGCCGTCGTCGAGGGCCACGATCGCGTCGGGCGTGGCCTGCCCGACCAGGCGGCGGACCTCTCCGGGGACGGCGTGCGTGACCTCGTGGCCGGTCAGGCGCAGGGTCCGGGTGAGCCGCTCGCGGCCGGGGCCCGGGGGTCCCACGGCGAGGACGTGGGGGCGGCCGGGCGGCGCCGGATCGGAGGTGGTGGACTGGTGCGGTATGAGCACCTTGTGGCGGGCGTCGGGACGCCTCAGTACATCGGACATGAAAGGTGGTCCCATCCTGTTCGGATTGTGGGGGGAGGACCGGCTTGCTGACGTGGTCGCGGGTGATCGGGTGATCGGCCGATGGATCGTCCGGTTGATCCCCTGAGGGATCGGCTCGTTGATCGACTGTTTGATTGACTGTTTGACAAAGCGCCGAACGGCCCCGAAATCCGGGCCAATTCGGCCACTTCAGCCTCAGTGATCACTGTGACACCGCACCTTCAACGGCGTAACACTCTCATTACGCCCCGGTGCAGAGACTGCACACACCCTGCACAGCCCGAGCAGACAACGAGGAGTACGAGACGTGAATCCCCTGTTCCCGGCCCTGGCCGCCGCGCACACGGAGACCCGCGGCGAGGCCCTGCGGTTCGGCGACCGCTCGCTGAGCTACCCCGAACTCGCGGCGGCGTCGGGCGCGTTGGCGTCGCGGCTGCGCGGCGCGGGCCGGGTCGCCGTGTGGGCGACGCCCTCCCTGGAGACGGCCGTCGGCGTGGTCGCCGCGCTGCTCGCCGGGGTGCCCGCGGTGCCGCTCAACCCGAAGTCGGGCGCGGGCGAGCTGACGCACATCGTGACGGACAGCGCGCCGTCCCTGATCCTCGTGGCACCGGGCGTCGAACTGCCGCCCGCGCTCGCCGACCTGAAGCGCCTGGACGTCGACGCGCGGGCCGACGCGGACGGCATGTCGGCTCCTACGGGAGACGGCGCGGGGAGCGGTCCCGCCGCACCGGTCACCGAGCCCGACGCCCCCGAGTCGCCCGCCCTGATCGTCTACACCTCGGGCACCACGGGACCGCCCAAGGGCGCCGTCGTGCCGCGCCGCGCGATCGCCGCGACGCTGGACGCCCTGGAGGACGCCTGGCAGTGGACCGGCGACGACGTCCTCGTGCACGGCCTTCCGCTCTTCCACGTGCACGGCCTGATCCTCGGCACGCTCGGCCCGCTGCGGCGCGGCGGCTCCGTGCGCCACCTCGGGCGGTTCAGCACCGAGGGCGTGGCGCGCGAGCTGGGCTCCGGGGCGACGATGCTGTTCGGGGTCCCGACCATGTACCACCGCATCGCCGAAGTCCTGCCCGAGGAACCGGAGCTGGCGAAGGCGCTGACCGGGGCGCGGCTCCTGGTCTCCGGCTCGGCGGCGCTCCCGGTCCACGACCACGAGCGCATCGCGGCCGCCACGGGACGGCGCGTCATCGAGCGGTACGGCATGACGGAGACGCTCATGAACACCAGCGTCCGCGCGGACGGTGAGCCCCGCGCGGGCGCGGTCGGCGTGCCGCTGCCGGGCGTCGAGCTGCGCCTGGTCGACGAGGCGGGCGGCGAGATCCCCGGGGACGACCCCGAGGCGGTCGGCGAGATCCAGGTGCGCGGCCCCAACCTCTTCACGGAGTACCTCAACCGCCCGGACGCGACCGCGGAGGCCTTCGCGGCGGGCGGCTGGTTCCGCACCGGCGACATGGCGGTGCGGGACGCCGACGGATACGTACGCATCGTCGGCCGCAAGGCCACCGACCTCATCAAGAGCGGCGGCTACAAGATCGGCGCGGGGGAGATCGAGAACGCGCTCCTCGAACACGAGGGGGTGCGGGAGGCCGCGGTGACCGGCGAGCCGGACCCCGACCTGGGCGAGCGGATCGTGGCGTGGGTGGTGCCGGCGCGGGCCGACGCCCCGCCGTCCGCCGATGAGCTGGCGGACCACGTGGCGGCGCGGCTCGCGCCGCACAAGCGGCCGCGGGTGGTGCGGTACCTGGAGGCGCTGCCGCGCAACGACATGGGCAAGATCATGAAGCGGGCGCTGCCCGGCGCCTGACGCCGGACGGGCGGCAGCGGCCGGCCCGTCCGGCGACGGAGGACATCGTGCCGGGGTCCGGGGGGGGCGGCGCCCCCTGGACCCCTCGGAAGAGGTGGGACCGGGGAAGGCCCCGCGGGGCTACTTCACTCCCACCGCCCGAATGACCTCCTGGACCACCGACCCGCCCCGGTCGTCCTTCGCGGAGGCCCGCAGCGACACGGACTTCGCCCCGCGGGGCACCTTCACCTCTCCCTGCCAGGCGGCCTTCCGCCCGTCCCGGTCCAGGGAGACCGTCTTCCACGTCTTCCCCTCGTCGTACGAGACGGACAGCGCGCCGCCCCCGATCGTCCCGGTGTCCGGCGCCCCCTTCACGTACTCCGAGAAGATCCCGACGTCGACGCTCCGCCCGGCCCGCACCGCGCCGGACAGGTCCGTGTCGACGTCGAAGCCGAGGTTCAGCAGCGGCAGGAACGTCTTCTTGTCCGCGGGGGTCTCCTTGGACCGGAAGGTCCACTCGGCGTGGCCCTTCGTGGCCAGCGACCACCGCGCGGGGTCGAGCGTCGTGTCGGTCACGACCTTGTACGTCCGCTCGGCGGGATCCGCGTCCCACACGTACACGCCCGAGCTCTTGCGCCGGTCGGCACTCACGCCGTCGACGAAGACCTCGCTGGTCTGCGTCATCGACTCCTCGTTCCACACGTCGCCGAAGCCGGTGTGGTCGGGTCCGGAGTCGCCCCAGCCGGGCACGTTGAACTCCAGGTCGTTGCCCCGGCGCTGCTGGCCCCAGCCGAGGCCGGTGCCGAGCCAGGGGTGCAGGACCGGCTTGAACCAGTCGAGGCCGGTCCGCTCGCCGCCCCGGTAGGCGACCAGGCCACTGCGCTCCTCCAGGGCGCCGGGCCCGGTGGACACGGACTCGTGCCACTTCTGGCCCGCGCCCATGGACACGTACTCCGTGCGCTCGACCGGGTAGTCGATCTTCTCCTGGAAGCCGATGCCGACGGGGAACGCGTCGGTGATCGAGTAGCGGTACTCGCCGCCCTGCGCGGGCTTGACCGCGTGGAACCTGGTGTCGAGGACGGCCAGTTCACGCTTGCCCGGCTCGTACGTCAGGTCCTTGGGCACGGCCCCCTTGTGACCCTCGGAAAGGTCGTACACATAAGGGGTGTTGAGGGTCCCGGTGCTCTGGACCTTCCTGCCCACCTTCGCCGCCGCGAGAAGACGCGCGCCGTCGGCGGCGTCGACCGTGGCGATCTGCAGGGGCCGGTCGCCGTTGTCGTCGGTGCCGAACCACGCGTTGAGACGGCCGGGCTGATCGTCCGTCACGAACAGCGCGGCGGCGCCCGCGTCCTGCGCGGCCTGGCCGAGCCGCGCCGGGGTGACGGCGTCGGTGCGGCGCACGACGACGGCCTTGCCGCGCACGTCCTTGCCCGCGTACGCGGCCGGGGTGCCGTCACCGGCGTCCACCAGCGCCCACGCGTGCCGCCCCTCGGCGATGGTGCCGCCGGGCTGGGCGACGGCCTCGCCGAGGCCCTTCACGTCCACGAGCGGCTTGCCGAGCCGCCACACGGTCCGGTATTCGAAGCTGCCCTCGGTGACCTTCTTCGTGGGCGCGGCGAAGACGCTGTCGTACTTCACGGGCACCTGGACGGCGCCCATCATGTCGGCGCCGCCGGCCTTCCTGTCGTACTCCATGAGCAGCTGGCGGGTCTCGGTGCGCCGGTCGACGTCTGCCCTGATCTCGCGCAACTGCCGACCGTCGAGGGTGATCTCGCGGTCCCGGTCGAGCGTGATCTGCGGGTCGGTGAGGAAGCCGAGGCCGAGGGAGTCCTTGCCCTTGGCCCCGCGCACGTCGAGGAAGGTGGAGAGGGCGTACGTGCCCGGCTTCATGCGCAGCTCCAGGGTGCCGGAGTCACCCACGGCGGCCGGGAACGGCTCGGTGTCCTTGGCGAGCTGCTGCACCACGAGGTCGGCCGGTGACGCGGCCCCGTCTCGGTCCTTCACATGGACGGTGAGGGTGTACCGCTCCTCCTCCTTGACCAGGCCGAACGCGGTGTGCGCGACCTTCTTGCCGCCGGCGCTCGCGACGACGGCGCCGCTGGTGTTCCCGACGGGCGCCTTCGCGCCGTCGCCGGTGACGGTGGTGGAGGCGGTGCCGTGCGCCGGGACGGTGAGGGTGGTGTCGGCGAGCGCGACGACCCCCTCGGCGCCGCCCTGCGCGGCGAGGCTCAACTCGACCGCCTTGTCGGAGGAGTTGGTGTACGTGAGGGTCTTGTCGACGGGCTTGTTGTCGTCGTACGGCCAGCCGTAGAAGCCGAGGTCGAGGCTGCCGGTCGCGGTGACGTCGGCGTCGAGGACGTCGGGCACGCTGACCCGCCCGGCGCCCAACGCATAGGCGGAGGCGTCGAGTTGCCTCGACCCGGACATCAGGGCGTCCTTGATCCGGGCGCCCGGCCAGTCGGGGTGCTTCTCGGCGAGGAGGGCGGCGACGCCGGCGACGTGCGGGGTCGCCATCGACGTACCGCTCATCTCCGTGTAGAAACCGTCGCCGCCGGTGAGCCGGGAGCGGGCAGCGAGGATGTCGACGCCGGGCGCCGACAGATCGGGCTTGAGGGCGTGGTCGCCGGCGCGCGGGCCCTGGCTGGTGAAGTAGGCGGCCTCGTCGGCGGAGTCGACGGCGCCGATGGTCAGCGCGGAGTCGGCGGCGCCGGGCGAGCCGATCGAGGAGGGCGCGCCGGTGTTCCCGGCCGCGACGACGAAGAGGGCGCCGGTCTCCTTGGACAGGGAGTTCACGGCGGCGGCCATCGGGTCGGTGCCGTCGCTGGCCTCCTGTGAACCGAGGCTCATGGACACGATCTTGGCGTCGATGTCCTTGGCCGCCCACTCCATGCCCGCGATGATCTCCGACTCGCTGCCGAAGCCCTCGTCGCTGAGCACCTTGCCGACGGCGAGGGAGGCGCCGGGGGCGACGCCCTTCTCCTTGTTCCCGTCCGACGCGGCGCCGCTGCCGCCGACGGTGGACGCGACATGGGTGCCGTGGCCGTTGCGGTCGGCGACCTCCTCGCCCGCGATGAAGCTCTTGGACTCGGTGACGCGGCCCTTGAGGTCGGGGTGTCCGGCGTCGACGCCGGTGTCGAGGACGGCGACCTTG
>NZ_LIRJ01000315.1 GCF_001419745.1 Streptomyces silaceus | reverse complement strand
GCGCCGTCGACGCGCTGCTCGGCGCCGCGCTGCGGCACGGCACGGAGGTCGCCGCCGGACTGTGCGTGCGCCGTGAGCTGCCCTCGGGGCGCGAGGTGCCCTGGCAGCCGGAGCTCTACCGCAAGGCGCAGCTCGTCGCCCGGCCCGAGCTGCGCACCCGCCTGGTCCACGACACCCTCTGCGTCAACAAGCTCTACCGCACGGACTTCCTGCGCGAGCACGCCGTCCGCTTCCCCGAAGGCCGCTTCATCTACGAGGACTTCGTCTTCACCGCGCGCGTCCTGGCCGCCGCGCCGCGCATCGCGCTGGTGCCCGACACCGTCTACGTCTGGCACGTGCGCCGCGCCGCCGCCAAGCTGTCGATCTCCCTGGACCGCTCCGGGGTCGCCAACTGGCAGGCCCGCATGGAGGCGCACCGCCAGTCCGTGGAGATCCTGCGGGACGCGCGGGGCACCGGCGGCAAGCGGCTCGCGCGGGCGGCCCGCGCCAAGTTCATCGACCACGGCCTGCGCATGTACACGCGGGAGCTGACCGCGCGCGGCGCGGAGTACCAGCGCGAGTGGTGGGCGCTGACGCGCGCCTACCTGGCGACGTTCGACACCGCCGACCTCGACGCGGCGCCCGCGCCGGGCCGGGTCATCGCGCGCGTGATCCTCGCCTCCGAGGAGCCCCGCGACCTGACGCGCCTCACACAGGTGGCGGCCCGTCCGGCCCGGCTCGCGCCGCCGTACCCGAGGGCCGCGGACACCACGCCGATCTGGGCGGACGACCTGCCCCGGGTCACCCTGGAGCACCTGCTCGTACGGCCGCTGCGGCTGCTGCCCCTCGCGGTCGACGGCGAGCTGCGTCCCGGCGCGGGCACCACCCGGCTCACGCTGCGGCTGCACGAGCTGTACGGACGGGTGGCGGACGCGGGACCGGCCACGGTCGACGTCGAGCTGATCGACCGGCAGAGCGGGCGGCCCGGCCTGCGCAGGACCGCCGCCTTCGGCGCCGAGCGGCCCGGCGAGACCTGGCTGGCCACGGTCCTGCTCGACCTCGGCTCGCTGCCCGGCGGCGTGTGGGACCTGCGGCTGCGGCTCCACTTCGACGACGGGACGGCCCGCGACAGCACCGCGCACGCCGTCGCCGGCCCCGGGCTGCTGCGCCGCACGGTGGTGCCGAGCCGGCGGCGCGGGGTGCTCCTGGTCCAGCCGTACGCCACCCGGGCGGGCAACCTCGCGGTGCGGCTCGCGCCCGGGGTGCGGGGCGTGGCGGGCGTCGCGAAGCGGCGGCTGGCGCGGCTGATGCGCTGACCCGCGGACCGGACGACCGGGCCGGTGCGGTCCCGCCGCCCCGGGCCGGACGACGGGACCGGGCGACCTGCCCGGCCGATCCGCTGACACTCCCCTCACCCGGCCTCTGCGACACTGCACGTCCACGAACACACTCGCGACAAGACGGGACAAGACGACCATGACCTGGCTGATCACCGGCGGCGCCGGATACATCGGGGCGCATGTCGTCCGTGCCATGACGCAGGCGGGCGAGCGGGCCGTGGTCTACGACGACCTGTCCAGCGGCATCCCCGAGCGGCTCCCCGCGGACGTCCCCCTGGTGACCGGCTCGACCCTCGACGCGGACCTCGTGGCCCGCACCCTCAAGGACCACGCGATCACCGGCGTCGTCCACCTCGCGGCCAAGAAGCAGGTCGGCGAGTCGGTGGAGCGGCCGCTCCACTACTACCGGGAGAACGTGGAGGGCCTGCGGGTGCTCCTGGAGGCCGTCGTCGCGGCGGGCGTCCCCTCCTTCGTCCTCTCCTCCTCCGCCGCGGTCTACGGCATGCCGGACGTCGACCTCGTCACCGAGGAGACGCCGTGCCTGCCGATGAGCCCGTACGGCGAGACGAAGCTCGCCGGCGAGTGGCTGGTCCGCGCGGTGGGCCGCGCGCACGGCCTGGCGACGGCGTCGCTGCGCTACTTCAACGTGGCGGGCGCGGCCTCCCCCGAACTCGCCGATACGGGCGTCTACAACATCGTCCCGATGGTCTTCGAGAAGCTCACCGACGGCGCGGCCCCCCGCATCTTCGGCGCGGACTACGACACCCCCGACGGCACCTGCGTACGCGACTACATCCACGTCGTCGACCTGGCCGAGGCCCACGTGGCGACGGCCCGCAGGCTCGCCTCCGCCGCGCCCGGCACGGACCTCACCCTCAACATCGGCCGCGGCGAGGGCGTGTCGGTCCGCGAGATGACGGACCTGATCAACGAGGTCACGGGATACGACACCCCCGCCGAGGTCACCGCCCGCCGCCCCGGCGACCCGGCCCGCGTGGTGGCCGCCGCCGACCGCATCACCACCGAGCTCGGCTGGTCCGCCAAGCGCGACGTGCGCGACATGGTGCAGTCGGCGTGGGACGGCTGGGTGCGGCTGCACCCGGAGGCGGCGCGCGCCTGAGCCGCCGCCGGGGGCGCCCGGGGGTGTAGCAGGCTCCACCCCCAGGACGGGACCGCGCTCTCTCGCCCCCCCGACCTGGCGTTTCTAGCGTTCTCAGGGACGGTCACCGCGAGGGTGACGGGCACCGGGAGGGCGTGGGGATGTTCAGGCGACGGGCTTCAGGGACGACGGCCGCCGAGCGGGTGGCGGCGCCCGACGCACGGGGGCGCAGCCCGCGGCACGGCCGGCGGCGCCCGTCGCGCCGGTGCCCGACGCGCTGACGCTCGACGGGGTCGGCCGGTCGTACCGGCGCGGCGTGACCGCGCTCGAACCCGTCGACCTCGCCGTGCCGCGCGGCCGGTTCCTGGCCGTCATGGGGCCCTCCGGCTCCGGGAAGTCGACGCTGCT
>NZ_LIRJ01000314.1 GCF_001419745.1 Streptomyces silaceus | reverse complement strand
CGCCCGGCCGGGCGCGAGCCCCACGCCGTCGCTCTTCCTGCGGGCCAACGAGGCGCTCGACCGCCTGACTCCGCGTACGGTGCCGGCTCCGCGGCAGGACGCGGCACAGGAGGCGCCGCAGGAGACGAAGACCGCCGCCAGGACCGAAGCCGGCGCGCGGGCCGCGCAGGCGCAGGAGGCCGAGTCGCGGGGGAATCCCGGGGCGGCCGACGGATACGGCGGGCACGAGCGCGCGGTCGCCGTCGCGCCGCCCGTGCAGGCGCGCCGCCCGGTTCCGCAGGGCGGGTTCGACTTCTTCGGTACGAAGAGCACGCCCGCGGCGCTCGAGTCCGTGCAGAACGAGGACCTCGCCGACGTGGTGGGCGAGGAGGCCCTCGCGGTGCACAAGGCCGAGGCCGAGGCCGAGTTCAAGGACGCGGGCGACGACGACGCCGCGCGCGGCGTGGGCCAGGTCATCGACCTGACGGCCCACGACGAGACGGAGCAGATCGACGTCGGGGAGCTGCGGACGGCCCTGCGCGCGTAGGCGCTCCGCTGGGTCCGGCGGAATCACGGGTGGGCCCGTGCCCCTTGCGGGGCGCGGGCCCGTTCCTTTTTCCGGTGCTGTCGGGGGGCGTCCGGTTGCTTCTTGCTTCGGGTGCGGGCTGTTCGTGGCTGGTCGCGCAGTTCCCCGCGCCCCTTACGGGGCTTACCACCCGCGCCCCTTACGGGGCTCGCCGTCCGCGCCCCCCTGCGGGCTCCGTCACGCCATCCAGCGGTCCGGTGCCGCCTCTCTGCGGCCCGTCCGGGAGCGGTCCGCCTGGGACTGGAGGAGGTCCGCCGCCTCCTCGGCCGGCCGCAGCCGTGCCGTCACCGTCCGGCCGGCGCCGGAGTCCACCTTCACGTCGGCCACGCCCTTGAACCGCTCCCACGGCCCCTGGGAGAGCCGCACGCTCTGCACCTTGGCGTGCGGCACGAGCGAGAGGCGGCGCCTGAACCGGCCGTGCCGCGCCGCGAAGACCGCGTCCGTGACCGCGAGGCCGTACCCCTTCCACCACAGCGGCACGCACCACGCCGCGCGCGCGGGCGGCCGCACGAGCTCGGCGGCGTCCGGCACGCGCACGCCCGGCAGGACCCGCGCGATCACCGCCTCGGCGTGCTCGCGCGGGGCGACCGGCACCAGCACGCTGTTGGACGAGCCCGCGACGTCCAGCTCGACCCGCACCCAGCCGTACCGCCGCCACAGCAGCGGCTGCACGATGTGCACGGTCTGCACACGGCCCGGCGGCACCGTCTCGTGGGCCTTGTCCAGCAGCCCGTGGTCGATGCGGAGCCCGTCCGGGGACTCGCCCACCGTCCAGTCGTACTCCTTGATGAAGCGGCCGCCGCTGCTCGCGAACGCGCCGCCCAGCATGGGCAGTCCGGTCGCGACGACCGTCCACACGCTGTGCGTGGCGAACCACAGGGCCGTCGGCACCACGACCGCGGCGACGAGCATCACCCAGGGCCCGCCGGTCAGCAGCAGGGAGACGGCGAGCATGCGCGGCTGGACGTGCAGCAGGTTCCGGACGGGGGCCTCGCCGACCTCGCGGGCCTGCTCGGGGGCGAAACCGGCCGCCCGCGCGAGCAGTTCGGCGCGCAGCTCGGCGGCCTCGCGCTCGCCGAGGTAGGCCAGCTCGTCCTTGTCCTCCGTGCCGACGACGTCCAGCTTGAGCTTGGCTACCCCCGCGATCCGGGCGAGCAGCGGCCGTGTCACGTCGACGGCCTGGAGACGGTCGAGGCGGATGTGGGCGGTGCGCCGGAAGAAGAGGCCGGTGCGGATGCGCAGTTCGGTGTCGGTGACGGCGAAGTGCGTGAACCACCAGCTCAGGAAGCCGTAGAGGCCGCCGCCGATGAGGAACGCGGCGCAGATGAGGAGCAGCGTGGTGGCGGTCAGGTCGGAGACGCGCTGCTGCGTGCCGTTCGGGTCGTGGACCGCCCAGCCCACCAGGAGCGCGAAGGGCGCCCAGGCGCGGCGCAGCGGCGTGACGGGGTGCAGCCGCCGCTCCTGCACGGAGCCGCCGCCACCGTCCGGCGAGCCGCTACTGTCCGGCGAGCCGCCACCGTCCACCGAGCCGCCACCATCCAGAGAGCCGCCGCCGTCCACCGGCTGCCCCGCGTCCCCCGGCTGTCCCTCGACGACGGCCTTCCGCGTGCCCTCCACCGGCCGGTCGCCGCTCACAGCCCCGCCGATCGTGCCTCGCCCAGCTCGGTCAGCCGGTCGCGCAGGCGCTCGGCCTCCTCGGGGAGCAGGCCGGGGATGCGCGCGTCGGTGGCCGCCGCCGCGGTGTGCAACTGCACGCCGGCGAGCCCGAAGTACCGCTCCACGGGTCCGGACGTCACCTCGACGAGCTGCATGCGGCCGTACGGCACGACGGTCTCCTCGCGCCACAGCACACCCCGGCTGATGAGCAGGTCGTCCGCCCGCTCCGCGTACCGCCACGAGCGCCAGTTGCGCCCCAGCATCGACCAGCCCCACACCACGACGGCGAGCGGCAGCAGCGCGAAGGCCGCCCAGGCGGGCCCGGCGAACAGCCCGAGCAGCACGCCGAGTGCCGCCGCGAGCGGCACCAGCCAGACCACGAGCAGCAGCCGCCGCATCGTGAGCAGTCCCTTGGGCAGCCCGGTCCACACCGGCTCCGCCCGTACCCCCGCCGGTCCTGCGGGCCCCACCATCCCCGATTCCATGCTTCAAGCGTACGTACGACCAAGGACAGCCGCGTGCGAGAGACTGTGCGCATGAGTCCGACCACGGAGACCGCCACGGAGACCACGCTCGGCATCGGCGGAGCGGCCGAGAGCACCGACATGGTGCTCAACATCGGCCCCCAGCACCCGTCCACGCACGGCGTGCTCCGGCTCCGGCTCGTCCTGGACGGCGAGCGCATCCAGCACGCGGAGCCGGTGATCGGCTACATGCACCGCGGCGCGGAGAAGCTGTTCGAGGCCCGGGACTACCGGCAGATCGTGATGCTGGCCAACCGCCACGACTGGCTGTCGGCGTTCTCGAACGAGCTGGGCGTCGTGCTGGCCGTGGAGCGGATGCTCGGCATGGAGGTCCCCGAGCGGGCCGTCTGGATGCGCACGCTGCTCGCCGAGCTGAACCGCGTCCTCAACCACCTGATGTTCCTCGGGTCGTACCCCCTCGAACTGGGCGGAATCACCCCGGTGTTCCACGCGTTCCGCGAGCGCGAGGAGCTCCAGAACGTGATGGAGGAGATCTCCGGCGGCCGCATGCACTACATGTTCAACCGCGTCGGCGGCCTCAAGGAGGACCTGCCCGCCGGATGGGCCTCCCGCGCGCGTGAGGCGGTCGCCTCGGTGCGTTCGCGCATGGACGTGTACGACCGTCTGGTACTCGGCAACGAGATCTTCCGGGGCCGTACGCGCGGCGTCGGCGTCCTCACGCCCGAGGCGGCACACGCCTACGGAGTGAGCGGTCCCATCGCCCGCGCCTCCGGGGTCGACTTCGACCTGCGCCGCGACGAGCCGTACCTCGCGTACGGCGAACTGCAGGACACCCTGAAGGTCGTCACGCGCGAGGAGGGCGACTGCCTGGCCCGCTTCGAGTGCCTCCTGGAGCAGACCCACAACGCCCTCGACCTCGCGGACGCCTGTCTCGACCGGCTCGCCGAGCTGCCGCAGGGCCCGATCAACCAGCGGCTGCCGAAGGTCCTCAAGGCCCCCGAGGGGCACACGTACGCGTGGACCGAGAACCCTCTGGGCATCAACGGCTACTACCTCGTCAGCAAGGGCGAGAAGACGCCGTACCGCCTGAAGCTGCGCTCGGCCTCGTACAACAACATCCAGGCGCTGACCGAGCTGCTGCCCGGCCAGCTGGTCGCGGACATGGTGGCGATCCTGGGGTCACTGTTCTTCGTGGTCGGCGACATCGACAAGTAGCGGCCCGAGGTCCACGCCGACGGGCTGCAGCAGCCAGCCGAAGTCGCCGAGCCCGCCGGGCGCGGTCAGCTCGGCCGCCTCTCCCGCGCGCGTGAGGGCGCGTACGTAGCCGGCGGGGTCGCTGGAGGCGAGCGACAGCGGCGGGCGTCCGCCGCGCACGCCCAGCGCGCCGAGCGCCGCCCGCTGCGTGAGCAGCTCGGCGCCCTCCCGCGCGCAGGCGTCCAGTGCCACATGGGCGGTGATGTCGCAGCCGCCGTCCGGCACGGGCGCCGTCTCGCGGCCCTCCCTGAAGCCCGTCAGCGTCCCGAACGGCGGGCGGGCGTCCCGGGTGTGGGCGTAGTCGACGGCGACCGCCAGGCCGCGCGCGAGGGACGCCGTGGCGGCCTCCCAGGCCTCGTCGCGGGGGCGCCCGATCTCCGCGCGCAGCCCCGGCTCGGGCTCCAGCGGCCACCAGCGCGCCAGCCAGTCGGCGTCCGGCCCCTCGACCGGGCCGCCCGGCGACTCGGTGCCGTCGTCGCGCACGAGCACGCGGCGCACCGTCCCGTCGTCGGCCACCTCGGCGACGTCCAGAGGGACGTTGTCCAGCCATTCGTTGGCGAACAGCAGGCCGGTGACGCCGGCCGGCGGGGCGGCCCGCCAGTCGACGCGCGGATCGAGGCCCGCGGGGCGCTCCGCGCGCTCCACCGCGTACGCGCGCACGCGTGCCGCCACCCCGGCGGGGAGCGCGGCCAGGACGCCCGCGGTCAGTTCGCCGCGGCCCGCGCCCATGTCCACGAAGGCGAGCTCGGCGGGGTGGCCGAGCGCGGTGTCCAGGCGGCGCAGGAGCCGCGCCACGGCGTCCGCGTAGAGGGGCGAGGCGTGCACGGAGGTGCGGAAGTGCCCGGCGGGTCCTTCGGGGCGGCGGTAGAAGCCGTCAGGGCCGTACAGGGCGGTCTCGGTGGCCTCGCGCCAGCCGCGCCGGACGCCCCGCGGGGCCCTTTCGTGGTCGTTCGTCACAGCCCGCAGGCTAAGCGGGCCTCCACCTTGGGGAGTACATGTGCTCGATACGGATCGGACCTCCGGTTGACCCCGGGGCACTGCCGGGCTGCCTACGCTGGGTTACGTGCAGCGCCTCTATGACTTTCTCCGCAGACACCCGACCTGGGTCGACGGCTTCTGGGCCCTCGTCCTGCTCGGGGTCTCCGGGCTCGGTCTGGTCTCCATGTCCGAGGCGAACGGCTACGACCCGAACATCGCGGCGGTCCCCGTCGCCATCGGGCTCTCCCTGGTCGTCGCGCTGCGCCGCCGCTGGACCGAGCAGATGCTGGTGCTCGCCGCGGTCATCGGCGTCTTCCAGCTCGTCCTCGACGTGGGGACGATGCCGGCGAACTTCGCGATGCTGGTGGTCATCTACACCGCCGCGGCCGACGGGGAGAAGTGGGCCTCGCGGTTCGCGCTGATCGGCGGTCTGGCGGCGGCGCCGCTGTCGATGATGCGCTGGCCCTCGGAGAACACCAGCGTCTTCGGGAACGTGCTCTTCACGATGTTCCAGATAGTCCCGTTCGCGCTCGCCTGGGTCCTCGGCGACTCCATCCGCACGCGCCGCGCCTATCTGGCGCAGCTGGAGGAGCGCGCCGACCGCCTGGAGAAGGAGCGCGAGGCGCAGTCGAAGGTCGCGGTGGCGGCCGAGCGGGCCCGCATCGCGCGCGAGCTGCACGACGTCGTCGCGCACAACGTCTCGGTGATGGTGGTCCAGGCCGACGGCGCCGCGTACGTCCTGGACACCGCCCCCGACCAGGCGAAGAAGGCCCTGGAGACGATCTCGGGGACCGGCCGGCAGGCGCTCGCCGAGATGCGCAGGCTGCTCGGCGTGCTGCGCACCGGGGAGCCCGAGGAGAGCGGGGAGTACGTCCCGCAGCCCGACGTCGAGCAGCTCGACGAGCTCATCGAGCAGGTGCGCACGGCCGGTCTGCCCGTCGACTTCAAGGTCGAGGGCACCCCGCGCCCGCTGCCCAGCGGCGTCGAGCTCACCGCGTACCGCATCGTGCAGGAAGCGCTCACGAACACCCGCAAGCACGGCGGCGAGAACGCCGGTGCGAGCGTCCGCCTGGTCTACTTCGACGACGGCCTCGGGCTGCTCGTCGAGGACGACGGCAAGGGCGCGCCGCACGAGCTGTACGAGGACGGCGGGGCGGACGGCAGCGGGCACGGCCTGATCGGCATGCGCGAGCGCGTCGGCATGGTCGGCGGCACGCTGGACGCGGGGCCGCGCCCCGGCGGCGGCTTCCGCATCAGCGCGCTGCTGCCGCTGAAACCGGCACACTGAACCCGATCCACCGAACCTCCCCGAAGGGATCTCCTCGATGTCGATCCGCGTGATGCTCGTCGACGACCAGGTGCTGCTGCGCACCGGGTTCCGGATGGTGCTCGCCGCCCAGCCGGACATGGAGGTCGTCGCGGAGGCGGGCGACGGCGTGGAGGCCCTGGAGGTGCTGCGCGCGACCAAGGTCGACGTGGTCCTGATGGACGTCCGCATGCCGAAGCTGGACGGCGTGGAGACCACCCGGCGCGTCTGCCAGGGGGCGAACCCTCCGAAGGTGCTGATCCTGACCACCTTCGACCTCGACGAGTACGCCTTCTCGGGGCTGAAGGCCGGCGCGTCCGGCTTCATGCTCAAGGACGTGCCGCCCGCGGAGCTGCTCGCGGCGATCCGCTCCGTGCACAGCGGCGACGCGGTGGTCGCGCCGTCCACCACGCGCCGCCTCCTCGACCGCTTCGCGCCGATGCTGCCGAACGCGGGCGGGCAGCCGCAGCTCAAGGAGCTGGAGCGCCTCACGGACCGCGAGCGCGAGGTCATGGTGCTGGTCGCGCAGGGCCTGTCGAACGGCGAGATCGCGGCGCGCCTGGTCCTCTCGGAGGCGACCGTGAAGACGCACGTCGGCCGCATCCTGACCAAGCTCGGCCTGCGGGACCGGGTGCAGGTCGTCGTCCTCGCGTACGAGACGGGTCTGGTGCGGGCCGGGGGCGGCGCGTAGCCGTACGCCGCGCGAGGGGGCGGGCTAGCGGAGCACGCCCTCGATGAAGTCGCTGCCCAGGCGGGACACCACGCTGATGTCCAGCTGGTGCTGCACATAGCGGCCGCGGCGGCGGGTGGTGATCAGGCCGGCCTTCTTCAGGACGCTCAGGTGCCGGGATATCTCGGGTGCCGTCATGCCGTGCGCGTCCGCCAGCTCGCTCGTGGTGTACGCCCCGCGCGCGAGGTGGCGGCACAGGCGCATCCGGACCGGGTGGGCGAGGGCGGCCATGCGGCGGGTCAGCTGCTCCACGGTGGGCGGGGCGGTGAGACCGGGGGAGCCGACGGGGTACGTGATCGCGGCCTGCCAGCCCTTGCGGTGCAGCACCATGAGGTGCGGCCAGCCCAGGCTGGTCGGCACCAGGACGAGACCGCCCGAGCCCGTCGTCGTACGCCCCGAGGTGATCTTGTCGACGGTGATGAGCCGGCCGTCCTCGGCCAGGGAGACCGCTCCGGAGATGGCCTTCAGCGCCTCCCCGAGGCCCTTGCGGCGCAGCAGCTCGGTCTTGTGCCGGGCATCCGCGGCGAGCTGGTGGCTCACGCGCGTCCAGGTGTCGGCGAAGAACGCGTCGTCGCAGTCCTGGAGGAGACTGCGCACCCACGCGCGCACGACGGGCGGGTCGTCGAGCAGCCGCCGGGTGAACCGCACCTGATGCGGGCCGCGGGCCGCGGCCAGGTCGAGCGCGCGCTGCTGCACGGCGGGGTCGGACAGGAGCTTGCGGTCCGGCTCCGAGTACGTCGACTGGCAGGTGAACTCCAGCGCGGCGTCCACGAACTGCTCGTCCGTCAGCTTGTCCAGCAGGTCGAGCTCCTCGGCGAGCGTGGCCCCCGGAAGCGTCCGCTGCCCCGGGATGCCCGCGAACGGCGCGAACACGTCGGAGAACGTCGAGCGCCACAGGAAGTCGGCCTCGCACATGCGGTCGGCGAGGCACGGGTCCAGGCGCGCGGAGACCGCGGTCGTCCAGCCCTGGAGCCCCGGGTGGTGTCCCGGCTCGGACAGCGCGTGCAGCGCCATGCCGAGCTCGGCCAGGGGCGAGGGCACGACGTGGATCCGCTCCTGGGGCAGCCCGCTGATGTCGATGCTCACGCTCATGTCCCCATGGTGCATCGCGCCACTGACAGCCGGTCCTTCGATTGACGGCGCTCGTCAATCGACGCGACGCGGACGGGACCCGGGGAGCAGTCTGAGGTCATCGCCGGAGCCGCCGAAGCCTCCGGACCTCCTCTTCTTCCGCTCGTCCCTCTTTCCTCAGGGGTTTCCTCAGGGTTCCCTCAGGGCTTCCTCCGGGCCGCGTCAGACCCCTGGAGCCGACATCCCTTCGCCACCGATCCCTCTCCGCGGACCCGGCCGCCCTCCGGCGTCTGTTAAGTACCATTTATTCAGAAAGGTGTTACGTCATGAGCGTCACCCAGCAGCACATGCTCGACGCCTACCGCGCCGCCCAGCACGGCCTGCCGACGCCGCCCGCGCCGGGGCAGCACGACTGGCAGGTCGTCCGCGAGGTCCGCGAGTACGGCCGCTTCCGGGCCGTCGTCGAGGAACGCCCCGCCCACGGCAGGTTCCGTGCCGCCCTGGCCCGCCTGGCGCGCGGCGGCCGCCTCAGCGGGGGAGGCGTCGCACGAACTCCGCGACCGCTTCCCTGACGTCGTCGGCCGTCCACTTCAGGCCTTCCTCGGTCACGGTGACCTCCGTGACCGAGAGGCCGGGCGGCCCCTCCGGGAACCAGCGCCCGAAGAGCAGGGTCCCGGTCTCCTCGGCCTGCTCCAGGGAGACCTCGTTCAGCACGTCGCAGGCGTACGGCAGCCACACCTGGAACTGATGGGTGTGCGGCGGCTCCGGGTGCACGCGCGACCAGGGCACGCCCGCCGCCCCGAGCCCCTCGCGCAGCGCCTCGGCGACCACGCGCGCGTGGGCGGCGTACTCGGGCAGCCGGGGGAGCGTGCGCCGCAGGCCCAGCAGCGCGGACACCGCGGTCGGGAACTGGTGGAACAGCTGGCCCCCGTAGCGGTGGCGCCACACCCTCGCTTCCTCGACCAGCGTGGCGGGACCGGCCAGCACGGCGCCGCTCAGCCCTTCGAGGGACTTGTAGAACGACACGTACACGGAGTCCGCGAGCCCGGCGATCTCCGCGAGGTCGCGGTCGAACCACGCCGTGCACTCCCACAGGCGCGCGCCGTCGAAGTGCACGACGGCCTCCCGCTCCCGGGCCGCCTCCACGACGGCCTCCAGCTCCTCCCAGGTCGGCAGGACGTAACCGGCGTCCCTGAGCGGCAGTTCGAGCATCAGCGCCCCGAAGGGCTCCCCGAAGTCCCGCACCTCGTCGGCCGTCGGCAGCCGCGGCTCGTCCGTCGGATGCACCGTGCGCAGCCCGCTGACGACGGGGAAGGCGCCGCTCTCGTGGAGCACGGGGTGCGCCATCGGATGCAGCGCCACCGTCGCGTTCCCCGTACGCCCCGCCCAGCAGCGCAGCGCCACCTGCTGGGCCATCGTGCCGCTCGGGAAGAAGGCGGCCGCTTCCTTGCCGAGCAGGCCCGCGACCTCCTCCTCCAGGGTGGCGACGACCCCGTCGCCGTAGATGTCCGTGGGGTCGTCCGGGCCGACGACCTCGGGCGCCGCGGCCGCCAGCGCCGACAGACGCTCGGCCAGCGGGACGTGGAGGACCGAGCGGTGCAGGGTGCGCGCGGCGCCGCGGGCGGCGGCGCGGCGCCGCGCCGACTGGAGGCCGTAGGAGTCCGCCTCGGTTTCTCGCGGGTCCGCCTCCCGCTCGCGCGAGTCCGCTTCCCGGGGCTCGGACTGGTCTTGGGCCGTGTCGTTGGAGGGCATCCTTCGAGCATGGACCGTCCGCTGCCACCGGTCACACGAATAACCACAGCCTGTGGACAGTGGAAGACGCCGCGCCAACCAATCGCGTTAACATGACGAGAAATCGTCCGGTACCCCGAGCGGACTGGAACGGAAGGCGCCATCGCGTGAACGCATCGCATCAGCCAGACCCGCGGGACCGTCCCGCGAGGCTCACCGTCGGAGTCGTGGGAGCGGGCCGCGTCGGCCCCGCGCTCGCCTCGGCGCTGGAGCTCGCCGGGCACCGCCCGGTCGCCGCCTCCGGGGTGTCCGACACCTCGGTGCGCCGGGCCGCCGTCATGCTGCCCGACGTCCCCCTCGTCCCGCCCGCCCAGGTCCTGGAGCGCGCCGACCTGGTGCTCCTGACCGTCCCCGACGACGCCCTGCCGGGTCTGGTCGAAGGCCTCGCCGAGACCGGCGCCGTGCGCCCCGGCCAGCTCCTCGTCCACACCTCCGGGCGGTACGGCACCAAGGTCCTCGAACCCGCCCTGCGCGCCGGCGCCCTGCCGCTCGCGCTGCACCCCGCGATGACGTTCACCGGCACCCCCGTCGACGTCCAGCGGCTGGCCGGCTGCTCCTTCGGGGTGACCGCGCCCGAGGAGCTGCGGCTCGCCGCCGAGGCGCTGGTCATCGAGATGGGCGGCGAGCCCGAGTGGATCGCCGAGGAGAGCCGCCCGCTCTACCACGCGGCCCTCGCCCTCGGGGCGAACCACCTGGTCACGCTGGTCGCCGAGTCCATGGAGCTGCTGCGCGACGCGGGCGTCGAGGCCCCGGACCGCATGCTCGGCCCCCTGCTCGGAGCCGCGCTCGACAACGCCCTGCGGTCGGGAGACGCGGCGCTCACCGGCCCCGTGGCGCGCGGGGACGCGGGCACCGTCGCCGCCCACGTCGCCGAGCTGCGCAAGCACGCCCCGCAGACCGTCGCCGGCTACCTCGCGATGGCCCGCGCCACCGCCGACCGTGCCCTCGCGCACGGACTGCTCAAGCCGGAGCTCGCCGAGGACCTCCTCGGTGTGCTCGCCCACGGAGCGGGCGGTACCGGCGCTTCCGAAGGAGGCAGCCGATGAGCACCGCACTCCTGCACACCGCCGAGGCGCTGCGCACGCGCGCGCGGGGCGGGCGCCGTGCCGTCGTCATGACCATGGGCGCCCTGCACGACGGGCACGCCTCCCTGATCCGCGCCGCCCGCCGGATGGCCGGGCCCGAGGGCGAGGTCGTCGTCACGGTCTTCGTGAACCCCCTGCAGTTCGGGGCGGGCGAGGACCTGGACCGCTACCCGCGCACCCTCGACGCCGACGTCAAGATCGCCGAACAGGCGGGCGCGGACGCCGTGTTCGCCCCCGCCGTCGACGAGGTCTACCCGGGCGGCGAGCCCCAGGTGCGCGTCAGCGCGGGCCCCATGGGCACCGTCCTCGAAGGCGCCACGCGCCCCGGCCACTTCGACGGGATGCTCACGGTCGTCGCCAAGCTGCTGCACCTCACCCGGCCCGACGCGGCGCTGTTCGGGCAGAAGGACGCCCAGCAGCTCGCCCTGATCCGCCGCATGGTGCGCGACCTGAACTTCGACGTGGAGATCGTCGGCGTCCCCACCGTCCGCGAGGACGACGGCCTGGCCCTGTCCAGCCGCAACCGCTACCTCTCCCCGGAGGAGCGGCGCACCGCCCTCGCCCTCTCCCAGGCCCTCTTCGCGGGCCGCGACCGGCACGCCGCGCAGGAGGCGCTCCGCGCGCGTGCCGCCAGCGCCCCCGCCACGCGCGCGCGTGCCGTCGCCCTCAGCGCGATCGGCGAGTCCCGTGCGGCGGCCGACGCGCACGCCGTGGCGCAGTCCGCGGCGCCCTCCGCGACCGGCGGTCCCGCCGCCGTCGTCGCGGCGGCCCGCCTCGTCCTGGACGAGGCGGCGCGCCTGAGCCCCCCGCTGGTGCTCGACTACGTGGCGCTGGTGGACCCGTCCGACTTCACCCAGGTACGCCCCGGCCACACCGGGGACGCCGTCCTGGCCGTGGCCGCCAAGGTCGGCGCGACCCGGCTGATCGACAACATCCCGCTGACGTTCGGAGCCGCTGTATGAGCGCGATCGAGCCGTCCCTTGAGCGCGGTCCACGTCGTCGTACGTGTGTGAGCCGTCGTCCGCACGTGATCGGAGCCGCCGCATGAGTGCCACCGGAATACGGCTGCACGCCCCCGCCCCCGGCTGGTCCCTCGACGCCGACGTCGTGGTCGTCGGCTCCGGAGTGGCCGGCCTGACCGCCGCCCTGCGCTCCTCGGCCGCCGGACTGCGCACGGTCGTGGTCACCAAGGCCCGGCTGGACGCCGGGTCCACGCGCTGGGCCCAGGGCGGCGTCGCCGCGGCGATCGGCGAGGGCGACACCCCCGAACAGCACCTGGACGACACGCTGGTGGCGGGCGCCGGGGTGTGCGACGAGCCGGCCGTGCGCACCCTCGTCACCGAGGGCCCCGGCGCCGTGCGCCGCCTCATCGGGACCGGCGCCCGGTTCGACCTGGGCCCCGAGGGCGAGATCCAGCTGGGCCGCGAGGGCGGCCACCACCGCAACCGCATCGTGCACGCGGGCGGCGACGCGACCGGCGCGGAGATCTCCCGCGCCCTGGTCGAGGCCGTCCGCGCCGAAGGCATACCGACGGTCGAGAACGCCCTGGTCCTCGACCTGCTCACCGACGCCGAGGGACGCACCGCCGGCGTCTCCCTGCACGTCATGGGGGAGGGCCAGCACGACGGCGTGGGCGCCGTCCACGCCCCCGCGGTGGTCCTCGCCACCGGCGGCATGGGCCAGGTCTTCTCCGCGACCACCAACCCGTCCGTGTCCACGGGCGACGGCGTGGCGCTCGCCCTGCGCGCGGGCGCCGAGGTCTCCGACCTGGAATTCGTGCAGTTCCACCCCACGGTGCTCTTCCTCGGCGCGGACGCGGAGGGCCAGCAGCCGCTGGTCTCCGAGGCGGTCCGCGGCGAGGGCGCCCACCTCGTGGACGCCGACGGCGTGCGCTTCATGGTCGGGCAGCACGAGCTCGCCGAGCTCGCGCCCCGCGACATCGTCGCCAAGGGCATCACGCGCCGCATGCTGGAGCAGGGCGCCGAGAACATGTACCTGGACGCCCGGCACTTCGGCGCGGAGATGTGGGAGCGCCGCTTCCCGACGATCCTCGCCGCCTGCCGCGCCCACGGCATCGACCCGGTCACCGAGCCGATCCCGATCGCCCCGGCCGCGCACTACGCCTCCGGAGGCGTCCGCACCGACCTGCACGGCCGCACCACGGTCCCGGGCCTGTACGCGTGCGGCGAGGTCGCCTGCACCGGCGTGCACGGCGCCAACCGCCTCGCCTCCAACTCCCTGCTGGAAGGCCTGGTCTACGCCGAGCGCATCGCCGCCGACATCGTGGCACGGCACGCGGAGGACGCCCTCCACGCGCGCGTGCCCGCGCCGGTCGCGCGGCCCGAGACGCCGACGCACCCCCTGCTGCCGCCCGAGGCCCGCTTCGCGATCCAGCGCGTGATGACCGAGGGTGCCGGAGTCCTGCGCTCCGCGCAGTCGCTCTCCCAGGCGGCGGCCCGCCTGGCCCGCATCCACGCGGAGGCGGCGGGCGCGCTCGCGGACGAGGGCAAGACCGCCGAGCCCGGCGTCGACACCTGGGAGGCCACCAACCTCCTGTGCGTGGCCCGCGTCCTGGTGGCCGCCGCCCAGCGCCGCGAGGAGACCCGCGGCTGCCACTGGCGCGAGGACCACGCCGACCGCGACGACGCGGCCTGGCGGCGCCACATCGTCGTACGCCTGAATCCGGACCGGACGCTGGCGGCGCACACCACCGAGACCCACGACTTCCCTCCGACCCGTCCCAGTCCCCAGGAGCAGTGACCGTGAGCACCCCCGACGACCTCCCCCTCGCCCCGACCGGCGGCGGCTGCGGCGACGCCTGCGGCTGCGGCGGCGACGACGCGTTCGACCCCATGGAGTGCGGTCTCGACCCCGCTCTGGCGCAGCTGCTCACCGCGGCGGGACTCGACCCGGTGCAGGTCGAGGACATCGCGCACATGGCCATCGAGGAGGACCTGGACGGCGGCGTGGACGTCACCACGGCCGCCACCATCCCCGAGGACGCCGTCGCCACCGCCGACTTCGCCGCCCGCGAGGCCGGCACGGTGGCGGGCCTGCGCGTCGCCGAGGCGATCATCTCCGTGGTCTGCGAGGACGAGTTCGAGGTCGAGCGGCACGTGGAGGACGGCGACCGCGTGGAAGCGGGCACCGTGCTCCTCAGCGTCACGACCCGCACCCGCGACCTGCTCACCGCCGAGCGCAGCGCGCTGAACGTGCTGTGCCGCCTGTCCGGCATCGCGACCGCCACGCGCGCGTGGGCGGACGTCCTGGAGGGCACCCGGACGAAGGTCCGGGACACCCGCAAGACGACGCCCGGCTACCGCGCCCTGGAGAAGTACGCGGTCCGCATGGGCGGCGGCGTCAACCACCGCATGTCGCTGGCCGACGCGGCCCTGGTCAAGGACAACCACGTGGTCGCCGCGGGCGGCGTGGCCCAGGCCTTCAAGGCCGTGCGCGAGCGCTTCCCCGGCCTGGCCATCGAGGTCGAGGTCGACACGCTCCACCAGCTGCGCGAGGTCGTCGAGGCGGGCGCGGACCTGATCCTTCTGGACAACTTCACGCCGGGCGAGACCGAGGAGGCGGTCGCCCTCGTGGACGGCCGCGCGTTCCTGGAGTCCTCGGGCCGCCTCACCCTGGAGAACGCCCGCGCGTACGCCGAGACGGGCGTCGACTACCTCGCGGTGGGCGCGCTCACCCACTCGTCGCCGATCCTCGACATCGGCCTCGACCTGCGGGAAGCGGTGCGGGACTGATGCTGCTCACCATCGACGTAGGCAACACGCACACCGTCCTCGGCCTGTTCGACGGCGAGGACATCGTCGAGCACTGGCGCATCTCCACGGACGCGCGCCGTACGGCGGACGAACTCGCCGTGCTGCTCAACGGGTTGATGGGCATGCATCCCCTGCTCGGCGAGGAGCTGGGCGACGGCATCGACGGCATCGCGATCTGCTCGACGGTCCCCTCGGTCCTGCACGAGCTGCGCGAGGTGACCCGTCGCTACTACGGCGACGTGCCCGCCGTCCTCGTCGAGCCCGGCATCAAGACCGGTGTCCCGATCCTCATGGACAACCCCAAGGAGGTCGGCGCCGACCGCATCATCAACGCGGTCGCGGCGGTCGAGCTCTACGGGGGGCCCGCGATCGTCGTGGACTTCGGTACGGCGACGACCTTCGACGCGGTGTCCGCGCGCGGGGAGTACGCGGGTGGTGTCATCGCTCCCGGCATCGAGATCTCCGTCGAGGCGCTCGGCGTGCGGGGCGCGCAGCTCCGCAAGATCGAGCTGGCGCGTCCTCGCAGTGTCATCGGCAAGAACACGGTCGAGGCCATGCAGGCGGGCATCCTGTACGGCTTCGCGGGGCAGGTCGACGGCGTGGTGAACCGCATGGCGCGCGAGCTGGCGGGCGCGGGCGGCGACCCGGACGACGTGACGGTGATCGCCACGGGTGGGCTCGCGCCGATGGTGCTCGGGGAGGCGTCGGTCATCGACGAGCACGAACCGTGGCTGACGCTGATCGGGCTTCGGCTCGTCTACGAGCGGAACGTCTCCCGTAGCTGACCGGTCAGTGCCCCCTGTGGTGTGCGCAACCCTTCCTTCTCTGCAAGAGTCTGGGCAGGGACGGGACCTGAGTGGGTGTTGGGTGGGCTGGGCTGTATGAGGCGTAGGGGTCGGCTGGCGGTCGTTGCGGCGGCGCTGGGGGGTGTCCTGTGCGGGCC
>NZ_LIRJ01000313.1 GCF_001419745.1 Streptomyces silaceus | reverse complement strand
CCTGCTGGGGGTAGCCGTACCCGGGCTGCGGCGGGGGAGCCTGCTGCGGGTAGCCGTAGCCGGGCTGGGGTGCCTGCGGCGGCTGCCCGTAGGGACCGGGCTGCTGCGGGGGCTGGCCGTAGGGGGCCTGGGGCTGCTGCCCGTAAGGGCCGGGCTGCTGCCCGCCGTACGGACCCGGCTGGTTGTGGCTCATGGCTGGGGGCTCCCCCTCTGGATGCTGATTTCTCCCCGACATCCTGACGGACCCGGACGGCCCGCGGGGAGGCGGGGGCGGCATGCTCACGATATGCGCACGACAGGGCGGGACCGCCTCGGAGAGGCCCGGTCGGGGCGCTCTCCGAGGGGGAGCGGGAGCGGGGGCGTCAGAGCTTGACGCGGACCTCTCCGCGCAGCTTGGCCGAGGTGGTCGCCGCCTCGTCGAGGTCGGCGGACGCGCCGGTCAGGGCGCCCTTCACGTCCGTGCTGACGACGTAGCCGATCGTGCTGTGGTCGCCCCAGATGCAGGTCGCCGCGGACATCTTGCTCGGGCCCGACGCCCCGGACGTGGAGCCGGTGGTGCCCGCGCCGCCGCCCAGGTCGATCTTCATCTCCTGGCACTTCAGGACGGCGCCGTCGAGCTCGGACGGGGTGAACGCCTTGGGCTCGCCGACCAGTTCGACGTTCCCGCCGCCGCTGCCGGCGGTGCCGCCCTGCTGGGACTCCTTCGCGGCGTTCGCGAACATGTGGTCGACGACGCCCTCGGGGTCCTCGATCTCGCCGTAGACGCCGCCGAAGCTCAGCACCTTCTTGGCCATCGGGTTGTCGTCGGAGCCCGACTCGTACTGCGCCTGGACGTCCTTGGGGTTCTTCACCCCGGCCGCCTCGGCCTTGTCGAGGTCGACGCTGCTCGGACCGCTGGACCCGTCCGGCTTCTTCTTGTACTCGGTGATGACGGTCTCCGGCGTGGTCAGCTTGTGCGGCCCGTCGTCCTCGACGCCGCCGGCACCCCCGCTGTCCGCCACGTTCGACGAGCCGCCGTTCTTGCCGCCCTTGTCGTCGTCGCCGCCCGCGAGGAGGAAGTAGCCGCCGACCGCTGCCGCGGCGACCACGGCGACGATCCCGATGATCAGGCCGGTCTTCTTGCCGCCGCCGGGCGGCGGGGGCGGGACCTGCCCGTAGGGCGCCTGGGGCGGCTGCCCGTACGGGCCCTGCGGCGGGACTCCCGGCTGCTGCCCGTAGGGGCCGGGCTGCTGAGGCTGGCTGTAGCCGCCCTGCTGCGGGGC
>NZ_LIRJ01000312.1 GCF_001419745.1 Streptomyces silaceus | reverse complement strand
CCCCACCCCCCACGACCCCCTCCGGTTCAGTTCCGTCACGTCGACGCCCGTGGTTCTGCGGTAGGCCTCGTCCAGGAAGGCGAGTTCCTCGGGGGTCAGGACGTCCTCCACGTGGTCGAAGCCGTCGGGGGCGCGTTCGGCGACGGCCTGGAGGATGCGGTCGGCGGGCATGTCGCGGTTGGCGAGGACGATCGCGTTGACCGCGTCGCGCCGGACCTCCTCGTACGCGCGCAGGCCGGCCTCCCGGTCCGGCGAGGTGTGGGCGAGGCAGCGGGCCAGGACGCGGGCGTCGAGGATCGCCTGGGTGCCGCCGTTCGACCCGACCGGGTACATCGGGTGGGCCGCGTCGCCGAGCAGGGTCACCGGGCCCCGGCCCCACCGGGCCAGCGGGTCCCGGTCGACCATCGGATACTCCAGGATGTGCCGCGTCGCGGCCAGCATCGCGGGGACGTCGAGGTCGCCGACGCGCCAGCCCGCGTAGTGCGGCAGGACGTCGGAGAGCCGCCCCGAGCGGTTCCAGTCGGCGGGCCCCGCCATGCCGTGGTGGTGCGTCAGCGGGAACCGCACCTCCGCCACCCAGTTGAGCAGCGCCCGGCCCCGCTCCTGGGCCGGCCGCGAGATCGGGTAGACGACGAGCTTCGCGGTGGCGTTGCTGCCGGCCACCGCGACCGTGCGCCCGCCGAGCACCGGGTGCCAGTCGACGGTGCCGCGCCACATCCGGATGCCGTTCCACAGCGGCGGCCCCTCGCCGTGGTGCAGCATGCCCCGCACCGCCGAGTGCAGCCCGTCCGCCCCGACGAGGGCCCGCACCCGCACCGCGTACTCCCTGGCGCGCCGCACGTCCCGCAGGATCACCCGCAGCGCGGAGCCCTCGCGCTCGGCGAGCCGCACGAAGGCCGTGCCGGTGCGCACCGCGTGGTCGCCGAGCCGGTCGCGCACCGCGTCCAGGAGCAGCAGCTGGAGGGCGCCGCGGTGGATGGAGTACTGCGGCCAGCGGTAGCCGAGGGACCGCCCGCGCGGCTCGGCCCAGATGCGGTTGCCGTGCCGGTCGAAGTGGACCATCTCGTCGGGCGCGACGGCCGTCGCGGCGAGTTCGCCGCCGAGCCCCAGCTCGGTGAGCTCCCGCACGGCGTGCGGCAGCAGGTTGATGCCCACGCCGACGGGCCGCAGTTCGTCGACGGCGTCCACCACGCGCACGTCGATGCCCGCCGCGTGCAGACTCAGCGCGGTGGTGAGCCCTCCGATGCCCGCGCCCGCCACCAGTACGTCGATCATGGCCGTCGCGCGGCCGCACCCGCGCCGCCCGGCAGCGCTGCGTTCCCCAGCATCTCCCGCGTCCCCCTGTGGTCCCTGACCGTCCTCGTGGCCGTGGTCTGCGGCCGCCCCGGACCGGTGCGAACGCGCGGAGCGTAACCGCACGACAGCGGGAGAACAATGGCCCGGGCGGCCATCCCGGGCCGCATGGAAGGATGGCCGGAAACACCACAAGTGGCACCCCCCGAAGTCCCCGTACGTCCTAATCGAAGAGACCAGAACGACCTGTCGTCCCGGCGGGGGACCAGAAGCCCCCGCCGTGCCGACGTCGACCAGACGACGACCAGAAGTCGCATCCGAGGAGATGACCGCGTGCCCGGCACCAATCTGACCCGCGAAGAGGCGCAGCAGCGGGCGAAGCTGCTCACCGTTGACTCGTACGAGATCGATCTCGACCTCTCCGGCGCGCAGGAGGGCGGCACCTACCGGTCCGTGACCACGGTGCGCTTCGACTCCGCCGAGGCGGACGCGGAGACCTTCATCGACCTGGTGGCCCCCGCGGTCCACGAGGCCGTCCTGAACGGCCACGCGCTGGAGATCGGCGCGGTGTTCCGCGACTCGCGCATCGCGCTCAGGCACCTGAAGGCCGGGCGCAACGAACTGCGGGTCGTGGCCGACTGCGAGTACACCAACACCGGTGAGGGCCTGCACCGCTTCGTCGACCCGGTCGACCAGCAGGCGTACCTGTACACGCAGTTCGAGGTGCCGGACGCGCGCCGCGTCTTCGCCTCCTTCGAGCAGCCGGACCTGAAGGCCACCTTCCAGTTCACCGTGAAGGCGCCGAGCGGCTGGACGGTGATCTCCAACTCGCCGACGCCCGAGCCGAAGGACGACATCTGGACGTTCGAGCCGACCCAGCGCATGTCGACGTACGTCACGGCGCTGATCGTCGGCCCGTACCACGCGGTGCACTCGTCGTACGAGGGTCCGGGCGGGCAGTCCGTGCCGCTCGGCATCTACTGCCGTCCCTCGCTCGCCGAGTTCCTGGACGCGGACGCGATCTTCGAGGTCACCCGGCAGGGCTTCGACTGGTTCCAGGAGAAGTTCGACTACGCCTACCCCTTCCCCAAGTACGACCAGCTCTTCGTGCCGGAGTTCAACGCGGGCGCGATGGAGAACGCGGGCGCGGTGACCATCCGCGACCAGTACGTGTTCCGCTCGAAGGTGACCGACGCCGCGTACGAGGTGCGGGCCGCCACGATCCTGCACGAGCTGGCGCACATGTGGTTCGGCGACCTGGTCACCATGGAGTGGTGGAACGACCTGTGGCTGAACGAGTCGTTCGCCACCTACGCCGAGGCCGCCTGCCAGGCGTACGCGCCGGGTTCGAAGTGGCCGCACTCCTGGACGACGTTCGCCAACTCCATGAAGACGTGGGCGTACCGCCAGGACCAGCTGCCGTCCACGCACCCGATCATGGCCGACATCCGTGACCTGGACGACGTCCTGGTCAACTTCGACGGCATCACATACG
Source organism: Streptomyces silaceus (assembly GCF_001419745.1). Lineage (GTDB taxonomy): Bacteria > Actinomycetota > Actinomycetes > Streptomycetales > Streptomycetaceae > Streptomyces > Streptomyces silaceus. Next base: position 6,868 of record NZ_LIRJ01000312.1, on the reverse strand, counting down.
CCAAGGGCGCCTCGGTCCTCAAGCAGCTCGTCGCGTACGTCGGCCAGGACGAGTTCTTCCAGGGCGTGCAGGCGTACTTCAAGCGCCACGCGTTCGGCAACACGCGCCTGTCCGACCTGCTCGGCGCCCTGGAGGAGACCAGTGGCCGCGACCTGAAGACCTGGTCGAAGAAGTGGCTGGAGACGGCGGGCATCAACGTCCTGCGGCCGGTCGTGGACGTCGACACGCGCGGCGTCATCACGTCCTTCGCGGTCAAGCAGGAGGCCCCCGCGCTGCCCGAGGGCGCCAAGGGCGAGTCGACGCTGCGCCCGCACCGCATCGCCATCGGCTTCTACGACCTGGACGACGCCTCCGGCAAGCTGGTCCGCACCGACCGCGTGGAGCTGGACGTCGACGGCGAGCTGACGGCCGTGGAGGCCCTGGTCGGCAAGGCACGCCCGGCGGTCATCCTGCTCAACGACGACGACCTCTCGTACGCGAAGGTCCGCCTGGACAGCGAGTCGCTGGCGTTCGTCACCGAGCACATCGGCGACTTCGAGGCGTCGCTGCCGCGCGCCCTGTGCTGGGCGTCGGCGTGGGACATGACGCGCGACGCGGAGCTGCCGACGCGCGCGTACCTCGCCCTGGTCCTCTCGGGCATCGGCAAGGAGTCCGACATCGGCGTCGTGCAGTCGCTGCACCGCCAGGTGAAGCTCTCCCTGGACCTGTACGCGGCCCCGGCGGGCCGGGACGAGGCGCTGGCCCGCTGGACGGCGGCGACGCTGGAGCACCTGCGGGCCGCCGAGCCGGGCAGCGACCACCAGCTGGCGTGGGCGCGCGCGTTCGCGGCGACGGCCCGCACGGACGCCGACCTGGCCCTGCTCGAAGGCCTCCTCGACGGCTCGGAGTCGGTCGAGGGGCTCGCGGTCGACACGGAGCTGCGCTGGGCGTTCGTGGCGCGGCTCGCGGCGACGGGCCGGCTCGACGAGGCGGGCATCGCCGCGGAACTGGAGCGGGACAAGACGGCGGCGGGCGAGCGGCACGCGGCGTACGCGCGTGCGGCGCGGCCGACCGAGGAGGCCAAGGCCGCCGCGTGGGCCTCGGTCGTCGAGTCCGACACGCTGCCGAACGCGATCCAGGAGGCGGTGATCGGCGGCTTCGTCCAGACCGACCAGCGTGAACTTCTCGCTCCCTACACGGAGAAGTTCTTCGCCGCGGTGAAGGGCGCGTGGGACTCCCGCTCGCACGAGATGGCGCAGCAGATCGCGACGGGCCTGTACCCGTCGCTGCAGATCGCGCAGGCCACGCTGGACGCGACGGACGCGTGGCTGGCCTCCGCCGAGCCGAACGCGGCGCTGCGGCGGCTGGTGACGGAGTCCCGTGCGGGTGTCGACCGTGCGCTGAAGGCCCGCGCCGCGGACGTGTAGCCCGCCCTCTGCCGGGCGGGGCCCTTGGGGCTCCGCCCGGCGGTTCGGGGTGAGGCCCGGCGCGGCTTTCCATCGCGGGCCGTAGGTGGCTGGTCGCGCGGTTCCCCGCGCCCCCTTACGAGGCGTCCTCGCGGGCCGGGACCGCCTCCCGGAGTGCCGCGAGGACTCTCGCCACCGCCGCTCCCGCCGCCGCCCCGCGGCGCACCGCCGCCACGACGTGGCGCGTCGGGTGGTCCTCGGTGAGTTCCCGCATGACGACGCCGTCCCGGCGTACCGCCGCCATGCGCGGGACCAGCGCCACCCCCATGCCCGCCTCCACCATCGCGAGGATCGCCGTCCAGCCGGACGCCGAGTGCGCCTGCTCCGGGGTGAATCCGGCGCTCTCGCAGGCCGCCCGGGTGATCTCGGACCAGGGACCGCTGCCCCCGAAGATCCACGGCTCGCCCGCGAGGTCGGCGAGCCGCAGTCCTTCCGCCGTGGCGAGCCGGTGGTCGCCGGGCAGGGCCACGTCCAGCGGGTCGGCGAGCAGGGACTCCCGGGTGAAGCGCGTGTCCGCGTCGGCTCCGGCGGGTGCCTGGACGGCCAGGGACAGGGCGACGTCCACCTCGCCGGCCGCGAGCAGTTCGTACGCCTCCGCCGCCTCGGTCTCGCGCACGCGGACGGAGATGCCGGGCGCCGCCTCCCGCAGCGCCCGCACGGCGGGCACGACCAGGGCGGGCACGGCCGTCGAGAAGGCGCCGACCCGCACCTCCCCCGCCTCGCCCTGCGCGTACGCAGCCAACTCCGCGTCCGCGCGCTCCAGTTGGGCGAAGACGGCCTCCGTGTGCCGCAGCACCAGGTGCGCGGCGTCGGTGAGCCGGACCCGCCGCCCGTGGGCCTCCAGGAGCGGCACGCCCAGCTGCTTGGCGAGGTTGGACAGCTGCTGCGAGACGGCCGACGGCGTCATCTGCAGGGCCCGCGCCGTCGCCGTCACGGTGCCCCGCTCGCTCAACGTGCGCAGGATCTGCAGCTTCTTGATGTCCCACTCACTCATGAGGCCAACGTACCGACTGGTCAGCAGCGGGGATCCCACGGGCCGCCCCGCCTACTTCGCGCGGGCCGCGCCCAGCACGACCCCGCCGAGGATCAGGCCCATGCACAGCACCTGGAGCCATCCCATGGCCTCGCCGAGAACGGCGAAGGAGAGCAGGGCGACGCAGACCGGCTGGAGGTAGTAGACGACCCCGGCACGGGCCGCCCCGATGATCGAGATCGCCTTGTTCCAGGCGAAGAAGGCGACCGCGGAGGACACCACGCCGACGTACAGGAGCGGGGAGACCGTGCCGACGGTGGGCGTGAAGCCGCCTTGGACGGCATAGCTGGCGACGAAGACCGGCAGCAGCATCAGCGCGCCGAGCACGAACGTCGAGAAGAGGAAGGGCAGTCCGCCGATCTCGGCGGGCTTGCGCCGCAGGAGCGCGCTGTACGAGCCGAAGGAGACCGCCGCCGCGATGATCCAGAGGTCGCCGACCGCGAAGTCCATGGTGAGCGAGCCCTTGCTGACCAGGAGGAGCACTCCGGCGCAGGCGACGAGCATGCCGGTGACGCGGCGCGCGCCGAGCCGGGCGCCGCCGAGGCGTTCGTAGACGGCCATGAGGACGGGCGAGGCGGCCATGATCATGCCCATGTTGCCCGCGCTGGTCGTCATGCCGGCCTGGTTGACCAGGGTGTTGTAGACGGTGACGCCCAACAGGGAGGCCAGGAGCAGGAACGCGAGGTGCTGCCGCAGCAGCCCGCGCTGCCGCCAGGTCTCCCGGACCGCGAACGGCGCGACCGCGGCGATGGCGATGATCCACCGCCAGAACGCGTGCTGGACGGGCGGCACGGTGTCGTGCAGGGCGCGGGAGGTGACGAAGCTGCCCGACCAGACGACCGTGGCGAGGGCCGCGAGGGCGAGGCCGACGCCGATGGGGCGCGCGGCCGCCCTCGCGGCGGCCGGTGCGGTGTGAGCGGGGGTCCGGTCCAGGACTGCCACGGGGTATCCCTTGCCTCTCTCCCCGCGGTGGCGGGGGTCTCGGTGCGTTGCGGGACCACCGTGACACCCTCACACCCATCAGGTCCATCGAATCTTTCCGCTGTTTATATGTAGGGAAAGTGAACGGTTGGCTCAGGCCGCTCCCCACGTCCGCAGGGCCGCGGCCACCTCCCCCGCCGCCGCGTCGTCCGCCGCCCAGGCCACGTACCCGTCGGGGCGGACCAGGACCGTCGTGCGGCGGCCGCTCGACCAGTGGGCCGGGACGGCGCGGCCCGTCGGGGGCTGCTCGCCGCCCGGGGCGACGAGCACGAACTCGCCCGCGCGCAGGACCTCGTGGAGCCGCCCCTCCTTGAGGGCGACGTCGGGGACGCGGCGCCCGGTGAGCCGGTGGGCGCCCTTCGGGGCCCGGTAGGCGATGCCGATGCCGGTGACGCGGCCGACCACCTCGGCGCGCAGCGCGGGCACGTGGCCGACGAGGGCCACGACCGCGGCCCGCGCGGCGCGCGTCCACACGTGCTTGGCCATCGCGAGCCTGATGAGCCCGCCGCTGCTGCGGAGCACCTGCCTGCCGACCGGGTGCCGCTCGGTCTGATAGGTGTCCAGCAGGCCGTCCGGGGCACGGCCGCCGAGCACGGCGATCAGCTTCCAGCCGAGGTTGGCGGCGTCCTGCAGTCCGGTGTTCATGCCCTGGCCGCCGGCCGGGGAGTGGACGTGCGCGGCGTCCCCGGCGAGGAAGACCCGGCCCACGCGGTACGCGGGCGCCTGCCGCTCGTCGCTGTGGAAGCGGGACATCCAGCGGGCGTCGTGCATCCCGAAGTCCCGGCCGAGCGCGGCCCGGACGATCTCCTTGACCTCGTCGAGGTCGAGGGGCGCGCTGTCGGGCACGTCGTGGGCGCGGTTCCAGCCGACGACGCGGTAGTAGCCGTCGGCGAAGGGCACGACGACGGCGAAGGCGTCACCGACGCCGTTGAGGGCGAGCAGCGACTCCGGTGGCTCGGTGAACCTGACGTCGGCGAGGACGAGCGAGCGGATGACGGACCGGCCGGGGAAGGGCAGCCCGATCCCCTGGCGCACACCGCTGCGCAGCCCGTCGGCGCCGACCGCGTAGGCGGCGCGCAGGCCGCCGGGCGTCCCGCCGGGGCCGCGGACGTCGAGCGTGACGCCGTCGGCGTCCTGGCCGAGCCCGACGACCTCGGTCTCGTACGCGAACCGCACCCCCGCCTCGACCGCGCGCCGCTCCAGGGTCCGCTCGACCTCGTACTGCGGCAGGACCAGGACGTGGGGGAAGCGGGAGGGCAGGTCCGTGAGGTCGAACGAGACGCGCCCGAAGAAGCGCAGCGTGCTCAGCGGTTCGCCCTTGGCGACCAGTTCGTCGGCGAGGCCGCGCGCGTCCAGCTGCTCCAGGGTGCGGGCGTGGACGACCATCGCGCGGGAGAGGTTGCTGATGCCGTGCGCCCGCTTCTCCACGAGGGTGACGGGGACGCCCGCCGCGGCGAGGTCTCCGGCGAGCAGCAGCCCGGTGGGTCCGGCGCCGACGACCACGACGCCGTCCGCCCGCCCGCCGCCCCCGGGGTTCGCGGCGCTCTCGGCCCTCTTGACGCTCCCGGCGCTCTCGATGTTCGTGACGTTCTCGGTGCCGCCCGTGTGCCCGGTGGTGCCGTTCATGGCCGCCTCCTGATGCCAACACTTGTTGGTCAACGCTTGTTGGCCAACGTAGAACCGCGCCTATGGACCGTCAACAGTCGTTGGCCTACGTTTGTTGGCATGACCGAAAGAGAACCTGCCGACGGGGTGTCCGGCCCACCGCCCCGCCGCTCCGACGCCACCCGCGCGGGCATCCTCGCCGCGGCCCGCGAGCGGTTCGCCGCGGACGGGTACGAGCGGGCGACGATCCGCGCCATCGCCAAGGACGCGCGGATCGACCCGTCGATGGTGATGCGCTACTACGGCAACAAGGAGGGGCTCTTCGCCGCGGCCACCTCCGTCGACCTGCGGCTGCCGGACTTCGCCCGGGTGCCGCGCGCGGACGCCGGGCGGGTGCTCGTCTCCCACTTCCTGACCATGTGGGAGGGCGGCGACGTGCTCGTCGCGCTGCTGCGCGTCGGCATCACGAACGAGGCGGGCGCCGAGCGCATGCAGGGCATCTTCGCGGCGCAGATCCTGCCGGTGGCGCGCCAGGTCTGCCCGGACCCCGCGCAGGCGCCGACGCGGGCCGCGCTCTGCGCGTCGCAGCTGCTCGGCATGGCGCTGGCGCGGTACGTCCTGCGCATCCCGCCGTCGGTGGCGCTGACGCCCGAGGAGATCACCGCGTGGCTCGCGCCGACGCTCCAGCGCTATCTGACGGCCGAGGGGCCCTGAAGGAGCCGGGCGCCGGGCAGCGGGTGCCGGGCATGCGAGCACGCCGAGGGCGCCCTCCTGCCACGTCCGCTCGGAACGGCGGTACGTCGCTGAAGGGCGCCCTCGGCGCGACAAGCTGAGGAACGAGGGCCGGGGCGGCCCTCGGGAGTGCTGCGGGTCAGCCCTGCTTCTGCTGCTTGCGGGACTTGTCGCCGACCATCACGAGGCCCGCGATCACCAGGAACAGCACGATGGGCGCCACGACAAAGAGGCCGAGCGTGTCGATGACACTCAGGCCCGAGCCCGGGTCGTCGCCGTCGTCGCGCACGAGCGCGCTCGCGGGGGACGACATCAGCAGCATCATCAGCGTCGTGCCGGAGGCCAGGGCGCCGGCGCGCAGAGCGTTCTTCTTGTCCACGGTGCAAACGTAGCGAACTCCTAAACGGGGTGCGCGCCCGGGGGTGCCGTACGGGCACCTCCGGGCCTGCCCGCCCCCGCGCGGAACACCGCCATGAGCGCGTGCAGACGCGGGGAGGCGGCCAGGTCCTCCAGGGTGACGGGGCGTCCGGCGGCGTCGGCGACCGGCAGCCGCCAGTTGGGGTACTGGTCCCAGGTGCCCGGCAGGTTCTGCGGGCGGCGGTCGCCCACCGCGTCCGGCAGCCAGACGCCGACCATGCGGGCCGGGGTGGACAGCAGGAAGCGGTGCAGGGCGCGGATCTCGTCCTCCTCGCAGCCGATGCCGCCGGGCAGCATGCCGAGCCGCGAGAGCAGGCACAGCCACTCGTGCACGTCGGCGGCGGCCTCGGCGTGCTCCTGCGCCAGCGGGCGGGTCAACAGGCCCAGGTCGTACCGGAGTCGGACGTGCTCGCCGGTGAGGCGGGCGGCCGTCGGGGGCAGGTCGTGCGTGGTGGCGGTGGCCACGCAGTCGGCGCGCCAGGCGTCGGCGGGCAGCGGACGGCCCGTGCGCTCCCAGTCCCGCTCGAACCAGAGCACCGAGGTGCCGAGCACGCCGTGCTCGCGCAGCCGCTCGCGCACGCCCGGCTCGACGGTGCCGAGGTCCTCGCCGATGACGAGGGCGTCCGCGCGCTGCGCCTCCAGGGCGAGGACGGCG
>NZ_LIRJ01000311.1 GCF_001419745.1 Streptomyces silaceus | reverse complement strand
GGGCGGGGGCGGCGTGCTCCGGTGCGCTCCCGGCGTGCAGCCGCTTCATGATGTCCATCAGCTCGGGCGGCACCGCCACGGAGAAGGAGCGGGTCTCGTGGTCGATGACGGTGAGCGAGGTCAGCCGGCCCCGGTGCCACCAGTACAGGCGCGGCGAGAGTCCGCCCGGTCCGTCCTGGTAGGCCCCCATCGCGTACGAGGCCAGGTCGTTGACCGCGTCCACGACCGTGCCGTCGGTGATCGGGTGGAACGCCAGCAGGTTCCTCCTCGGCAGCGCGACGAGGGCGCCGGCGTCGGGCAGTTCACGGCCGGTGGTCGCGCGGGCCAGTTCGGGCAGGACGAGCACCTTGCCCGCCACGAAGTGGGACTCCCCGTGGACCGACTGCAGCAGCGCGCCCTCGGGCCCCTTCACCGCCACGTGCTCGACCGGTTCGCGCAGCAGGTTCTCGCGAGCCGCCGCCCACAGCTGTTCCTCGCCGGCGCGCGCCACGTCGCGGTCGTCGAGGATGCGGACCGAGGTGGGCGTGTCCAGCGCGAGCACCAGGAGCAGGCCTTCGGCCACCGGGCGGGCGTAGCGGAAGCCGTTCGCCGTCTCGCCCTGGAAGGCGTCGTCGGGCACGAGGCGCAGGAAGGTCCGCTCCAGGAGTTCCGGCGCGCTCTCCCCGCCCTGGGACGCGCTCTCCAGCCTGATGAAGTGCTGGGCGACCAGCTGGGGCCAGTGCTCCTCGGCGGCGGCACGGCACTGGTGCGCGAGGTTGAGGAGCGGGTTGCGGTGGCCGTCCCACAGCACGGCGTCGCCCTCGACCAGCGGGCGTATCCCGCGCCGGGTGAGGAAGTGATCTGCCGTCAGGCTCCGCAGGCGTTCGGCCTGCGGGAATGTCAGCATCGGCAGGTGGGGGTCGGGTGCGTGGTGTTCGTTCACGCGGTGACTCTACGGAGCGGGCGCGACACCGTGATCATCAGGGGCTCCCTCCGCGGCACAAACGCGCCGGTGTGGCCGTATCCCGCCTCGTACCGTGAGCTGACGGTTCCGTACCCCTGTGGTCTGGTGACCGTCAGACCCTGGTCCGACGTGCCGTCACCCGTCCCTGACCTAGCGTCGTTTGGCATGACGCACACCCGAACCACCTTCCGTGGACGTGCTCTTGCCACCGTCCTCACCCTCTCGCTGGCCGTGCCCGTCGCGGGGACGGCCGGCGCCCTCGCCGCGAGCCCGGGCGGCTCGGACACGGCATCGGCCGGCGAGAAGGCTTCCGCACGGCTCCATCTGCCGCGCCCCACCGGATCGTTCGCCGTCGGCCGCGACACCCTGCACCTCGTCGACAAGAGCCGCCGCGATCCCTGGGTGCCCTCGGCGGGCGCACGGGAGCTGATGGTGTCCGTGTACTACCCGGCGCGGCACGGCGGCGGGCAGCCGACCGCGTACACGTCGGAGAAGGAGGCCGCGCTGCTGCTGAAGGCGGGCGGTCTTGAGGACCAGATCTCCGCGTCCGCGTACAGCGCGACGCGCACCTTCGCCCGCGCGGACGTCCGGCCGGCGGCCGGTCGGTTCCCGCTCGTCGTGCTCTCCCCCGGTTTCACCGCGCCCCGCTCCACGCTGACGCACCTCGCCGAGGAGCTGGCGAGCCGCGGCTTCGTCGTGGCCACCGTCGACCACGCCTACGAGTCGTACGGCACGGCCTTCCCCGGCGGGCGGATCCTCACCTGCGAGGCCTGCGAACCCTCCACGAAGCCCGGGATGGGCAAGGTCGTCACCGAGGGCCGCGCCAAGGATCTCTCGTACGTACTGGACCGGTTGACCGGCGGGCAGGCCGCCTGGCGCCACACCCGCATGATCGACGCCGACCGGATCGGAGCGGGCGGCCACTCCATCGGCGGGGCCGCGGCGCTGGCCGCCATGACCTCCGACCGCCGGGTGCGCGCGGGCCTGAACATGGACGGCCACTTCCACACGGAGCCCACCGGGCTGAAGGGCCGCCCCTTCCTGATGCTGGGCACCGAGGCGCAGCACACGCCAGGCGTCGAGGACGGCGTGAACTGGGACGAGACCTGGCAGGGCCTGGACGGCTGGAAGCGCTGGCTGACCGTCCGGGGCTCGGGGCACTTCACCTTCACCGACCTGCCGGTCCTGACCGGGCAGGCCGGTGTGGTCGACCCGCAGGTCCCGCTGTCCGGCGAGCGGTCCGAGCGGGTCACCCGCGCGTACGTCGCGGCCTTCTTCGACCGGCACCTGCGGGGCACCCCGCGGCCGCTGCTCGACGGCCCGAGCCCGGAGCACCCCGAGGTCACCTTCCGGCGACGGTGAGGGGCCCCGGGGATCCCCTACGGGAGCGCGACCGCCTCCCGCAGCAGCTCGACCGGATGCCACGCCTGGCGCTCGGTTCCGTGGAGGATCTGCTGGCGGCAGGAGACGCCGGTGGCGACGACGACGGTGTCGGCGGGTTCCTCCTTGATCGCGGGGAAGAGACGGTCCTCGCCGACCGTCATGGACGTGTCGTAGTGCTCGGACTCGAAGCCGAAGGAGCCGGCCATCCCGCAGCAGCCGGCGTCCAGTTCGACGACGGTCGCTCCGGGGATACGGCTGAGGAGGGCGACCGTCGCGGCCGTCCCCACCTCCGCCTTCTGGTGGCAGTGGCCGTGGTAGAGGAGCTTGCGGCCGGCGAGCCAGGAGTTCTCGCTCAGGGCGAGCCGTCCGGCGTCGACGGCCTCCACGAGGAGTTCCTCGACCTGGCGGACCCGCCCGGCGATGTCCCTGACGGCGGTGTCGTCGGGCAGCAGGGCCTTGTGCTCGTCGCGCAGGGTCATCAGGCAGGACGGTTCGCAGCCGACGATCGGTGAGCCGGGGGCGGTCGACCGGTGCAGGGTGTGGGCGAGGGTGCGGGCCTTGTCCTTGGCGTCGTCCACCAGGCCCTTGGACAGGCTCGACCGTCCGCAGCAGCCGCCGCTCTCCAACCGCACGCGCCAGCCCGCCCGTTCGAGGAGTTCGACGGCCGCGCGCCCGATGCCGGGCTCGGTGAACGTGGTGAAGGAGTCGGCGAGGAAGGTGACCGTCCCCTGGGTGGGCGGGTACGGCGAGGGGGCACGGCGGCGCGACCAGCGCAGCAGGTTGTCGCGGACGAAGACCGGCAGGGGGCGCCGCGGGGTGATGCCGAGCAGGCGGTCCAGCAGACGGCGCAGCGGGCCGATGCGGCCCGGCAGGTTGGACAGGGGCGCGGTCGCCGAGCCCAGTCGGTTCAGGGTGCGGATCGCGCCGAAGAGGCGGGTGCGCAGCGGTACGCCGTGCAGGTCGTGGTGGTGCGAGAGGGTCTCGCTCTTGAGCGTGGCCATGTCGACGCCGAGCGGGCATTCGCTCTTGCAGGCCTTGCACATGAGGCACAGGTCGAGGATCTCGTGGAGGCGCTCGTCGCCGAGCGCCGTGCGCGGGTCGGGTGCGGACAGGGCCTTGACGAGGGCGCCCGCGCGTCCGCGGGTGGAGTCCTCCTCCTTGCGGGTGGCCATGTACGAGGGGCACATGGCGCCGCTGCCGGTCTTGCGGCACAGGCCGATGTTCATGCACCGGTCGGCCGCCGCGCGCATCCCGCCGCCGCCCACCACCTCGAAGGAGAGGCGGGTGCGCAGCGGTCCGGCGGGCGGCAGGGCCGCGTCGCGCAGGTTGTCCGTCATGGGCCGCGCGTCCACGATCTTGCCGGGGTTGAGGATGCCGTGCGGGTCGAAGAGCTGCTTGACCTGCCGCATCGCCTCGTACAGCTTGTCGCCGAAGATCTCGCGGTTGAACTCGCTGCGGGCCAGGCCGTCGCCGTGCTCGCTGGAGTTCACGCCGCCGTACTCGGCGACCAGGTCCTTGATCTCCTCGGCGACGGCCCGCATGCGGCCGACGTCGGCCGGGTCGGCGAGGTCGAGATAGGGGCGGATGTGCAGACAGCCGACCGAGCAGTGGCCGTAGAACCCGGCGGTCATGCCGTGCCGGTCGAGGACGTCCTTGAACCGCCGTGTGTAGTCGGCGAGATGGGCGGGGTCGACGGCGGTGTCCTCGACGAAGGCGAGCGGACGGCGGGTGCCCTCGCTCGCCGCCATCAGCAGGCCGAGGCCCGCCTTGCGGACCTTCAGCAGGGAGGCCTGCTGCGCCGGGGTGACCGCCTGGAGGGTGTGGTAGCCGTGGCCGTGCCGCGACCAGAGCGCCGTCAACCGCCGCATGCGGTCGACGAGTTCGGCCTCCTCGTCGCCGGTGAAGGAGACGAAGAGCAGGGCTTCGGGACTGCCGGTCAGGAGGTCGCCGAGCGCCGCGTACTCGATCTTGCGGCGGGACAGATCGAGGATCGTGCGGTCCATCAGCTCGACGGCGGACGGGTCGCAGGCGAGGGCGTCCTCCGTCGCCGCGATGGCGTTCGCCACGGACGCGAAGTGGCCGACGGCGATGACCGTGCGGGCCGGTTTGCGCACCAGGTCGACCAGTGCCGTGGTCGCCACGGCCAGCGTGCCCTCCGAGCCGACGACGAACTTGGCCAGGTCGAAGAGGGTGTCCTCGCGGGCCAGCCGGTCGAGGCGGTAGCCGCCGGCGCGCCGCCAGTGGTCGGGGAAGCCCTCGCCGATCGCGGCCGCGTTGGCCCTGACGATCTCGGGCAGTTCGCGGTAGAGGGCGCCCTCCAAGGTGATGCGCTGTGCCCGGTGGGCCCGTTCGGTGCCGTCGACCGGGCCGAGGCGGGTGCGGCTGGCGTCGGAGAGGACCACGTCGAGCTCGCGGACGTGGTCGATGGTCATGCCGTAGCGCACCGAGCCGCTGCCCGCCGAGTTGTTGCCGATCATCCCGCCGATGGTCGCGCGGTTGCTGGTCGAGGTGTCCGGGCCGAACATCAGCTGCCAGGGCGCCGCGGCACGGTTCAGCTGGTCCTGGACGACCCCCGCCTCCACCAGGGCCGTGCCACTGCCCGGGTCGAGTTCCACGACGCGGTTCATGTGGCGCGACAGGTCGAGGACCAGACCGGGTCCTACGGTCTGGCCCGCGAGGCTGGTACCCGCGCCGCGCGGCACGACGGGGACCCGGTGGGCCGCGGCGGCGGCCACGGCGGCGGCGACGTCGTCGGCGTGCCGGGGGAAGGCCACCCCCAGCGGGGTGATGGCGTACATGCCGGCGTCGCGGGCGAACAGGTGCCGGGTGTAGTCGTCGAAGCGGACCTCGCCGTCGAGGTCGTCGGTGAGCCTGCGCAGCAGCCCGCGGGAGTCCTCTTCGCGGGCCTCGTCCCCGGCAGCCTCACCCATGGGGCTCTCGCAGGACGTCGAGGGCGGCGGCGAGACCTGTCGGATCGATGCGTACGCCTGCCAGTTGGAGACCCATCTGTACGCCGGCCAGGGTGCCCGCGAGCGCGAGGTCGTTGAAGTGGCCGAGGTGGCCGATGCGGAAGACCCGTCCCGCCAGCTTGCCGAGGCCCGCGCCCAGGGACATGTCGAAGCGCTCCAGGATGATCTCGCGGACCTTGTCGGCGTCCTGGCCCTCGGGCACGAGAACGGCGGTCAGGGACGAGGAGTGCTCGCGCTCGTCGGCGCACAGCACGTCAAGTCCCCAGCCGCGTACGGCGGTTCGGGTCGCCTCGGCGTGCCGGTCGTGGCGGGCGAAGACCTCGGGGAGCCCTTCGTCCGCCAGCATCCGGAGCGCCTCGGCGAGACCGTAGAGGAGGTTGGTGGCGGGGGTGTACGGGAAGTAGCCGCGCCGGTTGGCCTCGATGACGGGGCGCCAGTCCCAGTAGGACCTGCGCAGGCGCGGGGTGCGGGAGGCGGCGAGCGCCTTCTCGCTGACCGCGTTGAAGGCGAGTCCCGGTGGGAGCATCAGGCCCTTCTGCGATCCGGCGACCGTGACGTCGACGCCCCACTCGTCGTGGCGGTAGTCGATGGAGCCGAGCGAGGAGATGGTGTCGACGAGGAACAGGGCGGGGTGCCCGGTCGCGTCGATCGCCCGCCGGATCTCGGCGATCCTGCTGGTGACGCCGGTGGACGTCTCGTTGTGCACGACGCAGACGGCCTTGATCGTACGGACGGTGTCGGCGGCGAGCCGTTCGGCGATGGCCTCGGGCGAGGCGCCGTGGCGCCAGTCGCCGGGGATGAAGTCGACGTACAGGCCGAGGTCGGCGGCCATGCGCTGCCAGAGCGTGGCGAAGTGGCCGGTCTCCACGCACAGCACCCGGTCGCCGGTGCCGAGCGTGTTGGCCAGCGCCGCCTCCCAGGCGCCCGTGCCGGATCCGGGGAAGATCACGACGGGTCCGGTGGTGCCGAAGACGGGCCGGAGAGAGGCGAGCAACTCGTGGGTGAACGCGGCGAATTCGGGGCCGCGGTGGTCGATCGTCGGCGCGGAGATGGCGCGGAGGACCTGGTCGGGGACGTTGGTGGGACCGGGGATCTGTAAGAAATGCCGCCCTGTGCGAGGGGTCACTGTGGCCAACTCCCTTGTGAAGCGTGCCGCATTGTGGCACGGTGTGTCATAAGGTGGCACGCGGAGCATAGGAGCCGAGCGCAGGGGGAGTCAACGGATGCAGAGCGTCCTCAACGCACTTCGCGTACTGGAAGAGGTCTCGGCGCGGCAGCCGATCGGCGTCGCCGACCTGGCCCGCACCCTGGACCTGCCGAAGAGTTCCGCCCAGCGCGCCCTGCGGACGCTGCACACGGCGGGCTGGATCCGCCCGGCCGGCGGCGAGGTCACCCGCTGGGTCCTGACCACCAAGGCCCTGCAGGTCGGACGGCGTGCCACCGGCGAGCTGGGGCTGCGCGACGTGGCCGTGCCGCTGATGGAGGAGCTGCGGCGGCGCACGGACGAGACGGTCCACCTGACTGTGCCGAACGGCGACAAGGTGGTGCTCATCGAGCGCCTGGAGACGTCCAAGCCGGTGCGGATCATTCTTGCCCTCGGCACGCAGCTGCCCATCCACGCGTCGGCGAACGGCAAGGCCGTGCTGGCGTCCAGCCCGGCGGAGGTGATCGAGCGTCACATGGCGGGCGGCCTGGAGGAGTTCACCGAAACCACCATCACCGAGCGGGAGCGGCTGCTCGCCGAGCTGACGCTGATCCGGGAGCGGGGGTACGCGACGAACGGCGGCGAGTGGCGCACCGACGTGTCCGCCGTCGCGGCGCCGGTCCTCGACGGGGCAGGGCTGCCGATCGCCAGCATCAGCGTCAACATGCCGACGAGCCGCATGACTCCGGAGGCGAGCGCCGCGCACGGCGTGCTGGTGAGTGAGACGGCACGGCAGGTCAGCGCCGCACTGGGGCACCCGCGCCCGGACAAGGCGGGCGCCACGGGCGCGGGCACGGACGCCGGACGCCCCGCACCCACCGACGGCCCGGACCTCTCCGAGGGAATCCGTCACCCCTCTTGACGCCTGCGAATCGGCGCCCCAATACTCCCCTTTGCGAAAGCCGCATTCCGCCTTACGGAATAACTCCGTCACCCCTGGGCCCTCGCGCCCCGGGGGCGGACGCCGTGCGCCGCCTCGCACCGCGCTCCCTCCGGTGCCGCGCGCACCCCCACGCCACACACCACGGCACACCGCGACATGGCCTCCGGCCGACCGCAAGGGAGCCCTCGTGTCCGATCAACTCATCTCCGTCCTCGCCCTGTTACTGATCTTCACCGTCGCCACCTTCACCTCCGTCCATCTGGGCGCACTGGCCATCGTGGCCGCCTTCGTCGTCGGCTCCACGGTCGCGCACGAGTCGGCGGACGACCTCTTCTCCGGGTTCCCCGGTGATCTGTTCGTCGTCCTGGTCGGCGTGACGATGCTGTTCGCCATGGCGAAGAACAACGGCACCGTCGACTGGCTCGTCGACGCCGCCGTCAAGGCCGTACGCGGCCGGATCGCCCTCATCCCCTGGGTGATGTTCCTCGTCACCGCACTGCTCACCGCGGTCGGCGCGGTCACCCCCGCCGCGGTCGGGATCATCGCCCCGATCGGCCTCGGTTTCGCCGTGGCGCACGGCATGAACCCCGTGCTCATGGGCCTGTTCATCGCCAACGGCGCGAGCGCGGGGGGCTTCTCGCCGATCGGCGTCTTCGGCAGCATCACCAACGGCGTCATCGAGCGCAACGACCTGCCCGGCAACCCGGCGCTGCTGTTCACCGCCTCGTTCCTCTTCAACGCCGCCCTCTGCGCCCTCGCCTTCGTCGCCTTCGGCGGCAGGCAGTTGCTCGGGCAACGCGCGCAGACACACGGGAGCGCCGACGGCACGGCCGTCGCCCACCCGAAGAGCGCCGCACCGCCCAGCGGCCGGACCCCGCCCGACACCGCTGCCACGCCCACAGCGCCCACCCTCACCGCCACCGCTCCCACGCCCACGGCGGCACCACCCGGTCCCCTCCGCCTCGACGGCCCCCGCGCGCTCACCCTCCTCGGCCTGGTCGGTCTTGTCGTCGGAGCGCTCTTCTTCGACCTCGACGTGGGCCTGATGGCGCTCACCGTCACCGTCGTGCTCTCCCTGGTCTCGCCGGCGTCGGCCAAGGGCGCGGTCGACCGGTGCGCGTGGTCGACCGTGCTGCTGGTCTGCGGGATCGTCACGTATGTGAGCCAGATGGAGCGCCTGGGCACCATCGACCACCTCGGCAAGCAGGTCGCGTCCCTCCAGGCACCCCTCCTCGGCGCCCTGCTGATCTGCCTCATCGGCGCCGTCGCGTCCGCCTTCGCCTCCACCACGGGGATGCTCGGCGCGCTGATCCCGCTGGCGGTGCCATTCCTGCTGGACGGCCAGGTCGCGGCCGTGGGAATGATCACCGCGCTGGCCGTCTCGTCGTCCGTGGTGGACTCCTCGCCGTTCTCCACCAGCGGGGCGCTGGTGACCGCGAACACTCCGGAGGAGAAACGGGACTACGTCTTCCGCCGCCTCATGGCGTGGGGCCTCGGGATCGCCGTGGCCGGGCCGCTCGTGACCTGGGCGCTGTTCGTGGTGCCCGGCTCCCTCTGACCCGCGCCCCTCCCCCGACGCCTCCCGACTCCCCCGTACGCCGCGTCAGTCGAACGCCACCACGAGCCGCACCCCGTCGTCGCCGAACCGGCCCGCCAGCGCCTTCATCACGGCGAACACATGCGGCCAGTGGGTGCCGGGACCCAGGATCGACCCGGCCGTCAGCGGCTCGTAGCGGCACGTCAGGTCCCCCACGGCCCACTCCAGTTCGCCGCGCGCGGTGTCGAGCCCGGCCGGTGGCGGGCCGACCGTCTCCACCACCTCGTCGGGCCACCGCGCGGGCAGCATCCGCCGGTGCCAGAGGTACGGGCTCGACTTGTGCTGCCACGACAGGCGCCCCACATAGCGGTCCGGTCCGGCGTCCGGGTCGAGCCCCGCCAGCTCCGTCCAGCTCACCCACGTGGCATCGCCCAGCTCCCCGTCCGCCACCCAGGACGCCAGCCCGTCGCGCAGCCGCCCGGACAGGTCGTCCGGCAGACCCCGGCCGGCCGCAAGGGGCCGGTAGCCCGCGTCGTTGCGCACGCCGAACAGGCAGCCGAACGCCGCGTAGTCGACCTCGTCGTACAGCGGCCACAGGTCCATGGCCGCGACCCAGGGCTCGCCGTCGTAGAAGTCGGTGCCCGCCGAGGGGTGGCGGAACTCGATTCCGCCGTGAATGTCCGTACCCACGGCGAAGACGCTACCGCCCTTCGCACAGGCGACCGAACCGTGGCCTGGTCCGGTCGCCGCGCCCGCGCCTCACACCGGGCTCAACATCCCCGAGGTGTCGACGACCTGGCGGATCGCCCGGCCCGAGGCCAGTTCCTCCATGGCCTCGTTGATCCCGGACAGGGCGATCGTGCCAGTGTGCATCTCCTCGACCGGCATCAGGCCGGCACGCCACAGGTCGAGGAAGCGGGGGATGTCGCGGCGCGGCACCGCGTCGCCCATGTACGAGCCGATCAGGGACTTCCCCTCCCCCGCGAAGGCGAGCGCGGGCACGTCCAGGACGCGGTCGGGTCCGGGCAGGCCGACCGAGACGACCCGGCCCCCGCGCGCGACGACCGCCAGGCAGGCGGCCATCACCGCGGGGCTGCCCACGGCCTCGACGGCCACCTCGGCGCCGCCGCCGGTCAGGTCGCGGACGGCGGTGGGCGCCTCGTCCGGCGCGTAGGCGTGCGTGGCGCCCAGGCGCAGGGCCAGCGCGCGCTTGTCCGCGACCGGGTCGACGGCGACGATCGGGTACGCCCCGGCGGCGCGGGCGCCCAGCACGGCGGACAGGCCGACGCCGCCGAGCCCCTGCACGACCACGGACTGTCCCGGGCGCAGCGCCGCGGTGTTGATGACGGCACCCGCGCCGGTCAGCACCGCGCACCCGAACATCGAGGCGACCGTGAACGGCACGTCCTTCGGGATCGGCACCACCGACTCCTGGGCGACGACGGCGTGCGAGGAGAACGCCGAGACGCCCAGCTGGTGGTGGACGGTGTGCCCGGCGGAGTCCCTCAGGAGGGAGGGGCCGTGCAGCAGCCCGCCGGAGCCGTTGGCCGCGGCGGCGCGGTCGCACAGGGCGGGGCGGCCCTCGGCGCAGCGCGGGCAGAAGCCGCAGCTGGGCACGAAGACCAGCGCCACATGGTCGCCGGGCGCCACGCGGTGGACGCCCGGCCCGGTCTCCTCGACGACGCCGACGGCCTCGTGCCCGAGCGCCATGGGCAGCGGCCGGACCCGGTCGCCGTTGACGACGGAGAGGTCGGAGTGGCACAGGCTCGCGGCGGCGACACGGACCAGGAGCTCGCCCTCGCGGGGCGCGCCGAGTTCGAGCTCCTCGACGGCCACGGGCCGGCTCTCCCCGTAGGGGCGCTCCCGTACGGCGTCGCGCAGGACGGCGGCGGTGATCCTCATGCGCCCACGTCCTCGCGGGGAGCGCAGCGCAGCACGTCCCGGGTCTCCAGGAGCGGGACGATCCTGGCGAGCACGATGTCCTGGAAGTGGGCGGAGGCGCAGTGCGCGGTGAAGTCCGCCTCGGTGCCGTACTCCTCGTAGAGCAGGACGGCGCGCGGGTCCTCGGTGCCCTGGTGGACGCGGTACTGACGGCAGCCGGGCTCCGCGCGGGAGGCCTCGGCCATGGTGTCGAGCAGTGCGAGGACGGTCCGCTCCTGGTCCGGCAGGGTGCGGTAGCGGGCCACGACGACGTAACTCACGGTGGTTCTACTCCTGTTGTTCTGGGGCCTGTGCGGGCAGGTCCGGGGCCTTCTCGGCCAGGTCAGGGGCCTGTTCTGCGGGCTTTCCCGGGGCCGCGGGGCGCGGCAGCGCGTCGCGGCGCAGATGCCACAGGCGGTGGTCGGACGTGGCCGCCGCGACCGACCCGAGGGCCAGTGCGGCGGCCACGTCCGCGGGGGTCTCCACGAAGCCGGCGGCGACCGTCGGCGACATGGCGCGGCGCGCCTGGGGGGTCATGCGCGCCACGATGGGGGCGGGCATGACCTCGACCAGGTCGGGCATGCCGCGGGAGATGGCGTCCATGCTCCTGCGCAGATTGGAGCGGTCGGTGACGAAGACCTTCTGCGCGGTGAGCAGCCCGAGCGGCCGGCCCTTCTCGATGAGGGCGAGCCGGGTGCTCACCACCCCGCTCGCGCCCATGTCCTTGATGAAGTCGAGGGCGCCGCGGTCCTGCGCGAGGCCGGGGCTGGAGTCGACGTTCACGAACACGGTCTTGCCGGCCTTGCGCAGCGCCGGGACGACCTGGGGCAGCTGCCCGACGGCGAAGGACGCGAGGATGCACACCTTCGCCGGGGCGGTGAGGAACTGCCGCAGCGGCTGGGAGCCGACGATGGACGCGACGACCGGCACCTCGGCGAAGGCCGTGGCGAGCCGGGCGTCGAGCGGCCGGGAGCGGAGGGAGGAGTTCATGGGCTGCCTAGGCTCGTGACGTGGCCGCGCGGCTCAGCGGGGCGGTGCCGAAGCGGCTGGGGAGGCCCAGCTTGCCAGGGTTGAGGATGCCCGCCGGGTCCAGGGCGTTCTTCACCGCCACGAAGGTCGCGAAGCCGGCGCCGAGGGATTCCTCCAGGTAGGGGCCGCGGAGCAGGCCGCAGCCGTGGTGGTGGCTGAGCGCCGCGCGGTGCTTGATGAGCACGGCGTTGGCGGCGTCCCAGACGGCCCGGTACCAGTCGCGGCGTGTCCCGGGCGCGACGTCGCCGCGCAGCGAGAAGTAGACGCAGGCGCCGTCGGTGTAGGCGTGCGACTGGTGGGCGGAGGCGGCGAGGGTGCCGGGCACCGACTGGATGGCGGCGACCACCTCGTCGTAGATGACGGGCAGGTCGGCCCAGGCGGCGGCCATCTCCAGGGTGTCGGCGACGAAGCCGGGTCCCGGCGTGAAGCCGTCGGACGACTTGCCGACCAGCATCCGCTCGTCGAGCCAGCGCTCGAAGACGGCCTTGCCGTCGAGTTCGGTGCCGCGGGCGGCGCACACCTCGGCGGCGACCTTGAGCGAGGCATCGACGATGGCCGGGTCGCCCTCGTCGGCGATCAGCAGGAGGTTGGTGTCGGGGTGCCCGAAGTGGGTGCCCGACTCCAGGGCGTCGTACAGGCGCAGGACGGCCGGTGTGGCGCCGCGCTGCATGATCTCGCGGCAGACGTCGAGGCCCTCGGCGAAGGTCGCGAAGCCGTAGGCGACGGCGTCGGCGTGGGCGGGCAGCGGGTGGACGCGCAGGCGGGCGGAGACGATGACGCCGAGGGTGCCCTCGGAGCCGACGAAGAGCTGGCGCAGGTCGGGGCCGACGGCGGCGCGGGCGTAGTCGCCGTAGGTGGCGCGGGTGCCGTCGGCGTGGACGACGTCGACGCCGACGACCATGTCCTCGATCTTGCCGTAGCGGGTGGAGAGCTGGCCGGCGCCGCGGCAGGCGATCCAGCCGCCGACGGTGGAGACGGCGAAGGCGGAGGGCCAGTGCCCGGTGGTGACGCCGTACTCCTCCTGGAGCTGCTTCTCGAAGAGGTCGCCGAACATGCCCGCCTGGACGTCGACGATGTTCGACTCGGCGTCGAAGCCCGTGATCCGGTCGAGGCCGCAGACGTCCAGGACGACGCCGCCGAAGACGGGCAGGGCCGCGCCGGTCACGTTGGAGCGTCCGGCGGAGGGCGTGACGGGTATGCCCGCGGCGTGGCAGATCCTGAGGACGGCGGCGACCTGGTCGGCGTCGGCGGCCTCGACGACGACGGCGTGCGGGGTCGCGGGGCGGCCCTCGGTCTCGCCGATCATCGAGCCGGCCCACCAGTCGCGGGTGCGGGTGACGACCTCCTCGCGCTCGACGTGCACGGCGCGGGCGGCGGCGCGCAGGGCGTCGACGACCTGTTCGGGTACGTCGACGGGGTCGGTCTGCAGGGCGGCCTCACCGTCGCCGATGGGGGTGGTGCGGGCCCATGTGGCCTGGCTGGGGGCGCCGACGGTGTAGTTCCCGCGGTTGAAGGGGTGGGTGATGGTCTGACGGCTGATCATGCTGCGGCTCCTTCGAGGAGTACGGACTTTTCGTGGGCGACGGAGGCGAGGTAGTCGGCGACGGAGCGGTCCGTCTCGGCCTGGGTGAGGTTCAGTTCCCGCGCGAGCAGTTCGCCGACGACGGGGGCGGCCTCGGCCGACGCGTCGCGGGCGAAGAGGCGGGCGCGGGTGCGGCGGGAGAGGACGTCGTCGACGGAGCGGGCGAGTTCGGCGCGGGCCGCGTAGACGACCTCGGCGCGGGTGTAGGGCAGTCCCTCGACGACGGGCGCGGCCAGGGAGGGGTCGTCGGCGATGAGGTCGCCGATGAACCGGGCCTCGGTGCCGAAGCGTTCGCCGAGGTGGGCGGCGAGCCCGCCGGACGCGGCGACCGCCTCGGAGTCGTACCCCGCGCCGCCGAGCAGCGGCAGCGTGCTGGTGCGGCTCCTGGCCTTGCGGCCGAGGACGGTCATGACCTTGTCGACGACGAGTTCGCCCATGTGCCGGCTGGTGGTGAGCTTGCCGCCGGTGACGGTGACCATGCCGCCCGCGCCGACGGTGATGTGGTGGTCGCGGCGCATGTCGAGGGTCGCGCCCTCCTTGCCGCCGACCAGGGGGCGCAGCCCGCCGATGGAGCCGACCACGTCGTCGGGGGTGAGCTTGCCCTCGAAGGCGGTGTTGGCGCCCTCCAGGAGGAACTCCATCTCCTGCCGGGTGCAGTGCACGTCGTCGGCGGAGCCCTGGTAGTCCTCGTCGGTGGTGCCGAGGACGACGCTGTTGCCCCAGCGGGTGCAGGTGGCGCGGCGGGCCCGGCCGGGGATGGGCACGGTGACGGTGCAGTCGATGCGGACCTTGTCCCACGGCACGACGATGTGCACGCCCTTGGCGGGCCGCACCTGCGGCCGGTGTCCGTCGTCGGCCATGGCGTCGACCTGGTCGGTCCACACGCCGGTGGCGTTGACGACGGCGCGGGCGCGGATGTCGATGGTGTCGCCGTCGACCGTGGCGCGGGCGCCGCCGACCCGGCCGCCCTGGGTGAGCAGGCCCCCCACCGTGGCGCCGTTGAGCACGGTGGCGCCGAGGGCGGCGGCGGTGCGGACGATGGTGAGGACGAGCCGGGCGTCGTCGGTGCGGGCGTCGAAGTACATCAGGCCGCCCTTGAGGTGGTCGGCCCGCAGCGTCGGCGCGTGCGAGAGGACCTCGGGGACGGTCAGGCGCTGGTGCAGCTTGCCTATCCGCCAGCCGCCCACGAGGTCGTACGTCCACAGGAGCCCTTCGAAGCCCTTGGCCAGGCGCGGGTCGAAGACGCCCTCCTTCTCCAGGATCGGGAAGAGGAACGGCAGCCGGTGCACGAGGTGCGGCGCGTTCTTGCGGAAGCGGTGGCGCTCCAGGAGCGAGTGGCGCACGAGGTTGACGTTGCCCTGCTCGATGTAGCGCAGGCCGCCGTGGACCATCTTCGAGGACTTGGAGGAGGTGCCGGAGGCGAAGTCGTCCTTCTCGACGAGGGCGGCGCGCAGTCCACGCGACGCGGCGTCCAGGACGGCGTACGCCCCGGTGACGCCGCCGCCGATGACGAGCACGTCGTACGTGTCGTCGGCGAGGCGGCGCTTGATGCCCGTGCGGTCGAGCAGCAGGGGGGTGCGGCGGGTGGCCGCGGCGCTGCGTCCCGGTTTGCGGGCGGGCATGGTGATCACGATCAGCTCCTGGTGGTTCGGGGTGACGGCCCGGGGGCCGTCACCCCGAACCACC
>NZ_LIRJ01000310.1 GCF_001419745.1 Streptomyces silaceus | reverse complement strand
TCGGGCGGCGCCGCCCGAGGACCAGGTCGGCGGTGTCGCCCGCCACGTCGCGTACGAAGGGGCGCAGCAGTCCGGGATCGAGTGAGGCGTCGCAGTCGCAGAAGCACACGATGTCCGCGTCGGAGGCCGTCAGGCCGGCGTGGCACGCGGCCCCGAAGCCGCGCCGCGGCTCGTGCACCACGGTGGCGCCCAGGGAGCGTGCGATGTCCGGCGAGCCGTCGGTGGAGCCGTTGTCGACGACGAGGGCCCGCCAGCCCCGGGGCACGCGTTCCAGGACCCAGGGCAGCGCGGCGGCCTCGTCGAGGCAGGGCAGGACGACATCGACGCGAACGGCGCGCGCGCCGTTCGCGTCGGAGTCCGCTGAGGGGGAGAGGGGCATGCCGCTCACCCTACGAAGCAGAAACGGGCATATCGGGCGTGCGGTCCTTACGAAACGGGGACGTCGGGGTCCCGGGGCCGCCGTCACGTCCGCCCGCCGCGCGGCAGGTGCGACGCTGGCGGTATGCAGCCACCACCGCAGGAGCGCCACCACGACACCCTCCGGGTGCTCGTCGTGGACGACGACCCGACCGTCGCCGAAGTCGTCGCGGGCTACCTCGAACGCGCGGGCCACGCCGTCGACCGCGCCGAGGACGGCCCCGCCGCGCTGGCGTGCGCGGCGGCCCGCCGGCCGGATCTCGTCGTCCTCGACCTGATGCTGCCCGGCATGGACGGTCTCGAGGTGTGCCGCCGGCTGCGCGCCGAGCGCCCGGTGCCGGTCATCATGCTCACCGCCCGTGGTGACGAGGACGACCGCATCCTCGGCCTGGAGATAGGGGCCGACGACTACGTCACCAAGCCGTTCAGCCCCCGCGAACTGGTGCTGCGGGTGGAGTCCGTGCTGCGGCGCAGCCGCGCGGCGGCGCCCCGCGGCCCGGTGGCGCCGCTTCGGGCCGCGGGCATCGCCGTGGACGAGACGGCCCGGCGCGCCTCCAAGAATGGCGTCGAACTCGCCCTGACCGTGCGCGAGTTCGACCTCCTCGCCTTCCTGCTGCGGCACCCCGGCCGGGCGTTCGCCCGCGAGGAACTGATGCGCGACGTGTGGGGCTGGGAGTTCGGCGACCTGTCGACCGTCACGGTCCACATCCGTCGGCTGCGCGGCAAGGTCGAGGACGACCCGGCGAGGCCCTCGCTGATCCAGACCGTCTGGGGCGTTGGCTACCGCCTCGACGCCGCGGACGACCCGCTCCCGAGCCACCCCCGACCGTCGCGAGCCGAAGGCTGACCCCCGTGCAGGACATCCTCCTCATCGCCCTGTTCGCCTTCCTGGGGGCCGCGGCCGCCGGGCTGCTCGGCGCGCTGGCCCTGCGCCTGCTGCGGCACCGTTCGCTGGTGGTGACGCTGACCGTCGTCGCCGCCGTGGCGGTCCTCGCCATGCTCGCGGGGACCCTCTCCGTGGCCTGGGAGATGTTCCTGTCCCCGCACGACCTGACCGTCGTCACCATCGTGGTCGCCATGGCCGCCGTGGTGTCGCTCGCCACCGCGCTGCTGCTCGGGCGCTGGGTGGTCGCCCGCAGCAGGGCCCTCACCCTGGCGGCCCGCACGTTCGGCGACGGCGGCATCTTCGCCGCCCCGCCCGAACCCGTCAGCGCGGAACTGGCCGAACTCACCAGGGAGCTGGAGGCCACCAGCGCCAAACTCGCCGAGTCCCGCGAGCGGGAGCGGGCCCTGGAGAGCTCCCGTCGTGAACTGGTCGCCTGGATCTCGCACGACCTGCGCACCCCGCTCGCCGGCCTGCGCGCCATGTCGGAGGCGCTGGAGGACGGCATGGCCGCCGAGCCGGACCGCTATCTGCGGCAGATCCGCACCGAGGTCGAACGGCTCAACTCCATGGTCGGGGACCTCTTCGAACTCTCCCGCATCCACGCCGGCGCGCTGGCCCTCTCGCCGTCCCGCATCTCCGTCTACGACCTGGTCGGCGACGCCCTCGCGGGTGTGGACCCGCTCGCCCGCGAACACGGCGTACACCTCGTCGGCGACAGCGTGGAGGCGGTGCCCGTCGAGGTCGACGGCAAGGAGATGAGCCGGGTCCTGGGCAACCTCCTGATCAACGCGATCCGCCGCACGCCCGCCGACGGCACCGTCGCCGTGGCCGCGCAGCGTTCACCGGACGGCGTCGTCCTGTCCGTCACCGACGGGTGCGGCGGGATCCCCGAGGACGACCTGGGCCGCGTCTTCGACACCGGCTGGCGCGGCAGCCACGCCCGCACCCCGCCCGCGGGCGCGGGCCTCGGCCTGGCGATCGTGCGCGGCATCGTCGAGGCGCATCAGGGCTGGGCCGCCGTCCGCAACGTGGACGGCGGCTGCTGCTTCGAGGTCACCCTGCCCTCGGCCCGGACGTGAGGCCGGACCCCGCGTCACCCCCGAAGCGGAGCCTCGGCGAACTCGGCCATCCCCTCGGCGAATCCGACCCCGGGCCGCCACCCCAGCTCCGCCCGGAGCCGCCCCGAGTCCGCCGTCACATGCCGTACGTCACCCAGCCGGTACTCCCCGGTCACCACGGGGTCCGGTCCGCCGAAGGCACGGGCCAGTTCCCGCGCCATCTCCCCGACGGTGTGCGGTTCGCCGCTGCCCGTGTTGTACGCCGCGCACGTGCCCGCGCTCTGTTCACGGACCGCCTCCAGAGCGACCGCGTTGGCCGCGGCCACGTCCCGTACATGCACGAAGTCCCGCCGCTGGCAGCCGTCCTCGAAGACGCGCGGGGCCTCGCCGCGTTCGAGCGCGGAGCGGAAGAACGAGGCCACCCCCGCGTAGGGGGTGTCGCGCGGCATGCCGGGCCCGTACACGTTGTGATAGCGCAGGGACACCGCGCTGCCGTCGGTGGCCCGTGCCCACGACGCGGCCAGGTGCTCCTGGGCGAGCTTGGTCGTGGCGTAGACGTTGCGCGGATCGACCGGCGCGTCCTCGCCCACCAGGCCGGGCCGCAACTCCGATCCGCACGCGGGGCACAGCGGCTCGAACCGGCCGGCGTCGAGATCGGCCGCGGCCCGCGGGCCCGGCCGTACGACTCCGTGACGGGGACACGCGTACCGCCCCTCCCCGTACACCACCATCGATCCGGCGAGCGCGAGACGCCGCACCCCGGCCTCGGCCATCGCGGCCAGCAGCACCGCCGTGCCGAGATCGTTGCAGCCGACGTACGCGGGCGCGTCGGCGAAGTCCTTGCCGAGCCCGACCATCGCCGCCTGGTGGCAGACCGCGTCCACGCCGCGCAGCGCTCCCGCCACCGCGTCCCGGTCCCGGACGTCCGCGACGATCCACTCCCGCCCCTCGGGCGGCTTCGGCGGCCGGGCGTGCGCGGAGGGCAGCAGGGCGTCCAGGACCACCACCTCGTGCCCGCGCTCGACGAGGGCGTCGGCGACGTGCGATCCGATGAATCCGGCACCGCCGGTGACAAGTACGCGCATGCCGGTCAGGCTAGGTCCGCCCCCTCCCGGTTCCGGTGCTCCGGCGGGTGTCCGTCATGGGTCCGTAAGAAGTGCCCGCCCGCGTGCGGTCGCGGAGCCGACCCCGGGTCAGGGGAGGTCGCGCAGCGCGTCGAGGCAGGCCGCGACCGCGGATTCGTGGGCCGTGCCGTGGCGGACGGCGGCCTCGATCGTGCGGGTGAGGGTGTGGTCCGCCACCGGTCGCGCGATCAGCGCCGGCGGGAGGTGGGCCGTGGCCATGCGCGGGACGAGGGCGGCGTGGCCACCGCAGGCGGCGAGGGCGGCCATGGCGGAGAAGTCGGTGCAGGTGTGCCGCACCCGCGGAGTGAAACCGGCCGACCGGCAGGCCTGGAGGACGGCGTCCCCGCAGGCGGTCTGCGGCGGGGCGGTGACCCACGAGGTGTCCGCGAGCTCGCGCAGGTCGACCGGGGACTCCGCGGGGCCGGCCGCCGGATGGTCCCTCGGCAGGACCGCGACCAGGGGATCGCCGCGCAGGACGTGGGTCTCGACACCGGGGTGCGGGGGCGTGGCGAGGTTCGCGTACCGGTAGAGCAGCGCGACGTCCACGCGGCGCTGGAGCAGCAGCCGTACGGCGAGCTCGGGTTCGGCCTCGGTGATGTGCAGCCGCAGGTGCGCGTGCGCGCTTTCCAGGGCCTCGCCGAGGGGAGCCGCGACGGGTCCCAGGGCGCTGGGGAAGCAGGCGAGGTGGAGGGGCCCGGCCGGCTCTCCGGTACCGGTGCGCAGGCGGTTCCGGGCCCGTTCGAGAGCCGCGAGCACCTGCTCGGTGTCCTCGGCCAGCTGACGCCCCGCCTCGGTGAGGTGAAGGGAGCGGCCGGTCCGTTCGAAGAGCCGGCTCCGCGTCTCGTCCTCCAGCAGGCGCAGCTGCTGGGAGACGGCGGAGGGGGTGACGCCGTGGAGCTCCGCCACGGCGGTCACGGTCCCGTGGGCGGCCAGGTCGCGCAGGAGGACGAGCCGTCGGACGTCGAGCATGAGCTCAGCTTAAAAGGGGGCTGTAGAAGATGTAGCTGGACACGCGAACACGCGTACGGTGATGCTGGCTCCCGAGTCCAGCTTTCCCCGCAATGCCAGGAGTGTTCCGTGCGCGCCACCGTGATCCACGGCCCCGACGACATCCGGATCGAGGAGGTGCCCGATCCGACGGTCCAGCGGCCGACCGACGCCGTGGTGCGCGTCGTGAACGCGTGCATCTGCGGCAGCGACCTGTGGGCGTACCGGGGCGTGGCCTCGCGGGTCGCGGGGCAGCGCATCGGGCACGAGTTCCTGGGCATCGTCGAGGAGGCCGGCGCCGAGGTGACCGGCTTCGCCCCCGGCGACTTCGTGGTCGCCCCCTTCGTCTGGTCGGACGGCACCTGCGACTTCTGCCGCGAGGGCCTGCACACCTCGTGCCCCGAGGGCGGCTTCTGGGGCGAGGTCGGCTCGGACGGCGGCCAGGGCGAGGCCGTCCGGGTTCCGTGGGCCGACGGCACCCTGGTGAAACTGCCGAAGGAGGCGGCGGGCGAGGAGAAGCTGCTGCCCGGCCTGCTCGCCCTCTCGGACGTGATGAGCACCGGCCACCACGCCGCGGTGGCCGCCCGCGTCCGGCCGGGCGCCACGGTCGCCGTGGTCGGCGACGGCGCGGTCGGCCTCTGCGGCGTGCTCGCCGCGCGGCGCCTGGGCGCCGAGCGGATCATCGCGCTCGGCCGCCACGCGGAGCGCACCGCGATCGCCCGTGACTTCGGTGCCACGGACGTGGTCGCCGAGCGCGGCGAGGCCGCCGTCGAGGCGGTGCGGGAGCTGACGGGCGGCCGGGGCGCGCACGCCGTCCTGGAGGCCGTCGGCACCGAGGAGTCGATGCGCACCGCGATCTCCGTCACCCGTGACGGCGGCGCGGTCGGCTACGTCGGCGTGCCGCACGGCGGCTCCGCCGGGGTGGACATCTCCCGGATGTTCGACCGGAACGTCGCGCTGGCCGGCGGTGTCGCCCCCGCCCGCGCCTACATCCCCGAACTGCTGCCCGACGTCCTCTCGGGCGCCATCGACCCCGGCCGCGTCTTCGACCGCACCGTGGACCTCGACGGCGTCCCGGACGGCTACCGCGCCATGGCCGACCGCACGGCCCTCAAGGTCCGCATCGCCTTCTGAGGTCCGGTGACGCCTGGTTACTATGCTCACTTCGTGCCGACGGCAGGAAGCAAGAGGTGGGAACCCGAGCTTGCCGTGATACCGAAGAGATGTGGGGAGCAGGGCCTTTGAAAGGCTTGAGGCAGGTCGTCGCGACCCGCTACATCGAACCGCTGAGGGCCGGCGGTTCCGTGCCCGGTGTCGTCGAGGCCGACGATCTCGGTACGTACGTCGTGAAGTTCACCGGCTCCGCACAGGGCCGCAAGGCGCTGGTGGCCGAGATCGTCGTCGGTGAACTCGCGCGCCACCTCGGCCTGCGCTTCCCCGAGCTGGTCCTCGTGCACTTCGACCCGGCGGTCGCGGCCGACGAGCCGCACCAGGAGGTCCAGGACCTGCTGCGCGCCAGCGCGGGCCTCAACCTCGGCATGGACCTGCTGCCGGGCGCCGTGGACTTCACCCCGGAGGCGATCGACGTCGACCCGCTGGAGGCCGGCAAGGTCGTCTGGCTCGACGCCCTGACGGCCAACGTCGACCGCACGGTGCACAGCTCGAACCTGATGATCTGGCCGACCTTCGGCACCCGCCCGCCGAAGCTGTGGCTCATCGACCACGGCGCGGCCCTGGTCTTCCACCACCGCTGGGGCGCGTCGGCCCCCGACAAGGTGTACGACTTCCGCCACCACGCCCTGGGCGGGTACGGCCCGGACACGCGGGCGGCCGACTCCGAACTGGCCCCCCTCGTCACGGAGTCCGCGCTCCGCGAGATCGTCGCCCTGGTCCCCGACGCCTGGCTGACCGACGAACCGGGCTTCACGAACCCTGACGAGGTACGCGAGGCCTACGTCTCCCACCTGCTGACGCGCGCCCGCGCCTCGGCGGCGTGGCTGCCGAGGGACTTCCCCACGCGCGGCGAACTCGCGGCAGCCGACGCCAGGCGCGCCGCGGCCACGGAGGCGGCCCGGCCGCCCTGGCTCAAGAAGGTCCCCGACCTGCACGGCAAGCCCCCGGCGGAACAGGACTGGTCACCGCACGTGGGCTGACACGCATGGGCCGACACGTACGGGCCGAGCGCAGGGCCCCACCGGAACGCTCCGGTGGGGCCCTGCTCCGGTCCGCCGGGGATCAGCTCTTGGGCATCAGGACCGTGTCGATGATGTAGACGTTCGCGTTGGCCGTCTTCACGTTGCCGCAGACCACCTTGGCCGAGTCGTTCACCTTGTACGACTCGCCCGAACCCGACGTCGTCAGCTTGGACTTCTCCAGCGTCTCGTAGGAGCCGCTCTCCAGGTCCTTGGGCGCGAGCTTCTTGCCCACGACGTGGTAGGTGAGGATCTTGGTCAGCTGGGCCTTGTCGTTGAGGACCTTGTCGAGGTCGGCCTTGGGGATCTTGGCGAAGGCGTCGTTGGTGGGCGCGAAGACGGTGATGTCCTTGGCGTTGTTGAGGGTGTCGACCAGGCCTGCCTTCTTGACGGCGGTGACGAGGGTCGACAGTGCGGGGTTGTTCGAGGCGGCGGTGGCCACGGGGTCCTTGGCCATGCCGTCGAAGCTGCCCTTGCCGTCCTTGGGGACGCTCGCACAGGCCGGGCCGAACGGCTCCGACATCGCGGCCGCGTCGTCGGAGGGGCTCGACGCGGTGTCCTTGGCGGCCGACGGCGTGGACTTGCCGGACGACTCGCTGTCCTTGCTGTCGTCCGAGCAGGCGGTCAGCGCCAGCGGGAGCAGCACGGCCGCGGTGACGGCGAGGGCGGCGCGGTGGTAGCGGCGGGACGAGGACGAGGCGTTCATCTTTTCTCCTGGGTGCGTGTCTCGGGGGTGTTGGTGCGCTGTCGCATCGGTGCGCGGTCGTCCGCGCGCGGCCGTCAGTCCACGGTGACCACCACCGCATGCCGGCCGCTCGCCCCGTCGGGGATCGTGCGGGTCCGCTTCTCGGTCTGGACCTCGCCCGTGCGGTCCGTCGCCCGCACGGTGAGCGTGTGGCCGCCGGGTGTCGCCTTCCACGGGAAGGACCACTGGCGCCAGGTGTCCCGGGTGGCCTCCGCCGCCAGATCGGCCGTCCGCCAGGGGCCGTCGTCCACGCGCACCTCGACCTTGTCGATGCCGCGGTGCTGTGCCCACGCCACCCCGGCGACCATCACCGTGCCCGCCTTCGGCCGGGCGAACGGCTTGGGGGTGTCGATCCGCGACTGCGTCTTGACCGGCGCCTCGCGCGCCCAGTCCCGGCGGACCCAGTACGGGTCGTAGGCGTCGAACGTCGTCAGCTCGATGTCCTCGATCCACTTGCAGGCGGAGACGTAGCCGTACAGACCCGGGACCAGCATGCGTACGGGAAATCCGTGCTCGAAGGGCAGCGGGCGGCCGTTCATGCCGAGCGCGAGCATCGCGTCGCGGCCGTCCATCACGTCGTCCACCGGCGTGCCGAGCGTCATGCCGTCCACCGACCGCGCCACCAGCTGGTCCGCGGGGCCGCCCTTGGCCGGCGGCTCGACCCCGCACTCCGCGAGGAGATCGGCCAGGCGTACGCCGATCCAGCGGGCGTTGCCCACATAAGGGCCGCCGACCTCGTTCGACACGCAGGTCAGCGTGATGTCCCGCTCGATCAGCTCCCGGCGCAGCAGATCCGCGAACGACACGGTCGTCGGCCGCCCGACCCCCTTGCCGTGGATCCTCAGCCGCCAGGAGTCGGCGTTCACCCGGGGCACCACCAGCGCGGTGTCCACCCGGTAGAAGTCCGCGGCGGACGTCACGAAGGAGCTGACGCCCGGCACCCGGACCTGGGCGCCGCGCGGCACGGCGGGGGCGGCCGAGGCCGGGGCGGGCAGCCGGATCCGGTCGCGCGAGGCGACGGCGTCCTTGCCGCCGGCGGCGTTCAGCGACCTGCCCAGGGCGCCGACCCCGGCTGACGCGGCCGCGGCCGCGGTGGCGGCGACGATGAAGCCACGCCGGTCCCATGTGGCCCTCGGGGGTTCCTCGGAGTGCCCGGCGGACCCGGCGGCGTCGGCAGGCTCGGCCCCGTCGGCCTCCGCCGTCACCCGCAACCGCCCCGCCAGCACGTACAGCAGGGCCGCCCCCGCGACCCCGCCCACCAGCGACGGCAGCGCGTCGACGGGACTCGTGGAGTCAGGGCGCGTGACCGCAGCCAGCGCGCCGATCGCGCCGAAGAGCAGAACCCCCGCCGCACCGAGCACCCGGTGGCGCAGCGCGACCAGGCCCAGCGCGACGGCCAGGAGGGCGAGCACCGCGACGATGCCCGCCTGCAGCACGAGCTTGTCGTTCGTGCCGAACTGCCGGATCGCCCAGTCCTTGACGGCCGCGGGCGTGCGGTCGATCGCCGCGCCGCCGACGGCCACCACCGGTCCGGCCTCGCGCCGTACCGCCGCGGACAGCAGCTCCGCGACGGCGAGGGCGGCGCATCCGGCCAGGGCACCGCTCAGGGCTCCCGCCGCCCCGCGCCACCAGTCGGTGCCGCCGCGCGGGCCGCCGGGCCTGCCCCGGCGCAACACTCCTCGCTCTGTCTTCACGCGGGGGATCCGAGGCCGACGGCCCGACGGATTGGTCGATTCCGAGATCCGCCCCGATCGGGTGAACGCGGCCCGCGCGGTCGACGCCCTGGGTCACATCTTCGGCATGAGCACCGAGTCGACGATGTAGACCGTGGCGTTGGCCGTCTGCACGTTGCCGCAGACGACGTTCGCCGAGTCGTTCACCTTGTACGACTCGCCGGAGCCCTTGGTGGTGAGCTTGCCGCCCTCCAGGGTCTTGAACGAGCCGTCGGCCAGGTCCTTCGGCGCGACCTTCTCACCCACGACGTGGTAGGTGAGGATCTTGGTCAGCTGGGCCTTGTCGTTGAGGACCTTGTCGAGGTCGGCCTTGGGGATCTTGGCGAAGGCGTCGTTGGTGGGCGCGAAGACGGTGATGTCCTTGGCGTTGTTGAGGGTGTCGACCAGGCCTGCCTTCTTGACGGCGGTGACGAGGGTCGACAGTGCGGGGTTGTTCGAGGCGGCGGTGGCCACGGGGTCCTTGGCCATGCCGTCGAAGCTGCCCTTGCCGTCCTTGGGCACGGAGTCGCAGGCCGGCCCGAAGGGGCCGCTCATGTCGTCGGCGTGGGCGGCCGGGGCGAGCAGCCCCAGGGAGACCGGCAGGGCGAGCGCGGCAAGGACCGAGACGGCCGCGCGGCGAGTGCGGTGGACACGCATGATCGGTTCCTCCTCGATGGAGGTCGTCCCGGGCGGGCCGGGACCCCGGGCGGACCCGGGAAGGGGACCACCGGCCGGGCGGCCGGGCGGCCGCGGCGGGCGAGGGGGAGAAGGCCTCCGCAGGGATCCTCGCCCGAGCCCGCCGCACCCGTAATCCGGAGCCGCCGGGAACAGGGATTGCTTTTGTCCCCATTTGCCCCTACGTCGGAAACTCCATCACCGCAACCGGAGCCGACGTCGGCCGCTCCGAGCCCCCCGCGGGCTCCACCGTGATGCCCATGCCCGTGGCCTTGCCGACCTTGCCCCGCATCAGCACCGCCTCCGTGGTCTGCGTGGGGTCCATCAGACCCGCGGGCCGCATGGATCCGCCCTCGTCGAACCAGAGTTGGTAGACCTTGCCCCGCGGCGGCCGCGCCATGCCGCCGGTCACGAACACCGCCTTGTCGAGGCTCTCGGAGACGACGAGCGTGCCGTCGGCGCCGCCCGGCAGCCGGCCCGTGCGGGACTTGGCGTCGGGGGCCGAGAGCACCGCGGCCAGTTCCCTCGACTGCTCCCTGGCCTCCTCCTGCGCCTGCCGGGCCTCGTCGCGCGCGTCCTGCGCCCGCTCGTGCTGCCAGACGGCCGTGCCGCCGAGCGCCGTGGCCACGGCGAGACAGGCCGCGAGCGCCCAGCGCGAGAACCGGCGCGCCCGGCGCGGCGCCGGCGCCGGACCGGCCGGCGGCTCGGCGGGCGGGACCTCCTGACGGACGGCGGCGATACGGCCGAGCACCTCGTCCTTGAGGGCCCGCGGGGGCGGGACGGCTGACGCCTGCGCGAGACGCGCGACGGTCGCCGTCAGCTCGCGCACCTCCTGCGCGCACGACGGACACAGCGCCAGATGCTCCTCGAACCGGGCGCGTTCGGCGTCGTCGAGGGCGTGCGCGGCATAGGCGCCGGTCAGCGTGTGCAGATCGGGTGCGGTGCTCATGCGCTCACCCCCAGGCAGTCGCGCAGCCGGATCAGTCCGTCGCGCAGGCGGGTCTTGACGGTGCCCAGGGGCAGGGACAGGAGCTCGGCGACCTGACGGTAGGTCAGGCCGCGGTAGTAGGCGAGGGTCACGGACTGGCGCTGCACCTCGGTGAGGGCGCGCAGACAGCGGCGCACCTGCTCGCGCTCCAGACGGGTCTCGACCTGCTCGCTGACCTCGTCGAACTCCGGGGTGCGGGCGAGGAGCGCGGCCTTCTGCTCGCGCGCCGAGGCCGCCTCCACCGAACGGACGCGGTCCACCGCGCGGCGGTGCGCGAGGGTGAGGACCCAGTTCATCGCCGTCCCCCGGTCGGGGCGGTAGCGGGGCGCGGTGCGCCACACCTCGACCAGGACCTCCTGGGTGACCTCTTCGGACTGGGCGTGGTCGCGCAGGACGCCGCGCACGACGCCGAAGACCGGGCCCGCCACGGCGTCGTAGACGCCCGAGAACGCCTGCTGGTCGCCGCGGGCGACGCGGATGACCAACTCTTGGAGATCGGGGCCGGGGGCTTTCCGTGACCCGATGTGCACGACTTCATTCACGCGGTGATCCTCCAGGACGCACGTCGACGTTCACCGGTGATTCGGAGCCGACGGCGCGCCGGATTGCTCCGGACCCGCGCGAACCGCCCCCCGGCGCTGTGCGGTGCCGGGGGGCGGTTCAAGGGCGTCGCGGTGACGCGGGGCGTGGGGTCAGCGCAACTGCTCGTACGCCGGGAGCGTCAGGAAGTCCGCGTAGTCCGCGTCCAGGGAGACCTGGAGGAGGAGGTCGTGGGCCTGCTGCCACTTGCCGCCCTGGAACGCCTCGTCGCCGATCTCGGCGCGGATCGCGTCGAGCTCCTCGGCGGCGACCTTGCGGGCCAGGTCGGCGGTGACGGTCTCGCCGTTCTCCAGGACGACGCCCGCGTTGATCCACTGCCAGATCTGGGAGCGGGAGATCTCGGCGGTGGCCGCGTCCTCCATCAGGTTGAAGATGGCGACGGCGCCGAGGCCGCGCAGCCACGCCTCGATGTAACGGATGCCGACCTGGACGGCGTTGACGAGGCCGTCGTAGGTGGGCTTCGCGTCGAGCGAGTCGATGGCGATCAGGTCGGCCGCCGAGACGTTCACGTCCTCGCGCAGGCGGTCCTTCTGGTTCGGCTTCTCGCCGAGCACCGCGTCGAAGGACTTCATGGCGATCGGGACCAGGTCGGGGTGCGCCACCCACGAGCCGTCGAAGCCGTCGCCGGCCTCGCGGTCCTTGTCGTTCTTGACCTTCTCGAACGCGACCTTGTTGACCTCCGCGTCCTTGCGGGACGGGATGAACGCGGCCATGCCGCCGATCGCGTGCGCGCCGCGCTTGTGGCAGGTGCGGACGAGCAGTTCGGTGTACGCCCGCATGAACGGGGCGGTCATCGTCACGAGGTTGCGGTCCGGCAGGACGAACTTCGAGCCGCCGTCACGGAAGTTCTTGACGATGGAGAAGAGGTAGTCCCAGCGGCCCGCGTTCAGACCGGAGGCGTGGTCGCGCAGCTCGTAGAGGATCTCCTCCATCTGGTACGCGGCGGTGATCGTCTCGATCAGGACGGTCGCGCGGACCGTGCCCTGCGGGATGCCGACGTAGTCCTGGGCGAAGACGAAGATGTCGTTCCAGAGGCGCGCCTCCAGGTACGACTCCGTCTTCGGCAGATAGAAGTACGGGCCCTTGCCGAGCTCGATCAGGCGCTTGGCGTTGTGGAAGAAGTACAGGCCGAAGTCGACCAGCGCGCCGGGGACCGCCTTGCCCTCGACCTGGAGGTGGCGCTCGTCCAGGTGCCAGCCGCGCGGACGCATGACGACGGTCGCCAGCTCGTCGGCGCCCTTGAGGGCGTACGACTTGCCGGTCCGCTCGTCGGTGAAGTCGATGCGGCGCTCGTAGGCGTCGGTGAGGTTGAGCTGGCCGAGGACCACGTTCTCCCAGGTGGGGGCCGAGGCGTCCTCGAAGTCGGCGAGCCAGACCTTCGCGCCCGAGTTGAGGGCGTTGATGGTCATCTTGCGGTCGGTCGGGCCCGTGATCTCCACGCGGCGGTCGTTCAGCGCGGCCGGCGCCGGGGCGACCCGCCAGGAGTCGTCCGCGCGGATCGCGGCGGTCTCCGGGAGGAAGTCCAGAGTGGAGGTGCGGGCGATCTCCGCGCGGCGCTCGGCGCGCCGGGCGAGCAGCTCGTCACGCCGGGGCGTGAACAGCCGGTGCAGCTCGGCCACAAAGGCGAGGGCCGCATCGGTGAGCACCTCTTCCTGCCGGGGCAGGGGCTCTGCGTCGACGATGGCCAGCGGCGACGGCGCTAGTGCGGACATGAGCTGTCACTTCCTTCAGAGTGCTGCGCGGACGGTGCCGGGCGAGCCGCCGGGCAGACGCGGTGGCACTCGGTGCCACAGGAGCCGAGGTGCGGCTGTGGGCCCCGTCCGAGGTAACGGGCCTTCTGGTCAGTGGATACTAGTTTCCTCATGGTGGAAGTTCAATGGTTTGTTGATGTCGAGATTCTTCTCGTCGACAGAACGTGTCGCTGAGTGCCACCCCGGTCACTCCACGTGGGCGACCGGCCCCGGCTCCCCGGAGGGTGCGGTTCCGGGCGCCAGGCGGGCCAGATCCGCGGCCGTGTCGATGTCGTACGCCTCCGCGACGTCCCCGCACTCGACGAGCGTGAGGTCGCCCGCGTGCTCCCGCAAGTAGGCGCGTGCCCCCTGATCGCCGACCGCGCCCGCCGCGATCCCCGCCCAGTGCGCGGAGCCGAACAGGACCGGGTGGCCCCGTCGCCCCTCGTACGCGGCCGCCGCGAGCGTCCCGGGCGAGCGGTACGCGGCCCGCACGCGCGCCGTCGCCACCGCGCCGATCCCCGGCTGGTCGACGAGCGAGACCAGCGCGGCGGACGCGTCCGTGCCCGCCAGCGACGCCAGTCCGGCCCGCAGGGACGAGCCCATGCCCTCCTCCCACTCCGGGTTGTCCACCAGGACGCATCCGGGGAGCGCGGCCCGCGCGCGCACGGCCTCGGCGGACGCGCCGAGGACCACGTGCACCCGCCCGCACCCGGCCTCGCGCAGCACCCGCACCGCGTGCTCCACCAGCGGCCTGCCGTGGTGCGGGAGCAGCGCCTTCGGCCGCCCTCCGAGCCGCCGCCCGCCGCCCGCGGCGAGCACGAGACCAGCGACCTCCCCGGCCCCGGCGGGCCCCGCGTTCATCGGTTCTGTCGTCATGACTCCTGGATACACCCAACCCGGGCACCGCGTTCCGGCCGCGAGGGCGGCCGGAAAGTGGCGCATCCCGCAGCAGGAACGATTTACTGATCCGCGGCCCCCGGTGTCCGACCAACACCACAGGGGCCGTGGAACACGCACGAGAACAGGCACGCCGTGGCGTGCGAGGGGGATACATCAGTGATGCGGAGCGTGGGGCAGGGGACGCAAGGGACCGTGACCGGCAGCGACGAGGACCCACGCGTGGCGCATCTGCGCGCCGCGGTGTCCCGGCTGCGCCGTGAACTGGCCGCGCACCCGGCGGAGTTCACGGACCGGGGCATAGCCGAGGACGAACTGGCGGCCCTGGCGGAAATGGCCCACGGCGGCACCCCCGAAGTCCTGAGAATGCGCCGCTCCCTGCTCCTGGTGGCAGGGGCGATCGGCTCGGTCAGCGCCCTGGCGGCAGGCTTGGCGGGGGTGCGGGGAGCGGTGGAGGGATTCGGGGAGAAGGGCGGCGGCTGAGGTGCCGGGTGTTCCCGCTGCGGGCAGGCGTTCCGCGCGGCGAGCGGGGCATCCCCTGCGAGCGAAGCCGCGAGCTCGGGGCAGGGTGGGCACACCCCCGGTGCGGGGCGCGGTGACGGTGGCGCAAGCCGGAGCAGAGGTCTAGGCGACCCAGTTGCGACGGCCCACGTCGTCCCCCGGTGCCGGCAGCCCGCCGGCCAGCGCCGCGGCGAGCCGCACCACCGCCTCCTCCGTGAGCGCCGCGGGCAGCGCGTACGGAATGCGCAGCCGGTGCTCGTACGTCCCCGGATCCGCCCCGAACCGCGACCCGCCCTCGATCCGCACCCCGTGCGCCAGCGCCGCCCGCGCCAGCGAGGACGCGATCGGCCGCCCCAGATCCACCCAGAGCGAGAGCCCGCCCGGCGGCAACTCCCAGCGCCACTCCGGCAGATGACGGGCCAGCGACGCCGCCAGCGCGTCCCGCTGCGCCCGCAGCAGCGGCAGCCGCTCGCGCAGCACGTCGTCCATGCCGCGCAGCAGATGCAGCGCGACCAGCTGCTCGATGACGGGCGTCGCCATGTCGCTCGGCACCCGCTTCGTCGCCAGCTCGGTGATCAGCCGCGACCCCGCCCGCACCCAGCCGATCCGCAGCCCGCCCCAGTGCGTCTTGCTCAACGACCCCACGGTGACCACCTGTTCGCCCGCGCCGTGCGGCGCGAGCGAGGCGAACGGCGCGGGCGGCTCCCCGTCCAGCGCGATGTCGGCGATGGTCTCGTCGATCAGCAGCCAGGTGCCCGTGGCGCGGGCCGTCTCCAGGATCCGGACGCGCTGCTCGCGCGGCATCAGCCGGCCCGTCGGATTCTGGAAGTCCGGCACGAGGTACGCGAGGCGCGGCGCCGCCTGCCGCAGCGACGACTCGACCAGCCCGCAGTCCCAGCCCTCGTCCGTGACCGGCACGGGCACCGCGCGCAGCCCCGCGCCGCGCATCGCGTCCAGGGCGTTCGGGTACGACGGGTTCTCGACCAGGACCCGGTCGCCCGGCCGGCCGAGCAGGCTCAGGGTCAGCGACAGCGCGTGCTGGGCGCCCGTGGTGATCAGGATCTGGTCGGGCAGCGTGGGCAGCCCGCGCCGCGTGAAGCGGTCGGCGACGGCGGCCCTCAACTCCGGGATCCCGTAAGGGTGGTAGCCCGCGGTCGGCGCGTGCTCGGCCAGCATCGCGCCGGCCGCGCCGAGCGCCGCGGACAGCTCCGCCGCGGGCGCGCCGGGCGCCGCCACCGCCAGGTCGATGACGCCGTCGCCCGCGGGGAACGCGGCCACGCTCGACGGCCGCCGCCCCTCCGGCAGCTCGGTCCAGGTGCCCGCGCCGCGGCGGCTGCGCGCGTAGCCGCCCTCGCGCAGCACGTCGTACGCCGCCGTGACGGTGGCCCGGCTGACGGCCAGGGCCGTGGCCAGCTCGCGCTCGGCGGGCAGCCGGGTGTGCAGCGGGATGCGGCCGTCGAGCAGGAGGGCGCGTACGCCGTGGGCGAGCGCGCGGTAGCCGGGGTGCTCGCCCACCGTCCCGGTCAGCAGCCCGGCCAGCTGTCGGCTGCCCAGCCTCCTGTCCACCGTGTGGACCACTCGTGCGTCTGCCATGCCAACTCCCGCTGATTGGCCCTGCTCTCCAGGCCAATCAGCGTACAGAATCCTCTCCAGAGCACTTCGGTCGGCCTTTTGGCCTGGAGAAGGGGGCAGTGATGGCAGGCGATGGCACGGGAGAGGGAGTGGGAGCGGGAGCGGGACGCGTCGTGGTGGGGGTGAGCGGTTCGCTCGCGAGCCTCGCGGCGCTGCGGGCCGCTGCCGAGGAGGCACGGCGGAGCGGGCGCACGCTGCTCGCGGTGACGGCCTGGGAGCCGCCGGAGGGCGAGGGCCTGTACCTGCGCCACCCCGACCCGGCCTGGGCGCGGCACTGGTGGCACGAGGCACGGGACCGCCTCGACCGGGCCTTCGACGAGGTCTTCGGCGGCGCGCCGCAGGGCGTCGCGG
Organism: Streptomyces silaceus; assembly: GCF_001419745.1. Lineage (GTDB taxonomy): Bacteria > Actinomycetota > Actinomycetes > Streptomycetales > Streptomycetaceae > Streptomyces > Streptomyces silaceus. The sequence continues at coordinate 2,022 of NZ_LIRJ01000310.1, read as the reverse complement.
CCGAGCGCCGGGTGATCAGGTCCCGTCCGGGCCCCGCCCTGTGCGACCTCGCCGGCGGCCCTGACGACCTCGTGGTCCTCGGCGTCCGGCACGGCAGGCGCCGCACGAGCCGCGTCCACCGCCACGTCCACCGCCACGTCCGCTCGCACGCCGCCTGCGCCGTCCTCACGGTCCCGGCCCCACCGGTGCCGAAGGGCCTGCGCCGGGCCCTGCGCAGGGTCACGGCCGACGACTTCGCGCTGGTGGGGCACTGAGGCGGGCGGAGCCGGGGACCTAGGTGCGGATCAGGCCCCGGGCGGTCGCCGCGGCGACGGCCGCCGTGCGGGAGTCGACGCCCAGCTTGGCGTAGATGTGCACCAGATGGGACTTCACGGTGGCCTGGCTGAGGAAGAGTTCCTTGCTGATCCGCTGGTTCGACAGGCCCTGCTTCACCAGGAGCAGCACCTCCAGCTCACGGCGGCTCAGCGCCTCCGCGGGCGCCCGCATCCGGTCCATGAGGCGGTGCGCTATCGCGGGCGCGAGCGCGGACCGCCCGGACGCCGCCGTGCGGACCGCCGCCGCCAGTTCCTCGGGCGGCGCGTCCTTGAGGAGATAGCCGGCCGCGCCCGCCTCCACCGCCGCGAGGATGTCCGCGTCCGTGTCGTACGTGGTGAGGACCAGCACCCGCGGCGCCCCCGGGCGCTCCGTGATCGCCGCCGTCGCGGCGGCACCGTGCATGCCCGCGCCGAACTGGAGGTCCATGAGGACCACGTCGACGCCCTCCGCGCCCTCGGCGGCCGCCCGCTCCACCGCCGCCTCGGCGGTCGCCGCCTCCGCGACGATCTCGAAGTCCGGCTCCGCGTCGAGCACCGCGCGCAGACCGGCGCGTACGACCGGGTGGTCGTCGGCGAGCAGCAGCCGCACCGTCGGCCTGCCGGGCACTCCCGCTGTCTCCGTCGCGTCCGTCATGCGGCGGTCTCCTTCGTCCGTGCGGGCAGGGGCAGCGAGATCGCCACCGCCGTGCCCTGGCCGGGGGCCGACTCGACCGTGAACGTCCCGCCCAGCGACCGCGCCCGCGACCGCATCGCCACGAGTCCGAAGCCGCCGTCGCGGCCGTCCCCGTCCCCGTGCTCGCGCCGTGCCGCCACCCGCGGGTCGAAGCCGACGCCGTCGTCCACCACGTCGAGCGTGACCGACGCGTCCATGAACGTCAGCGTGATCTCGGCGCGGCCCGCCTCCGCGTGCCGGACCGTGTTCGCGAGGGCCGACTGCGCGACGCGCAGCAGCGCCACCTCGTACGGCGTGGGCAGCTCCGCCGGCGTACCGCTCAGCGAGAAGCGGACGCGCGGCCCCGCGCTCGACGCGCTCAGCCGCTCCAGGGCGCCGGCCAGCGAACCGTGCGCCAGATCCGGCGGGGCGAGCGCCCGCACGAACCGGCGCGCCTCGGCGAGATTGTCCTGCGCGGCCACCCGCGCCTGCTCGACGTGCGGCGCGGCGGGGGAGCCCGGCGGCAGCGCGCGCTGCGCCGCCCGCAGCAGCAGCTGGATCGAGGAGAGGCCCTGCGCCAGGGTGTCGTGGATCTCCCGCGCCAGCCGCTCGCGCTCGGCCAGCGTGCCCGCCGTGCGCTCGGCGGCGGCCAGCTCGGCGCGCGTGGCCATCAGCTCGTCGATGAGTTCACGGCGGCGTTCGCTCTCGCGGTACAGCGCCTCGTACCCGCGCACCGTGGCCACGGCCACGGCCGCGCCGAGCAGTGGGCCGATGAAGCTGCCCGGCGTGATCCGCGCGCTGTGCACGAGGAAGCTCGCGATCGCGGCGCCCGCCGTGACCAGGACCGCGGGGAGCGCCCAGCGCGTCGGCAGCAGGTGCAGCTGGAGGAAGTACAGCGGGAAGGCCGCCCACAGGCCCTCCGGGGAGAGCGCGAGGAGCACCAGCCAGCACGCGCCGAGCGCCGCGAGCCACCAGGCGGCCGCGCGCCGCGAGCGGGCGACGGCCGGGCTGAGCGTGCCCGCCGCGTAGACGCCGCCCATCGCCGCCGCGGCGGCG
>NZ_LIRJ01000031.1 GCF_001419745.1 Streptomyces silaceus | reverse complement strand
GGATGGCGCCGGGCGCCGGGGTCGGGGTGGCCGCCGTCCCACAGCGCGAGGCTGATGCGCTGACCGGCGTCAGCCCAGGCCGGTGGCGTCCGGACCACGAGGTGCACGGGACGTGTGCCGCCGGGTCCGGCCGTGTCGTACCGGGCCAGGGGAATCGTGAGACCGGGGCGCAGCAGCCCGTCGGGGGCGACCCTGGGGAGGTGCCAGCGCAGCAGGTCGGGTGCCAAGTGGCGTAGATCCGCCCGGAGTCGGGCCGTGAGTTCTCTGCCGTGAGCTCGGGCCACGGCCTGGAGGCCGAGATCGACGTCGACATGTGCCGCGGCGCATGCCCCTGCCCAGTCGCCGACGTGACGGCGGGCGGTCGCGGACTCGATCATGGAGGGCGGCACGGCGAACTCTCGCACGCGCGGCCAGAAGGAGAAGCGGGTGTCCCCGTGCGCTTTCTGAGTGAGCATCAGCACTCACCTTGCGCGGACGGGACCCCCATTCTGTGAACGGAGTGAGTCATCATCGCGGCGAGCATAACCCTCCCGCGGTGATCTGTCAGCGGGCTTCCGGGCCGTAAAGCGATGCTATGTGAAGTCATAAGCCTGCCTTATGGGGTCATAAATGAGACCCGCCTACTTACTTAGGCTTGCCTTAGTTTAGGATTCTCCTCAGTCACTCCATCACCGTTCGAAGGGACCCTGAACATGCCTCGCCCTCTGCGGGTGGCCATTGTCGGAGCCGGCCCCGCCGGAATCTACGCTGCCGACGCGCTGCTGAAATCCGCAGTGGCGGACGAGCCCGGTGTGTCGATCGACCTCTTCGAGCGGATGCCGGCCCCCTTCGGTCTGATCCGGTACGGGGTCGCCCCCGACCACCCGAGGATCAAGGGCATCATCACGGCCCTGCACCAGGTGCTCGACAAGCCGCAGATCCGCCTCTTCGGCAACGTCGACTACCCGGGCGACATCAGCCTGGACGACCTGCGCTCCTTCTACGACGCGGTGATCTTCTCCACGGGCGCCACGGCCGACCGCGCGCTCGACATACCCGGCATCGACCTCGACGGGTCGTACGGCGCCGCGGACTTCGTCTCCTGGTACGACGGCCACCCGGACGTCCCGCGCACCTGGCCGCTGGAGGCCGAGAAGGTCGCGGTCCTCGGCGTCGGCAACGTCGCGCTCGACGTGGCCCGCATCCTCGCCAAGACCGCCGAGGAACTGCTGCCCACCGAGATCCCGGCGAACGTCCACGACGGACTGAAGGCCAACGAGGCCGTCGAGGTCCACGTCTTCGGGCGCCGCGGCCCCGCGCAGGCGAAGTTCAGCCCGATGGAGCTGCGCGAGCTGGACCACTCGCCGAACATCGAGGTCATCGTCGACCCCGAGGACATCGACTACGACGACGGCTCGATCGCCACCCGGCGCGGCAACAAGCAGGCCGACATGGTCGCCAAGACCCTGGAGAACTGGGCGATCCGCGACGTCGGCGACCGCCCGCACAAGCTCTTCCTGCACTTCTTCGAGTCGCCCGCCGAGATCCTCGGCGAGGACGGCAAGGTCGTCGGCCTGCGCACCGAGCGCACCGCCCTCGACGGCACCGGCAACGTCAAGGGCACCGGCGAGTTCAAGGACTGGGACCTCGGTGCCGTCTACCGCGCCGTGGGCTACCTCTCCGACGAACTGCCCAAGCTGCCCTGGGACGTCGCGACCGGCACGGTCCCCGACGAGGCCGGCCGCGTGATCGAGGAGTCCGGCGAGCACCTGCAGTCGACGTACGTGACCGGCTGGATCCGGCGCGGCCCCGTGGGTCTCATCGGCCACACCAAGGGCGACGCCAACGAAACGGTCGCGAGCCTCCTCGACGACCGTGAGAACGGCCGCCTGCACACGCCGGAGTCGCCCGAGCCGACGGCGGTGGAGGCGTTCCTGAAGGAGCGCGGGATCCGCTTCACCACGTGGGAGGGCTGGCACCGCCTCGACGCCGCGGAGAAGGCGCTGGGCGAGCCGCAGGGCCGTGAGCGCGTGAAGATCGTCGAGCGTGACGAGATGCTCGACGCGAGCGGTGCCTAAGGGCGCGTAGGCACGAAGAGCCGTACGGGGTCTGCCGCGTGGACGTGAGCCACGCGGCAGGCCCCGTTCCGGGTGGTCCCTCGCGTCAGCGCTTCAGGGTGCTGCCGCCGGAGGCCGCGGAGCGTTCGATGAGGCCGTTGACCGTGTTGTCGCCGTGCGCGTCCATGGACGTGGAGTAGTCGCCCACGGCCCAGAAGGAGCCGTTGCCGCCGGCCGGCGCCAGGTCGTAGAAGGCGTAGGACGGCCACCGGGTGTCGCCGTCGGGGGCCGGCGCGCCGGGCTCCTTGGTCCACGCCGTGCCGTCGAAGTGCCAGAAGACGGGCCCTGCTTCGGCGCCCTCGCCGCTGCTGTCGCGGCCGGTGACCCACAGGCCGCCGTGCCCGTCGGGAGAGATCGCGTCGAGGTAGAGGCCGGAGAGCGAACCGGTGATGTCCTTCCACCCGGTCCCGTTCCAGTGCGTGACGCTCGGCACCGGCGGGTCGGCGTTCGGGCCCTCGGCCCACCCGGCGACGTAGACGCTGTCGGAGGACTCCGCGGCCACCTTGGCGGTGTCGGTGCCGGCGCGCACCGGGGGCTTCTCCAGCAGGGTCCAGGTCGTGCCGTCCCAGTGGTACGTCACCGGGTGGCCGCCGTTCACCGGGTACTTCATGCCGGTCGCGTAGGCGTCGTCGGCCGAGATCGCGTCGATGTCGCGGATGTCGACGAGGTCCGGCAGGTCGAACGTCTGCCAGGCGCCGTCCGCGTACGTGTAGAGGTCCTTGCCGCCCTTGAAGAGCCGGCCGGGGACCGCGTCGATCGGCACCTCGGGCCAGGAGTCGTCGAAGGGGCCCGTCGTGGGCACCGTGTTCCAGCGCTCGCCGTCGAAGTGGACGAGGGTCTGGCTGTACCCGGACGATCCGTAGGCCCATACGTCGGTGGCGGAGACGGCGCTGACCGAGGACCACTGCCACACCTGGGGCAGTCCCGGCGCGGAGTCCTCGGCCCATCGCTCGCCGTCCCAGCGCATGATGACGCCGTGCTGTTCCTTCCTGCCGACCGCCCAGGCCAGGTCGTCGCCGACGGAGGAGACCGACATCAGCGACCCCGCGGGGCTGTCCCCGGACAGCGACACCTCCCAACGGGACGTCGTGCCTTGGGCGTTGGCGCTGCCGACGGAGAGCAGGGTGGCGGCCAGCGTCAGCGAGACGGTGGCGGTGCGCAGCCAGGGGCGTACGTGCATCAGTGAGCGCATCCTTCATGGCGTAGTCGTGGGACGCCGATGCAGACCCGCGATGATCACGAATGGTTGTAGCGATCACTGACCGAGATGCCGGGTGTCGCCCACGCTCACGACCTGGCGGTTGTGGAAGAAGTCGTCCTCGTGCAGCACCGTGATGCTCCCCGAGGGCGCCCGGAAACTGACCGAACCCACCGACTCGTACGGCATCCCGATCCAGGCCGCGACGACGAACGTCAGCGCGAAGCCGTGGGTGACGACGACCTGGTGCCCGGCGGGACGCGCCAGGATGTCGCCCATCGCGTCGTACACGCGCCGCGCGCAGGAACCTCTCGTCTCGGCGCCCGGCACGCCCTCGTGATGACGCATGCGGTCCCCGTCGGCCGGGGGCGGCACGAACCGGCGGTCCAGCCACTCCTGCGGCCGGCCCTCCGCCTCGCCGTACGACTTCTCCCGCAGCCTGCGATCGAGCAGCGGCACGCCGCCGAGCACGGCGGTCACCGCGTCCGCCGTCTCCCGTGCCCGCAGCAGGTCCGACGTGATCACCTCCGCCTCCGCGCCGTCCGGGACCCGGTCCCGCAGCGCCCGCGCGATGGCGTCGGCCGCGGCTCTGCCCGCGGGCGTGAGACGGGAGTCGTGCCAGCCGCCGACCACGCCCTCGACGTGGTGGGTGGCCTCCGGGTGGGCGATGACGTACATGCTGCGCATCGGTGCGTGCCCTTCGTCGTGATCGTCGCCTTCCGGCGCCATGATCTCTCCGTCCGCGGCCTCGTGCGGCGCCGTACGTGCCCGCGTGCGCGGGCAAGATCCCGCCGACGATGAGACGGGTCCTGTCGCGTCGCGGACGGAGTCGGGACGTGGGGCGGTATTTGATCGTTTGTGGAGTTTCACCCCATGCGCAGCGGGCGTGCGGCGGACGTCGGGTGCCCGCGGCGGCCGGAGCTGGCCCCGGGCGGCCCGGCGAAAAGCTCTGTGACCGGTCGCGATCCCGCCGAATCGCCGCGTGGTGCTGGCCTGATTGCCCGCGCGGGAACGCGGCTCGTGACTGTGCCGACGTAACATGACCGCGCGATCGGAGGCCCGGTGCGGGGAAGCGGGAACGGGGATCGGGAGCGGGGGCGGTACGGGGCGGGAACCCATGGAGATGGGCGTGGACACGGACATGCACTACCGCTTGCTGGGACCGGTCGAGGCATGGCGCGAAGGACGTCGGCTCACCCTCGGCGGCCCCAAACCCCGGGCGCTGCTCGCGGCGTTGCTCCTGGAACCGGGGCGGGTGGTGTCCGCCGAGGCGCTGATCGACGTGATCTGGGGCGACAGCCCGCCGGACACCGCGAGATCCCTGATCCAGTCCTACGTCTCCGCCCTGCGCCGCGCGCTGTCCGCCGACGTCATCGAGACGCAGCCGCCCGGCTATCTGATCCACGCGGACGCCGACCTCGTCGACCGCGCCGCCTTCGACCGCCTCACGGCCCAGGGGCGGCAGGCGGCGGCCTCCGGTGACCACGCCGCGGCTGCCCGCCTGCTGAGCGAGGCCCTCGCGCTGTGGCGCGGCCCCGCGCTCGGCGGGATCGGCGAGACCCTGCGCGCCATGGCCGACCATCTGGAGGAGGCCCGGCAGGCCGCGCTGGAGGAGCGGATCGCCGCGGACCTCGCCCAGGCCGGGCGCGAGACGGAACTGGTCGGCGAGCTGACCGCCCTGGTCGCCACGCACCCCACCCGCGAGCGCCTGCGCGGCCAGCTCATGCTCGCGCTCTACCGGCTGGGCCGCCAGGCCGACGCGCTCGCGGTGTACGCGGAGGGACGCGACGTACTCGCCGAGGAGCTGGGGATCGACCCGGGCCCGGCGCTGCGGTCGATGCACGAGGCGATCCTGCGGGCGGACGCCTCGCTGCTGCCCGCCCCGAGGCTCACGGCACCCGTCAACCACACACGGGTGTCCACGGGGGCCGAGGCGGCCGCGTACGCCTCGGCCCCCGAGCGCGATCCCGGTGGCCCCTACTCATCGGAGGCGGGCACCGCCTTTCCGGACGAGATCGGTGCCCCGATGCCCGCCCCGGCCCTGCTGCCGCCCGCCATCGGCGACTTCACCGGACGTGCCGCACAGCTCAGCGAGGTGCGGGCCGCCCTCACCGGCCCCGGCCCGCGCGAGGCCATGCCCGTCGTCGTGGTGTCCGGACCCGGCGGCATCGGCAAGTCCGTCCTCGGCGTCACCGCCGCGCACCGTGCCGCCGACGCCTACCCCGACGGCCAGCTCTACGCCGAACTGCGCGGCGCCACCGACCCCGTGGCGCCCGGTGAGGTCCTCGGCAGACTCCTTCGCGCCCTGGGCGCCAACCCGCCGGAGGGCGACGCCGAGCGCAGCGACCTCTTCCGCAGCCTGGTCGCGGGCCGCCGCGTCCTGCTCGTCCTGGACGACGCGGGCAGCGAGGCCCAGGTGCGCCCCCTGCTGCCGGGCAGCGCCACCTGCGGCGTCCTGATCACCGCGCGGGCCCGCCTCGGCGCCCTGCCCTGCACCCACCGCACCGACCTCGACGTGCTCGACACGGCACCCGGCACCGACCTGCTGGCCAAGGTCGCCGGCGAGCGGCGCGTGCGCGACGAACCCGACGCCGCTCGCCGCATCGTCGAGCTGTGCGGCGGCCTCCCGCTCGCCCTGCGCATCGCGGGCGCCCGCCTCGCGACCCGCAGCCACTGGACGGCGCGCACCCTCGCCGACCGGCTCGCCGACGAACGCCACCGCCTGGACGAACTCGCCGTCGGCGACCTGGAGGTACGGGCGGGCCTCGGCCTGAGCTACCGCGCCCTGGACGCCCCGGCCCGCACCGCCCTGCGGCGCCTGGGACTGCTCGCCGCGCCCGACGTCGCCTCCTGGGTGGTCGCCGCGCTGCTCGACGTGCCGGAGGCCGCCGCGGACCGCGTCGTGGAGCAGCTGATCGACGCCCAGCTGCTGCACTGCACCGTCGTGGACCGCGCCGGACAGCCCCGCTTCAGGCCGCACGACCTCGTCCGTGTCTACGCGGCCGAACGCGCCGAGGCCGAGGACTCGCCCGCCGAACGCTCCGCCGCCGTGGGCCGCGCGCTCGGCGCCGGGCTCTGGCTCACCGGGCGCGTCGCGTCCGCCACCCCGTCCGGCGCGGTCGAACTGCACCGCGGCTTCCTGGACTCGGGCGGACCGGTCGGCGCGGCGTCCGAGGCCATGCGCCGGCTCGTGCGGCCCGTCGGGCCCGGCGCGACCCGGCGGGCGCTGGCCGATCCGGCCGCCTGGTTCGAGGCCGAGGCCGACGCGTTCGCGGCCGCCGTCGAGCGGGCCGCCGCCTACGACCTGCACGGCCTGGCCTGCGAGGCCGCGGCGGCCCTGTGCTCGTCCGCGTACGCCGTCGGCAACCGCTTCGAGGCCTGGTGGCGCAGCCACGACGCCGCGCTGGCCGCCGCCCGCCGCGCCGAGGACCGCTCCGGCGAGGCCCTGCTCCTGATCGGCCTCGGCCAGCTCCGCTACGAGCAGGACCGGTTCACCGAGTCGCAGGACTACTTCCGGCAGGCGGCCGGACTCTGCGCCGACCTCGGCGACGCGCGCGGGCGGGCCGCCGCGCTCGCCGGACTCGGCAGCTCCCTGCGCGAGGCGGGCCGGCTGCGCGCCGCGCTGGACGTCCTGGGCAGGGCGGTGGACGGGTTCCGCGCGCTCGGCGACGACCCGGGCCTCGGGCTCTCCTGCCGCTTCGCGGGCACCGTCCACCTCGAACTCGGCGCCCACGAAAAGGCGTTCACGCTCCTGGACGAGTCCCTGCGGGCCTACCGAAGGCTCGGCAGCCGCCGCGGCGAGGCGCTCACGCTGCGCTCGCTGAGCCTGGTGCACCGCGCGCTCGGCGCCTACGCCGAGGCCGAGGAACTCGCCGGTGAGGCGGTGGACCTGCTCACCTCCATCGGGGATCCGCTGATGTCGGCGTACGCCGTGCAGGCGCGGGCCAAGTGCCGGATGCGGCTCGGACGTTCGGCCGAGGCGACGGCCGAGCTGCACGGCGTCCTGGACACCTGCCGCGCGCACCGCGACCGCTTCGGCGAGGCGCTCGCCCTGCGCACGCTCGGCGAGTGCGAGCTGGCCGAGGGCCGTCTGGACGCCGCCGTGCGACGGCTGACCGCCGCGGCCGACCTCTGGGCGGCCCTGGAGCTGCCGCTGGCCCGCGCGCGCACCTTGCGCGACCTCGCCGCCGCGCGGGAGGCTGCGGGGGAGCGGGCCAGGGCGCTCGCGCTGCGCACCGAGGCGCGGGACGTCTTCACGGCGTACGAGGCACGGGAGCAGCACGAGCCGGGTATCTGAGACCACAGAGGGCGCCGGCACCCCAGGTGAACGGATGTGCGCACCGAAACCCCGTGCATTCCAAGGCCACTTGAGGCGTATTTGCAGAGAACTTGCAGCGCCTTCCGCCACGCTACTCGTGTCGGCGGCGCACGAAGGCCGACAACCACGGGGGAACCAACGGGGGAAAGGCCACTGTTGCCTTACACGGCCCATACGACCGAGCAGTCGGGCGTATGGGCCGTAAGTCGCGTGGAGCCATTGCACACACGGGGGACTCCGGGGGCGGGTGGGCAGCCCGCCCCCGGAGCCGTGCCCGCCACTCCTGTCACGACGACGTCAGTCACAGAGGGGCCCCGAGCATGCCGCCGATCATCCTCATGAACGATCCCCGGGTCGTCGACATACCGGTCCACGACTGCGGCGAGGCCCTCGTGGACCTGCGGAATCTGCCGTTCGTGGACGTCGACGACCGCCTCGCCGACCCGGCGGGCGCCTACGCACAGCTGCGCGAGGGCGTCGCCTGGCGCCTCGCCCGCGCCGCCCGCCTGCTGCCCGAGGGCCTGCGCCTGCTGATCACCGAGGGGTACCGGCCCCTGGAGCTGCAGATCAAGTACTTCGACGCGTACGCCGCCGAACTCAGACGCGCCCATCCCGACTGGTCCGACGACCGCCTCCACCGCCAGACGAGCCGCTCCCTGTCGCCGCCCGAGGTCGGCCCGCACGTCGCGGGCGCCGCCGTCGACATCACCCTGTGCACCACGACGGGCGCCGAACTCGACCTCGGCACACCGGTGAACGCCAGCCCCGAGGAGAGCGACGGCGCCTGCTACACCGAGAACGAGCGCATCTCCGACGCGGCCCGCCGCAACCGCCGCACCCTGAACGCGGCCCTTTCCACGGCGGGCCTGGTCAACTACCCGACGGAGTGGTGGCACTGGTCCTACGGGGATCGCTACTGGGCCCTGGCCACCGACGCCCCCACCGCCCACTACGGCCCGGTGGCCTACCGGGTCTAGCGCGGTCGCCGCCGAGCCCGCCGCCGACGCCGGTCCGCCGGGCCCCGCCGGGAACAGCGCACCGACGTACGCCGTTGAACCCCTCGTCCGGACGGGAGCGGGGGAGCGGCGGTGGCAGGCGGGGCCGAAGAGCGTGGCGGTGCGACGGTGGACCAGGTCGACCATGTGCTGCGGGAGCTGCTGGCCCTCGACGCCGAGCGGGGCGCGCGGGCCGCGGTGGCCGCGCTGCCGGCCGTCGTGCGCCGCATCCCCGAGCTCTGTGCCGAGCCCGTGAGCCTGCGCGCGACGGACCGTGAACTGCTCTCCTCGCTGGCCGAGTTGTGCGAGGTCGCCGGGTGGATCCTGTTCGACGCGGGCCACCTTCGCCGCGCCGAGCGGGCGAACGCGCGGGCGCTGGCCCTGGCGGACCTGTGCGGCGACCGCTGGACGGCCCGGCTCACCCTGCTGAACCACAGCATGCTCCAGGCCCACATGGACCGACCGCGGGCCGCCCTGGAGAGTGCCTCCCGCGTGCCCGGACCGCGCCCGCTTCCGGCCAGGGTCGACGCGATCGTCCTGATCCGCCGGGCCCACGCCCTCGCCCTGCTGGGCGACGGCCGCGCGTCGGCGGAGCTGATCGGCCGCGCCCGCCACCGTTTCCTGGACGGCCCGGCCCGGACCGATCCCGCCTGGGCGTGGTGGATCGACGAGACGGAGCTGCTCGGCCACCACGGCTGGGTGCTCGCCCGTCTGGGCCGGTGGGACCGCGCCGTCCCGCTGCTGCGTGCGGCCGCCAGTTCCCCGGGCGGCCCCTCCTACCGCGACCTGTTCGGCGCGGAACTGCTGTCCGCCCTCGCCGGGGCCGGGGCCTGGCGCGACGCCGAGGAGCTGATCGTGGGCCTCGCGCCCCGGGCCGGGGGAATCGGGTCGGCCCGCACGGCCGCGTCGCTCGGCGCGACGGCCGCCCGGCTGCGCCGCCGCACGGGTGTGCCGCCACCGCTGCGCGACGCGGCCGTCCACCTCCTGGAGGTGCTCAGCGGCCGGGAGCGCCCGCCCGCAGACCGTCCATGACGAGGTCCATGAGGCGTCCGGCGCGCGTCTGCCAGTCGCTGTGCGGATCGATCTGCCACAGGCCCGCGATGGCGAGCAGGAAGTCGTCCGGGGTGACGCCCGGCCGGATGGTGCCCGCCTTCTCGTTCGCCTCCAGGAGGACCGAGACGGCCTCGGTCAGCGGGCCGTGCCCGACTCCGGCCAGGCTGCCGAGCGCGCTGGTCGCGCGGCGGATCGCGTCGGCGAGGCCCGCCTTCGCCATCGCGTACCGCACCAGCCGGTCCATCCACTCCCGCAGGGCCTGGTCGGGGGCGCGGGTGTGCAGCAGCACGCAGGCGGCGTCGCAGACCTGCTGGACCTCGTAGCGGTACACCTCCAGGACGAGCGCCTCGCGGTTGGGGAAGTTGCGGTAGAACGTCCCCTGCCCGACACCCGCCTTCTTCGCGATCGCGCTGAGCGGCGCGTCGCTGGACCGGGTCAGCTCCTCCAGGGCCACTTCCAGGATGCGCTCGCGGTTGCGCTGCGCGTCGGAGCGCAGCGGTGACTCCTTGTGCTGCCCCACTGGCTCTCCTTCCACACATTCGGCCCGGCGGTGCCTTGATAAGCGGACAGCTGTCCGCTAGGTTCGTTCCCAAGCTAACGGACAAGTGTCCGCTTGGGCTCACCTTAGCGGCAGACACGACCGCAGGGGACCGCTCGTGACCAAAGCGGGGGCGATCTCCGCTCCCGCACAGTGCCCTTTCCCCCCGAACTCCCCGCCGGGACCGCCTCGTTCGACGCGCAAGCGAAAGAAGGCTGCTCATGGCTCCATCGACGTCCAGTGCCGTCACCCTGAACATCAACGGCGAGAAGCACACACTGTCCGTCGACCACCGCACCACCCTGCTCGACGCGCTGCGCGAGCGCCTCGACCTGACCGGCACCAAGAAGGGCTGCGACCAGGGGCAGTGCGGCGCCTGCACGGTGCTGATCGACGGCCGCCGCGCCGTCTCCTGTCTGCAGCTCGCGGTCGCCGCCGAAGGGCGCGAGATCACCACCATCGAGGGCGTCGCGGAGGGCGACCGGCTGCACCCCGTGCAGCAGGCCTTCCTCGACCTCGACGGCTTCCAGTGCGGCTACTGCACACCGGGCCAGATCTGCTCCGCCCTCGGCGTCATCGAGGAGCACGCGGCGGGCTGGCCCAGCGCCGCCACCACCGATGTCCGGCCCGAGGCGGGCGTCCCCGAACTCACCGCGGAGGAGATCCGCGAGCGCATGAGCGGCAACCTGTGCCGCTGCGGCGCGTACGTCTCGATCGTCGAGGCGGTCGCCCGCGCGGCGCGCGCCGAGGAAGGAGCGGCATGAGGGACTTCGACTACCAGCGGGTGTACGACGTGCCCGGCGCGGTCGCCGTGCTCGGCACCGACCCGGACGCCCGCTACCTCGGCGGCGGCACCAACCTCGTCGACCTGATGAAGACCGGCGTCGAGCGCCCCGCGCTCCTCGTCGACGTGCGCGAACTGCCCCTGGACCACATCGAGACCACCGCCGACGGCGGGCTGCGCATCGGCGCGACCGTCACCAACAGCGACCTCGCCGCCCACCCCGACGTCCGGCGCCGCTACCCGGCGCTGACGCAGGCCGTCCTCGCGGGCGCCTCGGGCCAGCTGCGCAACATGGCCACGGTCGGCGGGAACCTCCTGCAGCGCACCCGCTGCGGCTACTTCACCGACCTGAGCAAGCCCTGCAACAAGCGCGCGCCCGGCACCGGCTGCCCCGCCGTCGAGGGCGAGCACCACAACCACGCCATCCTCGGCGCCACCGAGCACTGCGTCGCCGTGCACCCCTCGGACATGGGCGTGGCGCTCGCCGCCCTCGACGCCGTCGTCCACTACGAATCGGCCGACGGACCGGGGGAGTCGGCGTTCGCCGACTTCTATCTCCCGGTGGGCGACACCCCGCATCTGGAGACCGCCCTGCCCGCCGGGGCGCTCATCACCGGGATCACCCTGCCGCCCGCGCCGGTCGCCGCCCACTCCCGCTACCGCAAGGTGCGCGAACGCGCCTCGTACGCGTTCGCCATCGGGTCGATCGCCGCCGCCCTCGACGTCGAGGACTCCGTGGTGCGCGAGGTGCGCATCGCCTTCGGGGCGGTGGCCTCCCGGCCCTGGCGGGCGCGCGAGGCCGAGCGGGTGCTGACCGGCGGCCCGGCGACCGCCGAGGCGTTCGCCGCCGCGGCCGACGCCGAACTGGCCGCCGCCCGCGCCCTGCCCCACAACGGCTACAAGGTGACGCTGCTGCGCAACCTCGTCGTGGCCGTGCTGACCGAACTCGCCGAGGAGGCGGCCCGATGACCACGACCACCGAGACCACCACGGTGAAGGGCGCCGTCGGCACCGCGCACACCCGCGTCGAGGGCCGCGACAAGGTCACCGGCGCGGCCCGCTACGCCGGCGAGCTGCCCTTCGCGAACCTCGCCCACGGCTGGCTGGTGCCGTCGACGATCGCCCGCGGCCGCGTACGGTCCGTCGAGGCCGACCCCGCCCTCGCGATGCCCGGCGTCCTGGCCGTGCTGTGCCACGGCAACGCGCCGCGCGTCGACGCGAACTACGAGGGCACGCTGGGCCGCCCCGACCCCGTCGTCGCGCTCTTCCAGCACGACCGGGTGCCCTTCGTGGGCTGGCCCGTGGCGATGGTCGTCGCCGAGACGTCCGAACAGGCCAGGGAGGCCGCCGAGGCGCTCGTGGTCCACTACGACCAGGAGCCGCACGACGTCGAGTTCTCCGCGGGACGTCCCGGCACGTATCTGCCGGAAGGCGACGGCATGCGCGTCGAGAAGGGCGACCTGGACGCCCAACTCGCCGCGTCCGCCCATGTCGTGGACGCCGAGTACACCACGCCCGAAGAGCACCACATCTCGATGGAGCCGCACGCGGCGACGGCGCGCTGGGACAACGGCCGCCTCGAGATCGTCGACTCCAACCAGGGCAGCACCTGGGTCGCCGACGAGATCGCCAAGCTCTTCTCCCTGGACCCCTCCTCGGTGCGCGTGCTCTCCGAACACGTCGGCGGCGCCTTCGGCTCCAAGGGCCTGCGGGTCCACCAGGTCCTCGCCGTGATGGCGTCGACCATGCTCGACCGGCCCGTCCGCGTCGTCCTGACCCGCCGCCAGATGTTCTCGCTCGTCGGCTACCGCAGCCCCACCACCCAGCGCGTCCGGCTCGGCGCCGAACCGGACGGACGGCTGCGCGCCTTCGAACACCAGGGGCAGAGCCTGTCGTCGACCGTCCACGAGTTCGTCGAGACGAGCGCGGGATACGGCCGCCCGATGTACGCCGCCGACGCGCACCACACCACCAACCGCGTCGTGCGCCTCGACGTGCCGACACCGACCTGGGTGCGCGCGCCCGGCGAGGCGCCGGGGTCCTTCGCGGTGGAGTCCGCGCTCGACGAACTCGCCGAGAAGTGCGGCATGGACCCCATCGCGCTGCGCGTGCGCAACGAACCGGCCGTGGGCCCCGTCTCCGGACTGCCGTTCAGCAGCCGCAATCTGCTGGCCTGCTTCGACGAGGGCGCCCGCAGGTTCGGCTGGGCGGACCGCGACCCGCGTCCGGGCCTGCGCCGCGAGGGCCGCTGGCTGCTCGGCACCGGCACCGCCGCGGCCACCTTCCCGGTGCTCGTCGCCCCGAGCACGGCGGCCGTCACCGCGGAGGCCGACGGCACCTACACGGTGCGCATCACCGCCGCGGACGTCGGCACCGGCGCGCGCACCGCGCTCACGCTGATCGCCGCGGACGTCCTGGAGGTGCCGGCGGACCGCGTCCAGGTCCGCATCGGCGACAGCGACTTCGGCCACGCCATGCTCGCCGGCGGCTCCATGGGCACCCGCTCCTGGGGCTGGGCCGTCACGGCCGCCGCGCGCGAACTGCGCGAGAAGCTCGTTCCCGGTGGGCACATCCCGCCGGACGGCATCACCGTGCGCTCGGACACCAGCGCGGTCCTCGGCACGCTCTCCGAGAAGGAACGGCACTCCTTCGGCGCGCAGTTCGCCGAGGTCGCCGTCGACGTCGCCACCGGCGAGGTACGGGTGCGGCGCATGCTCGGCATCTTCGCCGCGGGACGGATCGTCAACCCGCTCACCGCGCGCAGCCAGTTCATCGGCGGCATGACCTGGGGCCTGTCCATGGCGCTGCACGAAGAGGCGGTCAGGGACCGGGCGTCGGGCGCGCTGGTGAGCCCCGACCTCGCGGGCTACCACGTCGCCGCGCACGCCGACGTGCCGCGCATCGAGGCGGACTGGGTGGCCGACCCCGACGCCGACGACCCGGTCGGCATCAAGGGCATCGGCGAGATCGGGATCGTCGGCGCCGCGGCGGCGGTCGCCAACGCGGTCTGGCACGCGACGGGCGTACGCCACCGGACACTGCCGATCCGCCCCGACCGCGTGCTGCGGGCCGGGGTGCTGCCGGGCGCCACCGGAGCCGTACCGGGAGACGAATCCCGTGCTTGACATCGCCGCCGACCTGAACCGCTGGGTCGAGGAGGGCCGGGACTTCGCGGTGGCCACCGTCGTGACCGTCGGCGGCAGCGCCCCGCGCGGTCCGGGCGCGGCCCTCGCCGTCGACGGCGACGGCACCGCCATCGGCTCGGTCTCCGGGGGCTGTGTGGAGGGCGCGGTGTACGACCTGTGCGTCCAGGCGCTCCAGGACGGCACGGCCGCGGTCGAACGGTTCGGCTACAGCGACGAGGACGCCTTCGCCGTCGGTCTGACCTGCGGCGGTGTCATCGAGGTGCTGGTCACGCCGGTGGCCGCGGACGCGCCGGACAGGGCGGTGTACGCCGCCGCCCTGTCCGCCGCCGTCCACGGCGGGGCGGCGGCACTGGCACGGGTCTTCCGGGGCCCGGCCGAGCTCCTCGGCCGGCCCCTGCTGGTCGGCGCCGACGGGACGTACGAAGGAAGCCTCGGCGGGCACCCGGACCTCGACCGCACCGCGGTGGGGGAGAGCCGCGCCCTGCTGGCGGCGGGACGCACCGGGGAGTTCGTCGTCTCGGAGAGCGGTTCGCGCTGCGGCAGTGCCGTGACCGTGCTCGTCGAGTCGAGCGTGCCGCCGCCCCGCATGATCGTGTTCGGTGCCGTCGACTTCGCGGCGGCCCTGGTCCGCGCGGGCAAGTTCCTCGGGTACCACGTCACGGTGTGCGACGCCCGGCCCGTCTTCGCGACGCCGGCCCGCTTCCCCGACGCGGACGACATCGTCGTCGAGTGGCCGCACGCGTACCTGGAGCGCACGGCGGCGGACGCCCGCACCGTGCTGTGCGTGCTGACCCACGACGCCAAGTTCGACGTGCCGCTGCTGCGCCTCGCGCTGCGCCTTCCCGTCGCCTACGTCGGCGCCATGGGCTCGCGCCGCACCCATGAGGACCGCAACCGCAGGCTGCGCGCGGTGGGCGTCACCGAGGCGGAGCTGGCCCGGCTGCGCTCGCCGATCGGCCTCGACCTCGGGGCCAGGACCCCGGAGGAGACGGCCCTGTCCATCGCGGCGGAGATCGTCGCGGCCCGCCAGGGCGGCACGGGCCTGCCGCTCACCGGGTCACGGACACCGATCCACCACGACACCCAGGGCGGCCCGCCGCTGAGGGCCGGTGCGATGGCCTGAGCGGCGCCGGGGCCGTGGGCCCCGCCGGTGCGGCTCCTGCGGGAAGGCGATTCAGCAGGAGCCGCCCGGGAGCCCGTCGCCGTGCACCAGCTTGATGGCCTGATCGGTGGTCAACCCCCGCCCGGCGCCCAGCAGCCGGTCGCACAGGGAGTCGCCGAGAGCCGTGCGCAGCCGCCTCTCGTGATGCGTGCGGAAGCTGGTCGCGTTGTGGCGGCCGAGTTCGGCGAGACCGGCCTCGCCCCACAACCGGCTGCTGACACCGAAGAGCTGCGCGGCCCGCTCGGCCCGCCCCCGCGCGGCCTCGACGGCGCTGAGCAGGTCCGCGGCCGCCGCGGTGCCCAGGCGGTCGTGGACGCGCCACTTGGCGCACAGCGCGCCGCGGGCGTGCCCGGCGGCCGCCGTCGCGTCCCCCTGGCCGAGCCGGGCGAGCGCGAGGTAGTAGTCGCCCCACGCCCGCATCCACAGCTCGCCGCACTTCTCGCACTCGGCGCGCAACCTCCCCGCGACCGCGGCCACCCGCTCGAACGCGCCCTGCGCCACGAGCAGATACGCCTGGACGGCCAGCGCCGTCAGCCGGAAGAACACCGCGCCCCCGCCGCCCGCGGGGGCCTGCCCCGAGGGGGCGTGCAGGATGGCGGAGCGCGCCGACTCCCCGCGCACGGCCAGACTCGCGCCGTTCAGCGGCAGATGGAGCGCCTCCTCGGGCAGTCCGCGCGCGGCGGCGAGCCGGGTGTAGGCGGTGGACACCTGCTCGGACGCGTCCAGGTCCTCCGGGTCGAGGGTGATCAGCCGCTGCGCCCACAGCGCGAGCACCCGCTCGGCGCTGCTGTCGTCGCCGCGGCGCAGGGCACGTGCCAGATACGTACGGCCCTCCTCCGCGTATCCGCAGGCGAACCAGAAGAACCAGAGCGTGCCCGCGAGTTCCAGCGCGCACGACGTGTCCGGGTCGGCGAGGCACTCCTCCAGGGCGAGCCGCACATTGGCGTGCTCGGCGCACATCCGCTCGGCCCACGCCCGCTGCGCGGAGCCGAGCCACTCGGCCTCGCCGCGCCGGGCCAGCCACCGGTAGTAGTCCCGGTGGCGGCGCCGCACGGCCTCGCTCTCGCCGAGGCCCTCCAGCCACTGCGCCCCGAACGCGCGCAGCGTGTCGAGCATTCGGAAGCGCATGCCGGCGCCGTCCGGCTCCTGGACCACGATGGACTTCTCGATGAGCCAGGAGAGCAGTTCGAGGACGCGCTCGGTCTCCAACGGCCCGCCGTGGCAGACGAATTCGGCGGCCTCCAGGTCCCAGCCGTCCGCGAACACCGACAGCCTCGCCCACAGCAGCCGCTCCAGCGGCGTGCAGAGCTCATGGCTCCAGCCGATCGCGGTACGCAGCGTCTGATGCCGGGCGATCCGCGGCTCGGTACGCGCGGTGAGCAGGTCGAACCGCGAGTCGAGGCCCTCCAGCAAACGGTCCAGGGGCATGCCGCGCAGCCGCACCGCCGCCAGCTCCAGGGCGAGCGGGATCCCGTCGAGGCGCGTGCAGATCGCCTCGATCTGCGCGCGGTTCGCCTCGGTCACCCGGAAGGCGGGCGCCGCCGCGGTGGCCCGTGCGGTGAACAGCGCGACGGCGCCCTCGCCGGCGTCCGCGGCGGCGCCGAGCGGCAGCGGGTCGAGGGGCAGGACGTACTCGCCGGGCACGGCCAGCGGCTGCCTGCTGGTGGCCAGGATCCGCAACTGGGGTACGCGGTCCAGGAGTTCGCCGACCAGCTGGGCGCACGGCGTCAGGATGTGTTCGCAGGTGTCCAGCACGAGCAGCACCGGCCTGCCGGTCAGCCCCTCGACGAGGACGTCGAGCAGGGGGCGCACGGTCTGGTCCGAGCGCCCCAGCGCGTCCATGACCGCGTGAGGAAGCAGGGACGCGTCGGTCAGCGAGGAGAGTTCGACCAGCCAGGCGCCGTCCGGGAACGCGGGCCGCGCATCGTGGGCGGCGCGCAGCGCGAGCCGGGACTTGCCCACCCCGCCGGGCCCGGTGAGGGTCACCAGCCGCGCGGAGCCCAACAGTGCCGCGATACGCGAGAGTTCCGGGCGACGTCCGATGAAGGCGTTCGCCTCCGTGGGCAGATTGCCCGACCGGCCGTCGTCCTTGCCCGCTGCGCCCGCCATACTCCCCCTCGACCTGCCATGATGCGGATCACCTTAGTCCGTTCCGAGGGGCGCCTCGGATGCGTAACGTGTAATCGTCCAGCCACATCGGGTAGCGGTGCGGCGGAGGTTGTGCGGAGGGGGTGCGTGAGGATGGACACCGCTCCTGCCTTGCGAGCAGTGGGGCAGATGCGGCCAGGAGATCATCTCTTCTTCGGCTACGACACGGACGAGGAACGCGAGGCGGTGCTCGCCGCGTTCCTCCTGGACGGCCTGGCGAGCGGGCAGCGCGGACTGCTCCTGACCTCGGTCGAGGAGCCGCCGCCGGTTGTCTTCGGGTTCCTGCGGAGGCAGGGCGGCGACGTCGCGGGCGCGCTGGCCACCGGCAGACTGCGGGTGAGCTCCCGCCTCGGCGCCCCGAGCGGCCTGTGGGACCTCGACGAGCACGTGCGCCGCGAGGCGGAAGGCGCGGTGGCCGACGGGTTCCTGGGGCTGCGCGTCGCCCTGGAGGTCCCGCCGGACCGGGGCGCCGAGCCGCCCAAGGGGCTGTGCGACGCCGAGCGGCTGCTCGAACCGGTCTTCCAGGCGCTGCCCGTCATCGGGCTGTGCCAGTACGACCGCCGCGTGTTCAAGAGGCGTGAACTGGACGCGCTGGACGCCCTGCACCACGGCAGGGCCGTCGCGGACGACGTCTGGCAGGACGAACTGCTGCGCATCACCCGGACGTTCACCCCGCCCGGCCTCGCCCTGTGCGGCGAGGTGGACGACAGCAACATCACGGCGGTGGCCCGCGCCCTGCGCGCCGAGTCCGAGCGGGCGACGAGCCGGCCGGACGACCCCCACCGCACGCGTCTCGACCTGCGCGATCTGACCTTTATCGACGTGTGCGCGCTGAGGCTCCTCGTCTTCACGGGGCTGGGTCTGTACGCCATGGGCGGCGGCCTGATCCTCGACGGCGTCGCGCCCCACGTGCGCCGGGTCATGCGGGTCACCGGCTGGGACCGCATCCCCGGCCTCGACATGGGAAAGGAGGACGAGGACGCATGACACGCTCCGGCTTCGTCCACCAGGCGCTGTGCTACGCCTCGGACGAGGAATTCCTGTCGGGCACGCTCGACTTCGTCCGGGACGGACTCGCGGCGGGCGACGCGGTGCTCGCCGTCGTCCGCCGGGACAACATCGCCCTGCTGAAGGACGGCCTCGGTGCCGCCGCGGGCGAGGTCGACTTCGCCGACGCCCGCGACTGGTACCAGTTCCCCGCCCGCACCCTGCGCAAGTACAACGACTACTGCACCGAGCGCGAGGAGGGCGGCGCCCGCCGCGTCCGCGTCATCGGCGAGCCCGTGTGGTCCGGGCGCGCGCCCGTCGAGACCCTGGAGTGGGCGCGCTACGAATCGCTGGTCAACGTGGCGTTCGCCGACTCGCGTCACTGGATCGTGTGCCCCTACGACGCCCGCGTCCTGCCCGACGCCGTGCTCGCCGACGTCCGGCGCACCCACCCCGAGGTGACCGGCGGCGAGAACGGCCCCGTCGTCGGCGGCGACTTCACGGACCCGGCGGACTTCTACACCGAGTGCAGCGAACTCGCCGACAAGGTCCCGGACCTGACCCACCCCACGGACAAGCCCCGTGAAGTGCCCTTCGCCCGGGGCGAGTCGGTGGCCGCCCGGCTGGCCGTCGCGGAGTTCGCCCGCCGGTGCCGCCTGGCCGAGGAACGGGCGCGCGACATGGCCGCCGCGGTGCACGAGGCGGTGGTGAACGCCGTGCGCTTCGGCGGTGGCCACGGCGTGCTGCGGCTGTGGAGCGACCCGGACTGGGTGGTCTGCGAGGTCGCCGACACCGGCGGCGGACGCCCCGCCGTCTCCGTCCGGGACGCCGGTTACCTCGGCCACCTCCCACCCGACCCGCTGGCCCCCACGGGCCACGGACTGTGGGTCGTACGACAGCTGAGCGACCTGGTCACCGAACGGCTCGGCACGGAGGGGACGGCCGTGCGCATGCACTTCCGCCGCTGAGCGCCGCCCCGCGACGCGTCCTCGACGGTGTGCCTGGGCGCCGAGGTGGGTGTGGCTGGACCCACCTCGGCGTCGATTCCCGCGGGACCGGGCTCCTCCGGGTGCACAGTGGGGACTCCGGGCCGTGGGATGCGAAGGAGAGCAAGGTCATGCGACAGGTGACGTCGTGGATGGCGGGGGTCTGCGTGGGGTTCGCGCGGGCGTGCGCCGTGGCGGTCGTCAGCATGCTGGTGCCGGCCGTGTGGGCCGGTGCCGTCGCGCTGGGGATGTGGTGGGGAGCGGGCAACCCGTGGTCGTGGGTGGCGCCGGTCGTGCTGGTCGGCGTCGGCACCCTCGCCCTGGCCCGGCCGGTCTGCCGGATGTTCCGCGCCCTCGTCGCGCGGTGGACCGGCACCGTGCTCCCCGCCGGGTACCGGCGGCCCGGACCGGTCACCCAGCTGTCCACCGGCCACTGGTGGAACGGCTTCGGCTACGAGCGCACCCGTCGCGACGCCCTCATGGACCAGCGGTGGCGTCTCCGCTGGAGCGATCCCGCCACCTGGCGCGACGTACGCTTCACGGCTGTCGCGCCGTGGACCGCGGGCGCGGTCGCGGCACTCCCGCCGGCCGGGCTCGCGGCGGCGGTCGTCGCTCTCACCGGGCCCGAGCCCGTCGCGCGTCTCCTCGGCGGACTCGGCCTGCTCGCCGCCGTCGCCCTGGCGCCCTACGCCTGGCGGGTCGCCGAGCCGGTGGCCGTGCGCTTCCTGCGCCCGTCGCCCGCGATGCTGCTCGCCGAGCGGGTGGACGAGCTCACGGCCCAGCGCGCGGACACGACGGTCGCGCAGGCCGCCGAGATCCGCCGGATCGAACGCGACCTGCACGACGGGGCCCAGGCCCGCCTGGTCGGCCTCGGGCTCTCGCTGGCGACCGCGGAGAAGCTGATGGAGACCGACCCGGAGCAGGCCAGGGCCCTGATGCGGCAGGCACGGGCGGGCGCCGCCACCTCCCTGAGCGAACTGCGCGACCTGGTGAGGGGCATCAACCCGCCGGTCCTGAACGACCGAGGGCTCGTCGACGCGGTGCGCGCCCTCGCCCTGGACAGCCCGCTGGACGTGACGGTCACCGCAGCGGCGCCGCTGAGCCTGGACCCGCCGATCGAGTCCGCCGTGTACTTCGGGATCGCGGAGCTGCTGACCAACGCGGCCAAGCACGCCCACGCGACCCGGGTGCGGATCGCGCTGGCCCGGGACGACATCGGCATCGTCGTCGACGTCGAGGACGACGGCCGGGGCGGCGCCGAGGTGCGGGCCGACGGCGGACTCGCGGGCCTGCGCCGACGCCTCGCGGTCTTCGACGGCGCCCTGGAGATCACCAGCCCCGTGGGCGGCCCGACCAGCGCGAGGATGATGGTCCGATGCGAATCGTTGTAGCCGAAGACCTCTACCTCCTGCGCGACGGCATGGTCCGCCTCATCGAGGCGTTCGGGCACGAGGTGGTGGCGACGGCGACCACCGGGCCCGAGACCCTCGACGCCCTGCTGGCCCACCGGCCGGACGTCGCCGTCGTCGACGTCCGCATGCCGCCGAGCCAGAAGGACGAGGGCCTGCGGGCGGCCCTCGCCGCCCGCCGCGAGATTCCCGGCCTGCCGGTCCTGATCCTCTCCCAGTACGTGGAGCAGCTCTACGCCCGCGAACTCCTGTCGGACGGCTCCGGAGGCGTCGGCTATCTCCTCAAGGACAGCGTGTTCGACGCCGATCAGTTCATCGACGCCCTGCAACGCGTCGCGGGCGGCGGCACCGCCATGGACCCGGCCGTCATCGGCAAGCTGCTCTCCAGCGGCTTCTCCAACCGGCGGCTGGAGAAGCTCACCGAACGCGAGCACTCCGTGCTCGCCCTCATGGCCGAGGGGCTCTCCAACCACGCCATCGGCCGCCGGCTGTTCCTCAGCGACAGCGCCATCGGCAAGCACACGACCTCGATGTTCGGCAAGCTCGGCATCACCGATGACGACGACAGCAACCGTCGGGTCCTGGCCGTCCTCACCTATCTGAACGACACCCAGGACGACGCCTGATGACAATGCGTCAGGTGGTGCCCCAGCGGTGCGCCGCCAACGCGGCCCGCAGGCGCGGCAGTTCCGCTGGCAGCGTCGGGTCGAGACCGGTGAGTACGGTGACGCGGCGCAGCCGGTAGTCGACCGTATTGGGATGGATGTGCAGGGCCTCCGCCGTCGCCCGGCGCCGGAAGCCGCTGTCCGCGTACGCGCGCAGCGTCTCCAGGAGCGCGGGCTGCCGCTCCAGCGGGGCGAGGAGCGCCGCGAGCCGGTCGCGGCCCGCGCCGGGCCGGGTCAGCTGGTAGTCCAGCAGGACGTCCACCACCCGATAGGCGCCGGGCGGCCGTCCGAAGGTCCGCGCCACCCGGAGCACCTCCTCCGACTCGGCGACGGCAGCGGGGACACCGGCGGGCACGGCGGACGCCGCCCCGGCGAGGACCGCGGCGCCCGTGCGGTCCGCGAGCCGGGCGACCAGCGCGACGAGCCGCCCCCAGTCCTCTCCCAGCGCGCGGCCGGCGTCGTCGGAGGGCAGCAGCACCCGGCCGCCGTGCGGACCGAGCGCGTGCAGGGCGCCACCGCGCGCGTCGTGGTCGACCTCGGACCGGGCGCGGCGGACCTTGCGGCGCGCGGCGACCGCGCCGCCCGTTCCCGGCAGCGCCTCGTCGGGGTGGTCGGCGAAGGCCAGCGCGAGGACGACGTACGCGGGAGCGGGCCGCAGTCCGGCGCGCGCCGCGGCCTCGGTGGCGTCCCGCCCGTCGAGCAGGGCGGTCAACAGGTCGTGCCGGGCGGCCTGTTCGTACCCGTGGAGCGCCTCGCGCGCGTCGAGATAGGCGTCGGTGACGGCGCGGGTGGCCAGCCGCAGCTGGGTCAGGGCGACCCGCTGCGTCGCGGCCACCGCCGCCAGATCCCCGGGCCCGGCCCCGGCCAGCAGCTCGTCCAGGCCGAGCTGCCAGCCCAGGTGGTACGCGCAGAGCACCGCCGACAGCGGTACGCCCTCCTCGGCGCGGCGGGCGGCGGAGCGTACGAGAGGCAGGAGTTCGCCCGGGTCGGCCAGACCCGGGCCGTGCCGCAGGGCGCGGGCGACGACCCGGATGCCGTGCTCGCACACACGCGTCACGTCTCCGGCCAGCTCCTCGCGGGGCAGCGCGGCGTAGGCGGGCACCTCGGCGGTGAAGGCCGCGACCATGAGCCGGGTGAGCCGTGGCAGCGCGGCGGTGAGCAGGCCGTCGACGGGCGTGCCGCCGATGCGGGGCGCCGGAGGACCCGCGGTACCCGGCGGTTCGGAATCCGTCCCCATGCGGGTGCTCCAACTCTGGAGTTCATCATGAACACGCGAGTGGCATGAGACACCGACCATGGCGGTGTCACCAGGGCGGTGCCGCCCCCGACGCCACGGAGGAGTCATGGTCAACTCCGCACGCCGAACGTTCCGTTCGCCCCGCAGAGCCGCCGTCGCCGTGGCGGCCGGCTGCGCGGTCACCGGGCTGCTGCTGCCCGGTGCCGCACCCGCCACGGCCACCGGTCCCGGCCACGAGAGGTATGTGGCGCTCGGCGACTCGTTCACCTCGTCCCCTCTGACCGGGCTGCCGCAGCCGGGCTCGCCGCTCGGCTGTTTCCGCTCGAACAACAACTATCCATCGGTGATCGCACAGCGTCTGCGTCCCGCCTCCTTCACGGACGCCAGCTGCGGCGGCGCGCAGACCAAGGACATGACCGCGCCGCAGGACGTCACGCCCGGCGGGCCCAACCCGCCGCAGTTCGACTCGCTGCGCAAGAACACCACGCTGGTCACCCTGGAGATCGGCGGCAACGACATCGGGTTCGGCAAACTGATGGACTGCTTCAGGCTCAGCGTAGGCGACCCGGACGGCTCGCCGTGCAAGGACGCGATGGTCAAGGACGGCAAGGACCCCTTCGTCGAGGCCATCAACGCCACCGCCCCCAGGCTCGCGGCCGTCCTGCGCGGCATCCACCGGCGCGCGCCCGAGGCCGACGTGTACGTCCTCGGCTACCCGGCGCTGCTGCCCGCGCGGGGCGACGGCTGCTACCCGTACATCCCTCTGGCCAAGGGCGATGTGCCCTGGCTGCGCGGTGTCCAGCGCAAGCTGCACGCGATGATCGCCGCCCGGGCGACGGCGGGCGGCGCCCGGTACGTGGACCTGTCCGTGCCGGGACACGACATGTGCCAGGTGGACCCGACGAAGCGATGGGTCGAGGGGCCGGTGCCCCTCCTGCCGGCGGCACCGGTCCATCCGAACGCGAGCGGTTCGCGGAACATGGCGCGCATCGCGCTGGAGGCCATCCGGGGGAGCTGACCGCGCCGGGGCGGCGACCGCTACTGCCAGACGCGGATGTAGTCGACGTACATCGTGGAGTTCCAGTCGAAGACCTCGTCGTGCACCGACCCGTCGGCCCAGTTGTCGAGCACCTCGTGCGACAGGATCGGGAACTCCTTGACCTGGCTGATCAGGCCGGGGTCGGTGACCGTGCGCACGACGGCGCCGTCGTACAGGAACTGCATCCGCGTCGGCGTCCAGGTCAGCCCGAACGTGTGGTACCAAGTGCCGTGCAGGCCGGGTGCGTTCGCGACCGCGGACGAGGACCGGTGGTCGGCGCCGTAACCGTCCCAGTGGAGGGTCGCCGAGTACGTGTCGGCCTGGAAGTTGGTCTCGGTGACGTCGATCTCGGCGCCGTCGCGCGCCGTGCCGTCGACCGCGCCGCCCGGTGTGAGCCCCGCGTCGGCCTGCAGCCAGACCGCCGCGAGATGTCCGTTGGTCCGCGCCGGGGTGTGCACGCGTGCCTCCAGTGTGCCGTGCGTGTAGGTGAACTTGCCCTGGCTGTCGATCCGGCCGCCGGAGAACTGGTTCGGGGCGAGCTGCCGTACGTCGATGGCGAGGGCGCCCTTGCCGTCCGTGCGGACATCGGCCGGCTTGTACCACCAGCGGTCGCCGGGCGCGGCACCGGAACGCTCCTGGTCGCGGGCGGTCCAGCGCGCCGTGCTCACCGTGGAGCCGTCGAACTCGTCGCTGAACACCAGAGCTTGGGCGCTCGCGGCGCGGGCGTCGTCCGCACCCAGAGGCTGGACTCCCCGCGGTGTCGCGGGGTCGATCAGTGAGGCCGGAGGTGGGCCACCGGAGGCTCCGGTGGGTGCGGCCGCCGCCGGAACGGCAGCCGCGAGCGCGCAGGCGCCGAGCAGCAGCCCGGCGGCCGCGCGACGGCGGGAACGGACGACGGCGCGGTGGTCTCGCATGGCGTCACCTCTCGGTCGGGCCGCTCCCGGCGGGCGAGGGGCCATTCCTCGGATGCCGGGTAGAAAACGCTTTCTCGACGCGCCATGGTGAGGCTGAGGTGAGGAAGCGTCAAGAGGTGTGGCAGGAGGCGGTGTTGAGGGAGAGGCGCGGTGTCTCAGATCGGCAGCAGCCGCGCGACGAGCCCGCTGAGCTGGCGTGCGTTGCGGCACTCGTGCATATCGACCAGCTCGGCGTACGCGTCGGCTGCGGAGTCGCCCGTCGACCACTGCGCGCGCTGCTCGGGGTTGAGCCAGTACACCTGGCGGGCCCGGCCCGCGATGGCGCGCAGCGCGGGGAGGTTCGGGTCGCTCATGTTCGTCCGGGCGTCACCGAGGACGAAGACCGTGGAACGCGGGCCCACCGCGTCGAGGTACCGCTCGGCGAACTCCCCGAGGGAGGTGCCGTAGTCGCTGCTGCCGTGCCAGCCCGTCACCGTGGCCTCGCCGATGATCCGGCCACCGAGGCCCGCCGGGTCGGCGGCGCCGTGGGCGACCAGGTCCGTCACCTCGTCGATCCGGTTGACGAAAGCGAACACGCGGACCTTGCTGAACTGGTCGTGCAGCGCCTGCACCAGCAGCATCGTGAAGTTCGCGAAGCCCGCGACGGAGCCGGACACGTCGCACAGCAGCACCAGCTCGGGCCGGGCGGGACGCCGGCGGCGCAGCACGGGCCGCATCGGCACCCCGCCGGTCGACAGCGAGCCGCGCAGCGTGCGGCGCAGGTCGATGCTGCCGTGCGCGGCGCGCCTGCGCCGGGCGGCGAGCCGGGTCGCCAGCTTGCGGGCCAGCGGGTGCACGGCCCTGCGGAGTTCGTCCAGGTGGGCGCGGCCCGCCAGCAGGAAGTCGACGCGTTCGGCGGTGGTCGCCACGGCCCGACGGGCGATCTCCTCCGTGCCGCGCCGCTCGGCGACCCGGCGGCGTGCCTCGGTGCGCACGCGCTCGCGGAACCCCTCGATGCGGCGCCGGATCTCGTCGGCCTCCAGACGGTCCGTGAACGCCGCCTCCCCGGTGTCCTGCCCGGCCGGCCCCGCGCGCAGGGCGGCGAGGACGCGCGCGAGCAGCGTCTCGGGCCGGAGCCGGCTCAGGGTCTGGTAGGACGACCAGCCGTCGGAGCCGGCCGAGGACGAGCCGTAGCCGCCGAAACCGTCCACCGCCTCGCCCGCCAACTGGCCCAGCAGGGCCTGGTCGTCGGCGGCGAGCGCGGCGACCAGACGCTCGCGCAGCGCCTGACGGTCGGCCTCGCTGCCGCTCTCGCGATCGCGTCCGTCGGCGCCGTCCGGTCCGCCGACGCCCAGCGGGAAGTACAGATCGAAGACGGGGTCGAAGACCGTCCGTTGGCTCTCCTGGTGGAGCAGCGCCGCGGCGAGGCCTTCCCTGACCCGCTCGCGGTCGGCGACGCCGAGCGCCTCCAGGGCGGCGGCCGCGTCGACGGTCTCGCCGGGCCCGATGCGCAGACCGTGCGCGCGCAGCGCCGCGACCAGCCCGGTGAGTCGACCGGTGAGCCCGCCGGCGAAGCCACCGGAGGAGGAGCCGGGTAGGCCGGCGACGGTGGATCCCGGCAGGCTCGCGGCTGCTGCCGGGCCGGGCGGGCTCGCGGCCGGGGATCCGGGCGGGGGCGCGGCCCCGGGCCCCGGCAGCTCCTCGGCCATGGATCCGGGCGGGCCCCCGGGGCCGGGTGCCGCCGTCACACGGCGTCCAGGTCCAGCTTGGCGGCGGCCTTCAGCACGTCGTCCTGGTGCTTGAGGACGACACCGAGGCTGTCGCGCACGACGGTCTCGTCCAGCGCGTCCGCGCCGAGCGCGAGCAGCGTGCGGGCCCAGTCGATGGTCTCGGCCACCGACGGCACCTTGCGCAGGTCCATCGCCCGCAGCGCCCCGACCACCCGCACCACGGACGCGGCCAGCGCCTCGTCCAGGCCGGGCACCTTCATGCGCACGATCCGGCGCTCCAGCTCCTCCTCGGGGAAGCCGATGTGCAGGAAGAGGCAGCGGCGGCGCAGCGCCTCGGACAGCTCCCGGCTCGCGTTCGACGTGAGCACGACGAAGGGGCGCCGCTCGGCGCTGATCGTGCCCAGCTCGGGGACCGTGACCTGGAAGTCGCTCAGGACCTCCAGGAGCAGGCCCTCCACCTCGACGTCCGCCTTGTCCGTCTCGTCGATCAGCAGGACCTTCGGGTCGGCGCCCCGGATCGCGCCGAGCAGCGGGCGCGAGAGCAGGAACTCCTCGCTGAAGATGTCGGTCCGCGTCTCGTCCCACGACTCGTCGCGCCCCGCGGTGATGCGCAGGAGCTGCTTGGCGTGGTTCCACTCGTACAGCGCGCGGGACTCGTCGACGCCCTCGTAGCACTGCAGCCGCACCAGCCGCGCGCCCGCGACCTCGGCGACGGCCTTCGCCAGCTCCGTCTTGCCGACGCCCGCGGGGCCCTCCACCAGCAGGGGCTTGCCGAGCCGGTCGGCGAGGAAGACGGTCGTGGCGACGGCGGGCGAGGCCAGATAGCCGGTCGCGGCCAGCCGGGCCGCGACATCGTCGACGGATGTGAAGTACCCGGTCGTCATGGGGAGTTCTCCTGCTTCGTCGGCCCGACCGGTGCCCCGCCCGGTGCCCGGTCCTCCGTACCCGATCAGGTCCGGGCACCCGGCCACAACGGGTCGGCGCCGTTTGCGTCGAACGTCACGTCCCTCCGGTACGGCTCCTCACTGCTGGGTCTCATGGTGAGACCCTCCGGTGCCCGCCCGGGTCGGGCCTACCGGGCCCTGTGCGGGTGAGGCCTTCTGGGGCCCGGGGGCCGGTTCGTATGCTGGCGCCATGAGGCGGACTTCCTTTGCGAACTGGCCGTGCTCCATCGCCCGCACGATGGACCTGCTCGGCGACTGGTGGACGCCCCTCGTCCTGCGGGAGGCGTTCTACGGCATCACGCGGTTCGACGTGTTCCAGCAGGAGCTCGGCATCGCCCGCAACACGCTCACCGACCGGCTGCGCCGCCTCGTCGACGAGGGCCTCCTGGAGAAGCGGCCCTACCAGCGCGATCCGGTGCGCCACGACTACGTCCTCACGGAGAAGGGCCGCGACTTCTTCGGGGTCCTCGCGGCCATGAACAGGTGGGGCGACCGGTGGCTGGGCGGCGAGGAGGGCGCGCCCGTCGTGTTCCACCACGACCGCTGCGGTCGGGAGAGCCACGCCGAGGTCGTGTGCGCCGCGTGCAAGGAGCCGATGACGGCCGCGAACACGACCCCGCGCATGGGCCCCGGCTACCCGCCCCGGCTCGCCGAACGTCCCGACGTGCAGGCGCGGTTCAACCGCTGAGCCCACCCGGACCACGGTGTGCACCTGTCCGGTCGTCGACTCTTGACGAGTGAGTTCATCTACGCAACTCTCAAGCTCAGAGACGACTTCCGAGCCCTTGGACGATGTGGAGGACGGTCGACGATGGAGTGGACGGGTGCCCGCTATGCGGACGGGCCGACGGTCGAGGTGAGCGGGCGGATCGCCGCGTCGCCGGAGCGGGTGTGGGAGCTGGTCTCCGACATCGGCCTGATGCCGGTGCTGAGCGGGGAGCTGCAGTCGGCGGGGTGGCTCGACGGCGCGAGCGGGCCCGCGGTCGGCGCACGGTTCGCCGGCCGCAGCAGGCACGAGTCGCTGGGGGAGTGGGAGACCACGTCGTACGTCGTCGCGTGCGAGGCGCCGCGCGTCTTCGCGTGGGCGGTGACCGACCCCGAACAGCCCAGCGCCCTGTGGCGGTTCACTCTCGCGGCGCGGGAGGACGGCGGCACCGAACTGACGCAGTGGATGCGGCTGGGCCCCGGCCGTTCGGGACTCTCCTACGCCATCGACCGGATGCCGGACAAGGAGGAGAGGATCGTGTTCGTACGGCTGCGGGAGTTCGAGCGGAGCATGACCGCCACGGTCGACGCGATCCGGCGCCTGGCCGAGGGCACGGCGACCGCGGACGAGGTGCGCGCCTGATGCGTACGTCGACGACGATCGAGGCGTCCGGGGCGGACTGGCGGCAGACCGCCGACTTCGTGTCCGAGGCCGAGAAGCTGGGCATGGACATCTGCTGGGTGGCCGAGGCCTGGGGTGCCGAAGCGCCGTCCCCGCTCGGCTACTTGGCGGCCCGCACCGAGCGGATGCTCCTCGGCTCGGGCATCATCCAGCTCGCCACCCGCAGCCCGGTCGCCATCGCCCGCGCGGCGCTCACGCTCTCGCACATCTCCGAGGGCCGCTTCCTGTTGGGCCTCGGACCGTCCGGGCCGCAGGTGATCGAGGGGCTGCACGGCGTGCCGTTCGCGCGTCCGCTCTCCCGGATGCGGGAGACGGTGGAGATCGTACGGAGCGCGGCCGCCGGCGAGAAGATCGCCCACGAGGGGCGGGAGTTCACCATTCCGCTGCCCGGCGGCGAGGCCCGCCCGATGCGCCTGTCCCTGCGCCCCGAGCACGACCTGCCCGTCTACCTCGCCACGCTCTCCCCGAAGATGCTGCGTCTGACGGGTGAGATCGCGGACGGCTGGCTCGGCACGAGCTTCGTGCCCGAAGGCGCCGAGGAGGCGTACTTCGCGCCTCTGGACGAAGGGCTCGCCGCGGCCGGGCGCAGCCGCGCCGACCTGGATGTCTGCCAGGGCGCGGAGGTGGCGTTCGCGGAGGACGAGGACGTGCTGCGCACGATGGTCGCCGGGCGCAAGAAGGAACTCGCCTTCAGCCTCGGCGGGATGGGCTCCGCCACGACCAACTTCTACAACGACGCCTACAGCAGGCAGGGCTGGGCCGAGGTCGCCGCCGAGGTCCGCGAGCGGTGGCAGGCGGGCGACCGCGACGGCGCGGCCGGCCTCGTCACGGACGAGATGGTCCTCGCGACCACGCTGATCGGCACCGAGGAGATGGTCCGCGCGCGGCTGCGGGTCTGGCGCGCGGCCGGTGTGGACACGGTGCGTCTGTATCCGGCGGGCGACACGCTGGACGCGCGGCTCGCCACGCTGGGGCGCGCGATCGAGCTCGTGCGCGAGACGGCGACTGGGTGAGCCGCGTCCCGGCCTGTCGAACCTGTGGGCCTGCCCTCCCGGGTGCCGGGTGGGACAGGCCCGCAGAAAGAGCCGATCAGGGCTCGAACGGCGTCAGCACGAAGAGGGGGATCTCCCGGGCTGTCTTCTTCTCGTACTCGGCGTAGTCGGGCCAGGCGGCCACGGCTCGCTCCCACCAGATCTCCCGCTCCTCGCCGGTGGCGATCCGCGCGCGGTAGTCCTTCTTCACGGGGCCGTCCTGCAGCTCCACATGAGGGTGGGCGACGAGGTTGTGGTACCAGGACGGGTTGGCCGGGTCGCCGCCCTTGGACGCGACCACCGCGTACTCCCCGTCGTGCTCGACGCGCATCAGGGGGTTCTTGCGCAGCTTGCCGCTCTTGGCGCCGACCGACGTGAGCACGATGACGGGCTTGCCCTGGAGGGTCGTCCCGTCGGTGCCGCCCGAGCTCTCGT
Organism: Streptomyces silaceus; assembly: GCF_001419745.1. Classification (GTDB taxonomy): domain Bacteria; phylum Actinomycetota; class Actinomycetes; order Streptomycetales; family Streptomycetaceae; genus Streptomyces; species Streptomyces silaceus. Next base: position 44,316 of record NZ_LIRJ01000031.1, on the reverse strand, counting down.
ACAGGTCGGTCTGCTTGTTCGACCAGCCCCAAGTACCGGGCTCGTATTCACCAGTCAAAGGCATACCCCCTTCAACGGCGGAGGGGAGTGGAATGTTCCTCGACCTCGTGGGCCACGGCGACGTCGCGTACCGGCCCCCCTGGCCATGCCCCGAAATGTCGGACCCGGCGGGGCGCCGTCGACCCCTCATGCGTTAGAAAGGCATCAAGGTTTCACCGAGGTGGCTGTGGTCCACCACGACATCAGGGGGGACATGGCGGCGCACGGCATACCCGAGGAGTTTCTCGACGGCTATGCCCACATCCTGGCCGGAGCCGCGGCGACCGGTCGGCGGCTGACCCGCGACGAGCTGGACTCGCGACGCGCGCTGGGTGAGCGGGCCGCCGAGGCGGGGTACGGGCTGCGGGCTCTGGTGGGCGCCCATCTGGCCGCGACCCGCGCCCACTGGCCCACCTCACGTGCCGTCTCCGCGGACAGCGTGATGTACGCCGCCGAGCAGGCCGTCGACGCCCTCGCCGAGGGCTACGAACGTGCCCAGCGCCTGGCCGTGCGCCAGGAGGAGGCCGCTCGCCGGGAGTTCATCGACGACCTGCTCCACGGCCGCAGCGACCTCGGCCGCCTCGTCGAACGCGCGGACCGCTTCGGGCTGCGCCTCTCCTACGAGCACGCGGTCGCCGTCGCCGAGGGCACGGGCGGATACGAGGACGGGGACCCCGTACCCCGCGAGGTCGAGCGGGCCCTGATCGGCCGGTTCGGCGACCGCAGCATCCTGCTCACGACGAAGGAGGGCCGCCTGGTGTGCGTCGCCCCCGGTGACCAGGACGAGGTGCTCGCCTTCTTCGCCAAACACGCGTACGCCGCCACCGACGGGGGCCGCGTCGCCATCGGCCGTCCCCGGCCGGGACCCGGCGGTGTCGTCCAGTCGTACGAAGAGGCGCTGAACGCGCTGGATCTCGCCGAGCGCCTCGAACTGGACGAGCCGGTGCTGCGCGCCGTCGAACTGCTCGTCTACCCGGTCCTGACCCGCGACCGGCAGGCCATGGCCGACCTGGTCCTCGACACCCTCGGGCCGCTGCAGAAGGCCCGCGGCGGGGCGCGGCCGCTCATCGAGACGCTGATCGCGTTCTTCGACTCCGGCTGTGTGGCGGCGGAGGCGGCCCGCCGCCTGGCGCTGAGCGTGCGCGCCCTGACGTACCGCCTGGACCGCATCCACCAGCTGACCGGCGCCAACCCTGCAGACCCGGTGCACCGCTACACCCTGCAGACGGCGGTGATCGGCGCGCGGCTGCTCGGCTGGCCCGAGAGGCCGTTCTGAGACCGGACGCGCCCTTCCGTGCATGAGCCCGTGAGCCCGCGACCACCGCGGCTACGCGTCGGGCTCCCGCGTCCCGACCCCCAGCAGGGCGAGAAAGGCGGACGCCGCGGGAGACGGCGTGAACCGGCTCCAGATCAGACGCTCCACCCGTACCGGACCGCCCGCGACCGGCACCGTCCGCACCTCGTGCAGCCCGTCCGCGAACGCCCCGGGCAGCAGGGCGATGCCCAGGCCCGTGCGGACCATCCGGGCCATGAGCTCGACGCCGGACACCTCGAAGGCGACCTCCCGCCGCAGGCCGGCTGCCGCGAACGCCTCGTCCGACTGGGCGCGGGCGGCGCTGCCGTCGGCGAAGTCCACGAACACCTCGTCGGCGAGGTCGCTGAGGTCCACTTCGGCCCGGTCGGCGAGCGGGTGCCCCGGGGCGACCACGGCGACGTGCCGCCCGTGCGCGAGCTGGTGGTCGTGGACGCCCTGCGCCCGGAACCCCGGCGGCACGCCCAGGAACGCCGCGTCCAGGCCGCCGTCGCGGACCTGCTCGATGAGCCGCTCGCTGGAGCCCGTGCGCAGACTGATCCGCACCTGGGGATAGCGCCGGCGGTAGTCCCGCAGCACCGCGGGCAGATCGACCGCCGCCACGGTCGGGATGGAGCCGACGACCAGCTTGCCCCGTATCTCGCCGGTGGCCGCCGCGACCTCCGCGCGGGCCCGCTCGGCCGCCTCCAGGGACTGGCGCGCGGCGGGCAGGAACGCCTCACCCGCGGTGGTCAGCCGCACCCGCCGGCTGGTCCGCTCGAAGAGCCGGGCGCCCAGCTCCTTCTCCAGGCGGGCCACCTGGTGGCTGAGGGCCGACTGGACGACGTGACACCGCTCGGCGGCACGGGTGAAGCTCGCGGTCTCGGCGACCGCGAGGACGTAGCGCATCTGCTGGAGATCCATTGATCCATCGTGGATCGCGATGGATATCGATGACAAGCATGTGTTGGACCGATGGATGCCCGCTCGGAGATGCTGAAGTCCACGGCGGGCCACGGGAGTCGGCGGCCCGCCGGACCGGACCGATGAGGTCCGCCCATCCGCCGCACCACGGCAGGCGCCGCCGGCGCCCCGACCCACGGAGACCCTCATGCGCGTGATCGCCTTCGACCACCTCGTCCTCAACGTCGCCGACGTCGAGCGCTCGCTCGCCTTCTACACCGGTCCGCTGGGTCTCGAACCGGTCCGGGTGGACGAGTGGCGGGCCGGCGAGGTCCCCTTCCCGTCCGTGCGGGTCAGCCCCACGACGATCATCGACCTGGTCAAGCCCTCCGACGGGCAGCCGGAGGGCTCGAACGTCGACCACATCTGCCTGGTCGTCGAGCCCCTCGACTGGCAGGAGGTCATCGACTCCGGTGTCTTCACGGTGGTGGACGGCCCCGGCAAGCGCTTCGGCGCGCGGGGCGTCGCCCTCTCCCTCTACGTGCGGGACCCGGACGGCAACACCGTGGAGCTGCGCTGGTACCCGAAGGAGGCGTGACTAGCCGAGGCGCGGGATCTCGATGGCGGGGCAGCGGTTCATCACCATCTCCAGTCCCGCCGCGCGGGTCCTGTCGTACGCGGCCTCGTCGATCACGTCGAGCTGGAACCACACCGCCTGCGCGCCGGCGGCCACGGCCTCGTCGGCCACCTGGCCCGCCAGCGCGCTGTTGACGAACACGTCCACCACGTCGATCTGGAACGGCACGGCGGACAGGGACGGGTATCCCTGCTCGCCGTGGACCGTCTCGGCCTTGGGGTGGACCGGCACCACGCGCTTGCCGAAGCGCTGCAGCACGGCCGCGACACCGTACGCCGCCCGGTCGCGGTTGTTGGACAGGCCGACGACGGCCCAGGTGTCGCCGAGCTCCGTCAGGATCCTGCGCACCGTCTCCTGGTCGCCGTACATGGCCTGCCTCCTCATGGTCGCGGCCGAGGGCCGCTCAGCGGTCGCGGCGTGATGCCGTCCGAGCCGGGGTCGTCTCAGACGTTCACACCGAAGTCCGAGGCGATGCCGCGCAGCCCACTGGCATAACCCTGCCCGACCGCGCGGAATTTCCACTCCGCGCCGTGGCGGTAGAGCTCGCCGAAGACCATGGCGGTCTCGGTGGAGGCGTCCTCGGAGAGGTCGTAGCGGGCGATCTCGTTGCCGTCCGCCTGGTTCACCACGCGGATGAACGCGTTGCGGACCTGGCCGAAGCTCTGGCCGCGGTTCTCGGCGTCGTGGATCGACACCGGGAAGACGATCTTCGTGATCTGGGCGGGCACCTGCGCGAGGTTCACCTTCACGGCCTCGTCGTCGCCCTCGCCCTCACCGGTGAGGTTGTCACCGGTGTGCTCGACCGAGCCGTCGGGGCTGGTCAGGTTGTTGTAGAAGACGAAGTGCTGGTCGGAGACGACCTTGCCGGAGTCGTCGCACAGCAGCGCGCTGGCGTCCAGGTCGTAGTCCGTGCCGGTGGTGGTGCGCACATCCCAGCCCAGGCCGACCAGCACGGCGGTGAGGCCCGGGGCCTCCTTGCTGAGCGAGACGTTGCCGCCCTTGGCCAGGGAAACTCCCACGATGTCCTCCTGAGGTCAGAGATCTGGATGAGTGGTTCCGTAAAAACTACAGGAATGTAGAAATTAACGGGACGCGGTGTCCCCGTTACGATAGGGCGCTCCCCGTCCGCCGCGGAGCACGGAGTCGCAGGAGGGATACCCGGGCATGAAGCGTCATGACGACAGCGAGGAGCCGCAGCCGCGGCTGCGCCGCCGCGCGCAGGGCGAACTGGAGTCGCAGGTGCTCGCCGCGCTGCACGCCGCGCGCGGTCCCGTCAGCGCCGCCTGGGTGCAGGAGCGGATCGGCGGCGACCTCGCGTACACGACCGTGATGACGATCCTGACGCGCCTGCTCGCCAAGGACGCGGTCACCCGGGAGCGCGCGGGCCGGTCCTTCGCCTGGCTGCCCGCGTCGGACGAGGCCGGGCTCGCGGCCTTCCGCATGCGCAAGGTGCTCGACGGCGAGAGCGACCGCGAGGCGGTCCTCGCCAGCTTCGTCACCACGCTCACGCCCGACGACGAGCAGCTCCTGCGCGACCTGCTCGGCCGGGCGGGCGCCGACGCGGACGACTGACGCCCGAGGGGGGTACTTCGCTGATGGGCGTGTTCGTCTTCCTGCCCCTCGTGCTGCCGCTGACCGCGTGGCCGATAGCCCGCCTCGCCGAGCAGCATCTCCACCCGCGCGCCGCGACCCGGCTGCTCACCGCCGTCGCCGGCGTGATGGCCCTGTGCAGCACGCTCTGCCTGGCGCTTCTCATGGTCGTCGGCACCGCCCAACTGCCGGGAAACCCCCTGCCCGACGGCTGGTCCGACCCCGAGGTGCGCGCCGCCGTCCCCTATGACGAGGTCGCGGGGCGGGTCGCCATCCCCGCGCTGCTCGCCGTGTGCGCGGCCTGCGCGCGCACGCTCTGGCGGCACGCGCGTGTACGCCGCCGGGGAAGCCGCGCGCTCGCAGGGCTGCCCGGCACCTCCGTCGCCGTCCTCGACGACGACGCGTCGTACGCGTACGCGCTGCCGTCGCGCGCGGGCGGGCGCGTGGTGGTCACCACCGGCATGCTGTCGAAGCTCGCGGCTCCCGAGCGCCGGGCGCTGTTCGCGCACGAGCGGGCGCACCTCTCCGGGCGGCACCACCGGCATCTGCTCGTCACGCAGCTCGCGGCCCGCGCCAATCCCTTCCTGCGGCCGCTGCGCACCTCCGTCGCCTACACCGCGGAGCGGTGGGCCGACGAGGCGGCCGCGCGCGACGTGCGGGACCGGCGCACCGTCGCCCGCGCGATCGGCAAGGCGGCCCTCGTGTCGCGGGGCGTGCCCGCGCCGACGCTGGCGGGACTCGCGGCGCCGGGGCCGGTGCCGCGCCGTGTGGCCGCGCTGCTCGCCCCGGCGCCCGCCGCCCGCACCCGCCCTTCCGTGTTCACGGCGGTGGGGCTGGCCCTGTGGTGCGCGGCGTTCGGCACCGCTGTCTCGGCGATGTCCTCCGCGAACTCCGCGGTCACGATGGTCCTGATCCTGCGCGCCGCCACACCGCTGTGAGCGGGCCCGCGGCGCCGTACACGGACCGGCCCCCAGGGGCCGGTCCGCCGGGGTCCGTCAGAGGTCGAACTCGTGCGGCGGCAGGTCGAGGGCGAAGCACGCCTCGCGCACGACACCCTGCTCGTCCTTGTCGAAGTCGCCGTCGGCGCCGCCGATGACGATGCCGATCTGGATGACCGCGCGGGCCTCCGCCGGCTTCTTCTTGGCCTTCGCGACCTCCTGGAGAACGCTCACCTTGCCGAAGGCGAAGTCGGCCGTCAGCTTGTCCACGTACTCGTCGAAACGGCGGCGCAGGTCGTCCGCGGGGAAGTTCTGCAGCACCTCGTTCGTCCCGATGAGCTGGGCCACGCGCTGGCGCTCGGAGGCGTCCACGGTGCCGTCGGCGGCGGCCACCAGAGCGCACATCGCCATGCTCGCGTCGCGGAAGGCGCCGCTCTTGAGGTCGTTCTTCTTCGCCATCAGCTGGGTCTGCATCGTCGATGCGGATTCCTTGACGCGGTCCCACAGGGCCATGGGGAGCTCCATAAACGTATCGATGTATCAGGGGTGTTGGGCGAGGCCCCGGTACGCTGCTCGCAGGTCCGGGGCGTCGCCAGTTTCTACAACAGAGTAGAAACTAGCAGCCGGGCCGAGAAGTTCCCGCCCAGTGAGAGGGTGCGCGCGATGACACCGACGGCTCAGGAGCTCCTGCGGACCACGACGGCACTCCTCGCCGCGGATCCGGCCGCCAACCCGCTCGTGCCGCGCATCGCCGACGGCCGGGCGCGCCTGCGGACGGTCGCGGTCCTCGCCCTGGAACAGTGCCACGTGATCCCCGCCGACCGGCGCTCCTTCCGGCACCTGGCGCAGCGGTCCATCGAGGCCAAGGACCCGGAGTCCGCCGCCTTCTTCGAGGCACTCGCCGACGGCGAGAGCCTCGCCGAGGAGCGCCTCGCGCCGCTCCTCGACGCCTGCGCGGTCGACGAGGCGGAGCGGCTGACGTACGAACCGCAGGCGGGCTGCCAGGCCTACCCGGCGTACGTGGCCTGGCTCGCCCTGAACGGCGAACCGGTCGACGTCGTCCTCGCCCTCACCGCCAACTTCGCCTCCTGGGGCCGCTGTTGCGCGGCCATCGCCCGCGCGCTGCGCGAACGCCACGGCTTCTCCGACGAGGCCTGCGGCTTCTTCGACCTCTTCGCCGAGCCCGCGCCGGACCTCGACCGGCAGGCGCTCACCGCGGTGCAGGCCGGCCTCGACCGGGGAAGCGTCACCGCGGCACACCTGCACCACGGCAGGCTCGTACAGAGTTACGAGGCCATGTTCTGGGAGACCCTCGCGCACGCCGACGAGACGGCGGGCGACCGCTGACTCACCCGGACCCGCCGCCCCGCAGCTCCTCCGACTGCGCCACGAGGCCGCGGATCAGCGCGTCGAGTCCCGCCTCGAACGCCTGGTCCGCGCGGGCCGCCTTGTCCCCGTCGTGGGCCGCGCGCAGGGCAGCCGCGAGGACGGGGACGCGCGGCGCGTGACCCGCCGGGTCGATCATCAGGGGCGGCGCGACGAGATCGAGCGCGGAGCCGAGCAGGAAGGACTCCACGCTCGTCAGGACCGCCACCAGACGCTCCCGCGGCCAGCCGCCGCGCGCCAGCGCCGCCACCACCGCCTCGTACATGGCGAGCGTCGCCGGAGAGCTGATCGTCGTCGTGGCGAGCAGGTCGATGGCATGAGGGTGGCGCGCGAACGCCGCGCGGTACGAACGCGCCCACACCGCGAGGGCGTCGGGCCAGGGCAGCACGGCGAACGCGGAGACGTCCATCTCCTCGACGACCAGGCGCCGCACCCCCTCGACGACGGCCGCGCGCCCGTCCAGGTGGTTGTACAGCGACGCGGTCCGCACCCCGAGCCGGTCGGCGAGCCGCGGCAGGCTGAACGCGGCCGTGCCCTCGGCGTCGATCAGTGCCAGCGCCTCGCGCGCGATCAGGTCCGCGCTCAGCACGGGTCTGCGCGGTCTGCCCCTGCCCGTCATGCCACGGCCTCGCAACTCCCGTTCCGCAAGGGGGTCTTCCCTGACGCCCCACCCGAAGAGTACGGTCCTGCCAGCTCGAACTAAAGGGTTTAGTTTTCGGGCCGCCCTCGCCGTCCCGGCCCGGCCGGGCACCGACATCAGGGAGCACGCGCGTGACAGCACCCTCCTCCGTCCCGCCCGCCGCCTCAGCCTCCGCTTCCGGCACCGACTCCGCCGCCCGCGGACTCAGCGACGGTGCCATCGGCACCGGCGACCTGGTGTTCTTCGTGGTGGCCGCCGCCGCGCCGCTGACCGTCATGGCGGGCGTGGCCCCGCTCGCCATCGGCATGGCGGGGGAGGCGGCACCGCTCGGCTATCTGCTCTCCGGCGTGCTGCTCGTCGTCTTCGCCGCGGGATTCACGGCGATGAGCCGCTTCGTGCGCAACGCCGGTGCCTTCTACGCCTACGTCGGCCGAGGCCTCGGCCGTCCGACGGGAGCGGGCGCCGCGTACGTCGCGCTCTTCTCGTACAACGCCATCGAGGTCGGACTGCTCGCCGCGTTCGGCTGGTTCACCGAAGCGGGCTTCGAGGACCTCACCGGGATCCATGTGCCCTGGTGGGCCTGGGCGTCCATCGGGCTCGCCGCCATCGGGGTGCTCGGCTACCTCAAGGTGACGCTGAGCGCCAAGGTCCTCGGCGCCGCGCTCGTCCTCGAAGTCCTGGTGCTGCTCGTCTTCGAGGGAGGCGTCCTCGCGCACGGCGGCGGCCCGAGCGGCCTCGACCTCGGCACGCTCTCGCCCGCCCACCTCGGCACCTCCGGGATGGGCGGCATGTTCGTCCTCGCCCTCGGCGCCTTCATCGGCTTCGAGGCCACCGCGATCTACGCCGAGGAGGCGCGGCGGCCCGAGCGGAGCGTGCCGCGCGCCACCTACGCGGCCGTGGCCTTCCTCGCGCTCTTCTACACCTTCACCATATGGATGATCATCAACGCGTACGGAGCCGACCGCGCCCAGGACGTCGCGAACGGCGCGGGCGGCGCCGACATGGTCTTCACCGCCACCGAGCGCTTCGCCGGGGCCTGGGCCGCCGACTCCATGCACGTGCTGCTCATCACCAGCGCCTTCGCCGCGACCCTCGCCTTCCACAACGGCGCGGCCCGCTACTTCTACGCGCTCGGCAGGGAAGGCCTGCTCCCGGCCCGCCTCGGCACGGTCTCCGCGCGGACCCGGGCCCCGGCCGTCGCGGTCGTCACCCAGTCGGTCATCGCACTCGCCGTGCTCGTCGCGACGCTGCTGAGCGGGGCCGATCCCTACGACGTCACGTTCCTGTGGACCAACGGCTCCGGGATCCTCGGCGTGATGCTCATGCAGGCGCTCGCCGCCCTCGCCGTGTACGGGTTCTTCCGCCGCGACCGGCGCGGCATGCCCGCCTGGCGCGTGGCCGTCGCCCCACTGCTCGCCTGCGCGGGCCTCGCGGTCATGATCGTCCTGGTCTGCGCCAACCTCGACCTGCTCACCGGCGCGTCCAGCGGCGTCAACGCGGCCCTGATCGCACCACTGCCCCTGCTGTTCCTGGCCGGGGTGGCGGTGGCGCTGCGAATCCGGCGACGCGATCCGGCCGCGTACGAACGACTGACGACCGTGGACGCGGAGCGGGTCTGAGCGCGCGTGAACCGGCACGGACCGGGGCGCGGCACCAGCCATGACCCGGCGAACCGCACCCCGCGATCACCGGATGGACGACGACAGCAAGGAGACAGCGACAGCATGACGGCGACGACCCTCGTCTTCCTCGGCACGGTCCGCACCGGCGGTGACGTCCACGGCACCGGCGCGGACACCACCGCGCTCGCCGTGCGCGACGGCCGGATCCTCGCGCTCGGCGAGGAGGCCCGCGCCCTCGCCGCAAGCGCCGACGACGTCGTCGACATCGGCGACGGGCTGCTGATGGCCGCCTTCGGAGACGGCCACGCCCACCCGCTCTTCGGCGGTCTGGAGAGCTTCGGCCCCCAGATCAAGGAGCTGGACTCGGTCGACGCGATCGTCGCCGAGGTAGGACGGTGGGCTCGCGAGCACCCGGAGGCCGCGTGGATCGTCGGCGCGTCCTACGACCCCGCGCTCGCGCCCGAAGGAGAGTTCGACGCGCGCTGGCTGGACGCCGCGGTGCCCGACCGGCCCGTCGTGCTGCGCGCCCACGACTACCACACGGTGTGGTGCAACACCGAGGCGCTGCGCAGGGCCGGAGTGACCAAGACGACGCCCGAACCGCGCCTCGGCTGGATCGTGCGCCGCGCGGACGGCGCACCCCTGGGCACACTGCGCGAATGGCACGCCTGCGACCTCGTGCTCGACCAGGTGCCCGCACGTCCGGTGGACGACCTCGTCGAAGCGGTCCGCCGCGCCGGGCACGCGTACGCGCGCGCGGGCATCACCTGGGTCCAGGACGCCTGGGTCGAACCGGAGATGGCCGACGCCTATCTGGCCGCGGCTCGCCGCGGGGCGCTGTCCGTCCGCGTCGACCTGGCGCAGCGCGCAGACCCCGACCGCTGGCGCGAGCAGCTCGGACCGTTCGCCGCGACCCGCGCGCGCGTGGACGCCGACGGCGGGGAACTGCTCTCCGCGCGGACGGTCAAGTTCTTCAGCGACGGTGTGATCGAGGGCGGTACGGCCGCCATGCTCGCCCCCTATCTGGACGCGCCGCACAGCTGCGGCATGCCCGTGTGGGAGCCCGCGGCGCTCGCCGAGGCGGTGTGCGCCTTCGACGCGGCGGGCTTCCGTACGCACATCCACGCCATCGGCGACGCGGGGGTGCGCGCGGCCCTCGACGCCATCGAGGCCGCCCGCACCGCCAACCCGGACTGGGACCGGCGTCCGGTGATCACCCATGTCCAGGTCGTCGACCCCGCCGACCTGCCCCGCTTCGCCGCGCTCGGCGTGATCGCGAATTTCGAACCGCTGTGGGCGCAGCCCGACCCGCTCCAGACCGAGCTGTCCATCCCACGGATCGGCGCGGAGCGTGCCGCGCTGCAGTACCCCATGGGTGAGCTCGCGCGCGACGGCGTGCGCCTGTCCTTCGGGAGCGACTGGCCCGTCAGCTCGCACATGCCCCTGGAGGGAATCCAAGTCGCCGTCACCCGGCGTACGTTCACCGGCGAGCCGGCTGACGGATGGCTCCCGCACCAGCGGCTCACCGTCGACCAGGCACTGACCGCCGCCACGGCCGGCGTCGCCCATCAGGCGGGCGCCGACGACCGCCTGGCCCTCGTCCCCGGCGCCCCCGCCGACCTGGTCCTGCTCTCCGAGGACCCGCGCACGGCGGACCCCATGGAGATCCGCCACGCGCGTGTGCGGGGAACCTGGCTGGGCGGGCGGTGCACGTACCGGGACCGGGACGAGGGGGAGTGAGCGCCCTACGCGCCCTGCACGTCCTACGAGGACGACGTGATCGGCAGGACGATCGCCGTCGCCGCGATGCCGTTCTGCACGACCCACCGGCCGGAGAACACCTTCAGCTCGACGCCCTCCACCACGGGCCCCTCGACGAGCAGCCGCGCGGTGAACGTCCCGGCCGGGTCGAGCTCGACCCGCGCCTCCTCGAAGCCGAGCCAGCGTCCGGTGAGCGGGAACCACGTCTTGTAGACGGACTCCTTGGCGCTGAAGAGCAGCCGGTCCCAGGGCGTGCCCGGGTGGCTCGTGCCCAGCGCGGCGAGCGCGGCGCGCTCCGTGTCGTCGGCGACCAGCTTCAGGACGTCCGGGTCGCGCAGCCGCTCGGCAGGCTCCGCGTCGATGCCCAGCGAGGTCACCTCTCCGGCGCGGGCGACGACGGCCGCGCGGTATCCGGCGCAGTGCGTCATGCTGCCGACGACCCCGGCCGGCCAGCCGGGCGCCCCGCGGTGCCCCGGCAGGATCGGCGCGGGCGCCACCCCGATCCGGCCCAGCGCGGTACGGGCGCAGTGCCGGACGGTGGTGAACTCGTTCCGCCGCTTGGCCACCGCGTTGGCGACCACCGCCTCCTCCTCGGGGAAGAGGAGGGCGTCGGCCGGGTCCTCGTGGGTCTCGACCACTGTGACCGGCACATCGGAGAGCAGGGATGCCAAGGGGCCCGCGGAATCGGGGACTTGGCGCACGGGTATGGAAGGTGACGTCACGAGAGATCACCGTACCCGGCGCGGGGCACCCGCGTGCGTGCTGTGTCCTACGCCACCTCGCAGGTCACGCGTGGGGCGCGCGGGATCCGCGGACAGGCCCTCCGGCGCACCGGGCGGCCCTCCCGGCCGGTGGCGGCGAACGGCGAGCGCCTACCCTGGTCGGATGCAGGACGAGTACCGCACAGTGGCCCGTGAGGGCGTGCACGAGATCGAGATCAACCGCTCGCGCTTCCTGTGCGCCCTGGCACCCGCGGCCACCGAGCGGGAGGCGCAGGACTTCGTCGCGCGCATCCGCAAGGAGCACCCGACCGCCACGCACAACTGCTTCGCGTACGTCATCGGGGCGGACGCCTCCGTGCAGAAGGCGAGCGACGACGGCGAGCCCGGCGGTACCGCGGGCGTCCCGATGCTGCAGATGCTCATGCGCCGCGACATGCGGTACGTCGCCGCGGTTGTGACCCGCTACTACGGAGGGGTCAAGCTCGGCGCCGGCGGACTCATCCGTGCCTACGGAGGAGCGGTCGGCGAGGCACTCGACGCGCTGGGCACCGTCACCCGCCGCCGCTTCCGCCTCGCCACCGTCACCGTCGACCACCAGCGCGCGGGCAAGGTCCAGAACGATCTGCGGGCGGCCGGCCGCGAGGTCCGCGACGTCCGCTACGGCGACGAGGTCACCATCGAGATCGGTCTGCCCGACGCCGACGTGGAGGCCTTCCGCGGCTGGCTGGCCGACGCCACGGCGGGCAGCGCGGTGTTCGAGCTCGGCGGAGAGGCGTACGGGGACGCCTGACGCGCGGGGGTCCGGCGGGATGCGGCGGGCCCCGGAAGGAGCGGTTACGGCAGTAGCCGCCCGTGATGTCCGACCCGCCCGTTAGTCTCGGGGATCATGAGGCTGCTGCACACGTCCGACTGGCACCTGGGCCGCTCGTTCCACCGCGTGAACATGCTCGACGCCCAGGCCGCGTTCATCGGCCACCTCGTCGCGACCGTGCGCGAGCGCGCGGTGGACGCCGTCGTGGTCTCCGGTGACGTGTACGACAGAGCGGTGCCGCCCCTCGCGGCCGTCGAGCTCTTCGACGACGCCCTGCACCGGCTCGCGGACCTCGGCGTGCCGACGGTCATGATCTCCGGGAACCACGACTCGGCGCGCCGCCTCGGCGTCGGCGCCGGCCTCATCGACCGCGCCGGCATCCACCTGCGCACCGACCCGTCCGCGTGCGCCGAGCCGGTGGTCCTCGCCGACGACCACGGGGACGTGGCGTTCTACGGCCTGCCCTACCTCGAACCCGCGCTGGTCAAGGACGAGTTCGGCGTCGCCAAGGCGGGCCACGAGGCGGTCATCGGCGCCGCCATGGACCGCGTGCGCGCCGACCTCGCCACCCGCGCGCGGGGCACCCGCTCCGTCGTCCTCGCCCACGCCTTCGTCACCGGCGGCGAGGCCAGCGACAGCGAGCGGGACATCACGATCGGCGGGGTCGCGGCCGTCCCCTCCGGAGTCTTCGACGGCGTCGACTACGCGGCGCTGGGCCACCTGCACGGCAGCCAGACCATCGCCCCGCGCGTGCGCTACTCCGGCTCGCCGCTGCCGTACTCGTTCTCCGAGACCGACCACCGCAAGAGCATGTGGCTCGTCGACCTCGGCCCCGACGGCGGGATCGAGGCCGAGCGCGTCGACTGCCCGGTGCCGCGCCCGCTCGCCCGCATCCGGGGCACCCTCGACGCCCTGCTCGACGACGCGGACCTCGCCCGCCACGAGGAGGCGTGGGTCGAAGCCACCCTCACCGACGCGGTCCGGCCCGACGACCCGATGGCCCGGCTCTGCGAACGCTTCCCCCACACCCTCAGCCTCGTCTTCGACCCGGACCGCGCGCCCGACGACCCGGACGTGTCGTACGCCAAGCGGCTCCAGGGCCGCAGCGACCAGCAGATCGCGGAGGACTTCGTGACCCATGTGCGCGGCGCGGGACCCGACGAAGAGGAACAGGCCGTGCTGCGCTCGGCGTTCGACGCCGTCCGCACCGACGACACGCTGCGCGAGGTCGCCCGATGAGACTCCACCGCCTCCGCGTCACCGCCTTCGGGCCCTTCGGCACCGCCCAGGACATCGACTTCGACGAGCTCTCCGCCGCCGGTCTCTTCCTGCTGCACGGCCCCACGGGCGCGGGCAAGACCTCCGTCCTGGACGCCGTCTGCTACGCCCTCTACGGCTCGGTGCCCGGCGCCCGCCAGGGCGCGGGACAGGGCATGTCGCTGCGCAGCGACCACGCGGCACAGGGCACGCGCACGGAAGTGTGCCTCGAACTGACCGTCGCCGGACGCCGCCTGGAGATCACCCGCCAGCCGCCCTGGGAGCGCCCCAAGAAGCGCGGCACCGGCACCACCACGGAGAAGGCGCAGAGCTGGCTGCGGGAGTACGACGCCGGGGCGGACGCGGAGCCGGGCGGCTGGAAGGACCTCAGCAGGTCGCACCAGGAGATCGGCGAGGAGATCACACAGCTGCTCGGCATGAGCAAGGAGCAGTTCTGCCAGGTCGTGCTCCTGCCGCAGGGCGACTTCGCCCGCTTCCTGCGCGCCGACGCGGAGGCGCGCGGCAAGCTGCTCGGCCGGCTCTTCGACACGCGCAGGTTCGCCGCCGTCGAACAGCGGCTCGCCGAGCAGCGGCGCACCACCGAGGCCGGGGTCAAGGAAGGCGACGCGGCGCTCCTGGCCGACGCCCACCGCATGCAGCAGGCGGCGGAGGACGGCGGCGGGGGCGCCGAGCTGCCCCTGCCCGACGCGGCCCCCGGCGACCCCGGCCTGGCCGAGGCGGTCCTCACCTGGGCCGCCGTCGTCCGGACGAGCGCCCGCGAGCGCCTCACGATCGCGCACTGCGCGCTCTCGGCCGCCGAGTCCGGCCAGGCCGCCGCGGAGCGCGACCTCGGCGACGCACGCGAACTCGACCGGCTGCAGCGCCGGTTCGCCGAGGCGCAGGAGCGCGCGGCGCGGCTCCACACCCGCGAGGCCGAGCAGCGCGGCCTAGAGGAGAGGCTGGAGCGGGCCCGCAAGGCCGAGGCGGTCGCGCCCGCGCTCGCCCTGCGCGACACCGCCGACGCCGAGCACCGCGCCGCCGCCGCGGCCGAGGCGCGCACGCGTGCCCGGTTGCCCGAGACGTTCGCCGCCGCCGGCGCGGCGGGCCTCGCCGCCGCCGCGCGCAAGGCGGCCGAGGACCTCGGAGGCCTCGCGTCGGCCCGGCGCGGCGAACAGCGGCTCGCCGACATCACCGCGGAGCGCACGGCACTGGACCGCCAGGAGCGCGCCGACGACGACCTCCTCCAGGAAGCCTCCGGCTGGCTCGACGGCTGGGAGGAGAACCGCGCCGCGCTCCAGGAGCGCATCGCCTCCGCCCAGGAAGCCGCCACCCACGCCGAGCGCCTGGTGGGCCGCCTCGAACCGGCCCGGGCACGGCTCGCGGCGGCGCGCCGCCGCGACGGGCTCGCCCAGGACGCGGCACAGGCGCAGGAGCGCGCCCTCGCCGCCCGCGAGAGCGCCACCGCGGCCCATGAGCACTGGCTCGCTCTCAAGGAGCAGCGCCTGACGGGCATCGCCGCCGAACTCGCCGCGCACCTGACCGACGGCGACCCGTGCGCGGTGTGCGGCGCGACGGAGCACCCCGCGCCCGCGCGGAAGGTCGCCGGACACGTGGACCGCGGTGCCGAGGAGGCCGCGCTCGCCGCCCACCGCAGGGCGGACGAGTCCCGCACGGCCGCAGAGCGCGCGCTCGGTGACGTACGCGAGTTGCTCGCGGCGGCGACGGAGGCCGCACGCGGCGGCGCCGTGACCGAGCGGGACGCGGAACAGGGCGGGGCCGGTGCGGCGGACACCGAGGCGACGAGCGCGGCATCGAAGGACGCCACCGTCGACGAACTCGCCGCGGAGGTCGAGGAGCTGCGCCGTGCCCACGCCGCGGCGCACGAGCGCGCCTGCGGGCTGCACGCCGCGCGAGAGGCGCTCGCGCAGGCCGAGCGCGAGTACGACCGCAGGCTCGCCGGACAGCAGGAGGCCGCGCGCCGGGCCGCCTCCCGGACCACCCTGCGTGACGCCCTGGAGCGCGAACAGAGCGCTCTGGACGAGGAGCTGGCCCGCGCGCGGGGCGGCACGGAAAGCGTGGCGGCCCGCGCCCGCCAGCTGGAGCGGCAGGCCGCTCTGCTCACCGAGGCCGCCGACGCCGCCCGCGCCGCCGACGAGACCGCCGAGCGCCTCAAGGACGCGGACGCGCGACTCGCCGACGCCGCCTTCCGCGCCGGGTTCGACACGCCGACGGACGCGGCGGCGGCCCTGCTCGACGACGCCGGGTACCGCGAGCTCCAGCACCGCATCGACGCCTGGCGCAACGAGGAGGCGGCGGTGCGCTCCGTGCTCGCCGAGCCGGACACGGCCGCCGCCGCACGGCAGCGGACCGCCGACCTCCCGGCGGCACAGACCGCCGCGGACGCCGCGGGCCTGCAGCTGCGCCGGGCGGCCTCCGCGCGCGACGCCGCGGCCCGGCGCTGCGCCGAGCTCGACCGGCTCTCGGGCCGGGCGGCGGACGGGATGCGGGGCCTTGCGCCCCTGCGCGCCGCGTACGACCGCGTGGCGCGCCTCGCTGGCCTCGCCGCGGGCACCTCGGCGGACAACGAACGCAGGATGCGCCTGGAGTCGTACGTGCTGGCCGCCCGCCTGGAGCAGGTGGCGGCGGCCGCGACCGTGCGGCTGCGTCGCATGTCGTCCGGGCGCTACACCCTCGTGCACTCCGACGACCGCACGGGACGCGGCCGTTCGGGCCTGGGCCTGCACGTCGTCGACGCCTGGACGGGCCGTGAGCGCGACACGGCGACGCTGTCGGGCGGCGAGACGTTCTTCGCCTCGCTGGCGCTCGCGCTGGGCCTCGCCGACGTGGTCACGGACGAGGCGGGCGGTGTCCGCCTCGACACCCTCTTCATCGACGAGGGCTTCGGCAGCCTGGACGACCAGACGCTCGACGAGGTCCTCGACGTCCTCGACGCGCTGCGCGAGCGGGACCGCAGCGTCGGCATCGTCAGCCACGTCGCGGACCTGAGGCGGCGCGTGCACGCGCAACTGGAGGTCGTGAAGGGACGCGCGGGCTCGACCGTGCGGCTGCGGGGCGGCGACTGAACGGCGCCCGGGACGCAGGGGTCAGCGGCCGAGGGGGCGGCGTGGCAGGGGAGAGGAGTAGACGACGCTCGTCGTCACCGAACCCAGCGCGCCGATCTTCCCGGAGACCTCTTCGAGGTGGTGCATGGAGCGCGCCGCGACCTTGATGACGAAGCAGTCGTCACCCGTGACGTGATGCGCCTCGAGGATCTCGGGGGTCGCGTCGACCAGGTCGTGGAAGGGCTTGTAGTTGCCGTTCGGGTAGCGCAGGCGTACGAACGCGAGGATGGGGAGGCCGAGCCGGTCCGGGTCGACCACGGCGGCGTACCCCTGGATGACGCCCGCCTCCTCCAGGCGCCGCACCCGTTCGGTGACGGCGCTCGCCGACATCGAGACGGCGCGCGCCAGTTCGGCGTAGCTGGCGCGGCCCTCGCGCTGGAGGACGTCGAGTATGCGCCAGTCGGTGGCGTCCGTGGAATAACCCGTCATCCCCGAGAGGTAACAGGGAAAACCCCGGCCGATCAAGGGGTGGGCCCCAGAAAGTCCCTGTCCGGACCGTGTCGGCAGGTCCTTGCCCGGGCGGTGTCGCCTCCGCGCGGTGGGAGCGCGGAGGCGACGGTTCTGGTGGGTTCCCCGGGGTCCGGAGACCGTGCGGTCCCGTCAGACGCCCGCGACGCTCTGGATCCAGGAGCGGTACGCCGTCACGTTCGTGTAGGCCGTCGTCGTCTGGCGGTCGCTGGTGGAGGCGACGCCGACCTGCGCGCCGCCCGCCATCATCGGACCGCCCGAGTCGCCGCCCGCGGTGATGCCGTCGCCGCGCCGGGCGCAGATGGCCTGGCCCTGGTAGGCGTCGCGGCAGCCGCCGGTCACGACGACGTTGGCGACCTTGAGGAGCCGCGACTGGCAGTTGATCTCGGGGCTGCACTGGGACGTGGCGCCCCAGCCGTAGACCTGCACGGTCTGGCCGACGGAGACGGAGCCCGGGTTGCCGAGACGGGCGTACGTGCCCGGCACCGAGCGGTCCAGCTTGACCAGGGACAGGTCCGAGGCCGAGTGGTTGGTGACGCTGACGCCGTTGGCCGTGGTGCCGCCGGACGACTGGTCGAGGCTGCCGATGCGGAAGGACAGGCCGCCGCCGCTGACGCAGTGCTTCGCGGTGAGGATCCAGGTCGGGGCGATGATCGTGGCGCTACAGGTCTGCCGGCCGTTGGAGAAGAGCCGGGCCGCCCAGGGCGCGTTGCTCGCGTTGCCGCCGCCGATGATCGGCTGCGGGGCGTCGACGGACGCCGCCGGGGGTGCCTCCGCCTGCGCCGAGGTCTGCGCCATGGCCGTGGGGGCGAGCCCCAGGACGGCGAGTGCGGTGGCCGCGAGTGCGGGGACGAGTCTGGATATACGCACGTTCGTCTCCATTATGTGGGGATGAAACGTTCTGTTGGGGAGCGGGGCTGCATAGGTATGCGGCCACGACGCACGCACAGGAGGCGGGTATCTCCTGTTGCGTGCATGCCATTTCGGCTGGGCTGAATCTGGCAGAGGAGGCGTCGGCGGCGCAAGAGGTCGGCCGCCGGAAATCCGTTGCGATCGTGGGCAGTTGACGGTCCTCGGGCCCTTTTCGTAGACCAGTGACGCCGATTGACCTTCATTCGAACGATCGGTCGGAGGTCCGCCGGGGCTGCGCCGCTGGCCGGATGTCGCCGTTCCGGACGGTGGCCGCGCGAGCCCGCCGGCTGACCCGTCGTCATGGACCACGTACGCCGAAGCGTTTTGCGGCAGCGCGGAACCGTCGTGTGAGCTTGCGTTTTGCCGCATGAACAAGCGAGTTCTGGTCTGGACCATTCTCGGTGGAGGGGGCACCCTTCTGGCAACTGTCTTTCGCGACAAACCCGCTGTCGCCGCGTCTCCATGAGTGCCCCCGGTGAAAGCGGCGCATCGCCGGGAAATCCCCGGCGAGAAGGCCCGGATGCCGGTGATCAGTCCTTCAGGCTTTCAGCCACCACCCGTAGATTTTCTGCCATGAACAACGCGAACGTGCAGCTCAGCGCCCCTTCCGCAGTCTCCGCCGCCCCTGTCGCCCCCGCCGACAACGCGGTCCTGCGTGTCCCCCCGGCGTCCCCGGCCGCGGCCGCCGTCTACTTCGGCGCGAGCCTCGCCTTCCACGCGGATGTCTCCGACGTGGCGTCCGCGCTCGCCGCCGACGGCGACCCGGGCTTCGTCGTGATCGACACCCGCTCCACCGCCTCCTGGGACCAGGGCCACGTCCCCGGCGCCCTCCACCTGCCCACGGCGCTCATCGTCGAGCAGGCCGAGGCGCTGCTCGACACGTCGGTGCCGGTGGTCACCTACTGCTGGGGCCCCGGTTGCAACGGCGCCACCCGCGCGGCGCTGGCCCTCGCCCAACTCGGCTTCCAGGTGAAGGAAATGCTGGGCGGCTTCGAGTACTGGGCCCGTGAGGGCTTCGAGTTCGAGACCTGGGAGGGCCGCGAGCAGCGCGACCCCGACGCGCTCACCGCGCCGGTCGACGCCGAGGACTGCGGCTGCTGAGGCGCGGCGCCGCGTACCGCTGTTCCCCGCGGCACGCGGCCGCGCCGGGACAACTGCCGTGCGCGGCGGTCACCCGGCGCGCATCATGATCTGTCATGCCGCATCTACCGCATCCCACCGTCGGCCAACTCCGCCGCGACCCGCTGCCGTTGCGCGGGCGGACCGCCCTCGTGACCGGCGCCAGCCGCCGTGGAGGCATCGGATACGCCGTGGCGCGGCGGCTCGCCGCGTACGGCGCCGGTGTCCATCTGCACCACCACGTCCCGCACGACGCCGAGATGCCCTGGGGCGCCGACCGCCCCGAGCAGGTCGTCGAAGGAGTGCGCGAGGCGCTCGGCGACCCGGAGGCACCGGTGTGCGCGGGGCCCGCCGACCTCGCCGATCCCACCGCCCCCGCCCGGCTGATCGAGACGGCCGCCGACGCGCTCGGCGGACGGCTCGACATCCTCGTCGCCAACCACGCGCGCAGCGGCCGTGACGGCGCGCTCGGCGAGATCGACGCCGCCATGCTCGACGCGCACTGGGAGGTGGACACCCGGTCCGTGATCCTTCTCGTCCAGGCGTACGCCCGGCTGCGCGCGAAGCTGCAGGAGCGGACGCCCGGCGGGCGGGTCGTGATGATGACCTCGGGTCAGGACATCGCGGGCGGGATGCCGGACGAGATCGCCTACAGCCTGCAAAAGGGCGCGCTCGCCTCGGCGACCCGCACTCTCGCGACCGCGCTCGCCGACCTCGCCGTCACGGTCAACTGCGTCAATCCGGGGCCCGTGGACACGGACTACCTCACCGGCGAGGTCTACGAGCAGATCGCGGCACGCTTCCCGGCGGGACGCTGGGGCATGCCCGACGACCCGGCCCGGCTCATCTCCTGGCTCGCCACCGACGAGGCCGCCTGGATCACCGGCCAGGTCATCGACTCCGAGGGCGGCTTCCGCCGCTGACGTCCCGCGTCATCCGGTGTGCGTCGGGGCGGCGGCCAACGCGGCGTACAGCGCGTCCGCCGCCCCCATGGAGTCGGCGCCCCGCGCGCCCCGAGGCAGCCCGCTGACCTGTCCGTCGCCGACCTCCACGACCCGCCACCGCCCGTCCTCGCGCAGCGCCAGATCCGTCGTCACGAACCGGCAGCCCAGCGCCGCCACCGCCGCACGCACGCCGTCGAGTTCGGGCGAGGGCAGCCGCTCCGGAGTGTCCGGGTGGGCGGTCACGAGCAGCACCTCGCCGTCCAGCCACCACACGCGGGCCTCGCCGCCCGCGACGAACGGTTCGTACGCGCGTACCACCAGACCGCCGGCGAGCGACTCGTCCTGCAGCGCGAAGAGCCGCTCGACCACCGTGGAGAGCCGCGCGCCGTCCGTCAGGTCGGGCACGAAGCACGCCTCGTCCCACTCGTGCTTGCGGGACTTCACGTAGTCCTGACGATCCCGGGACCGGGGCCGAGCGGCGCGACGAGCTCCGCGAGCCGCCCGGCCGGGGGAGGCGCGCCCGGGGCCGCCGCGCACCAGACGCTGCGCGACGTGAGTGACGCCTCGGCCACCACGTCGTACCAGCCCGGCAGTTCATGGGCGCGGCCGTACGCGGCGGAGGGCGTGAGCAGGGCGCAGCCGCGCGCCGCGAGGGCCTGCGACAGCTCCTCGTAGCGCGCGACCGGCATCATCCAGCCCCAGTACCAGTACGGACCCGAGCCGCGAGGCACCCGCCCCACGGCGCCTGCCGCGTCCCCGGCCAGCAGCGCGTCGTGGTCGACGAGCGCGACCTCGGCGCCGCACGCCCGCGCGGCCTCGGCCTCCGGGGCGAACCCGGGGTCGGGCCGCGCGGCGCGCAGGGGATCGGACGGGAGGAGGAAACCGGCGCTCACAGCTTGGACAGCTCGTCGACCAGGTCGTCCAGGCCCAGCGAGCCCTGCGAGAGCGCGGCCATGTGCCAGGCCTTGGCGTCGAACGCGTCACCGTGCCGGCGGCGCGCGTTCTCCCGGCCCAGCAGCCAGGCGCGCTCGCCGAGTTTGTAGCCGATGGCCTGGCCGGGGATGGTGAGGTACCGCGTCATCTCGCTCGTCACGTAGTCCGTGGGACGGCTGCAGTGCGCGTCGTAGAACTCCTGGGCGAGGTCGGGCGTCCAGCGCTCGCCCGGGTGGAAGGGCGAGTCCGCCGGAATCTCCATTTCCAGGTGCATGCCGATGTCGACGATGACCCGCAGCGCCCGCATCATCTGGGCGTCCAGGTAGCCGAGCCTGCGCTCGGGGTCGGTCAGGAAGCCGAGCTCGTCCATGAGCCGCTCCGCGTACAGCGCCCAGCCCTCGGCGTTGGCGCTGACGATGCCGACGGTCGCCTGGTAGCGGGAGAGGTTCTCCGCGACGTGCGCCCACTGGGCCAGCTGGAGGTGATGGCCGGGTACGCCCTCGTGGTACCAGGTCGAGACCAGGTCGTAGACCGGGAAGCGGGTGTCGCCCATCGTGGGCAGCCAGGTGCGGCCGGGGCGCGAGAAGTCCTCGGACGGGCCCGTGTAGTAGGGGGCCGCCGCGCCGCCGGGCGGGGCGATGTGGGACTCCACCTTCCGCACCCGCTCGGCGAGTTCGAAGTGCGTGCCGTCCAGCGCGTCGATGGCCTCGTCCATCAGCTCCTGCAGCCAGACGCGGACCTCCTCGACACCCTCGATGTGCGTGCCGTGCTCGTCGAGGTGGGCGAGCGCCACCCACGGCGTCTCCGCGCCCGGCAGGATCTTCTCGGCCTCGGCCCGCATCTCCGCGAGCAGCCGGTGGAACTCCGCCCAGCCGTACGCGTACGCCTCGTCCAGATCCAGGTCCGTGCCGTTGCACTCGCGGGACAGTCGGGCGTAGCGCTCGCGGCCCACGACGTCCGGAGAGCCCTCGATCGCGGGCGCGTAGACGCCCCGCATCCAGTCGCGCAGCGCCACGACGGACGCGGTCGCCGCCCGTGCCGCGGCGTCGAGCTCGGCGCGCAGCGCCTGCGGGCCCGCGGCCGCGAAGTCCTCGAACCAGCCGCGTCCGCTCGGCTCCGCGCCCCCCTCGCCCGCCCACTCCGTGAGCTGCTCGATGAACGTCGCGGTCGGCCGCGGCGGACCGAACAGCTTCTGCTCCAGGCCCAGTTCGAGGCTCGCGCGGTAACCCTCCAGCGCGGCCGGGACGGCCCGCAGCCGCTCCGCGATCGCCGCCCAGTCCTCCTCGGTCTCCATGGGCGTCACGGTGAAGATCTCCCGCACCTGGTGCGGCATCGTGTGGAGATTGCCGACCGCGCGCAGTCCTTCGCCAGCCTCGTGCACCGCCAGCTGGGCGGTGAGCCGCTCCCGGAGCAGCCGACCGCAGCGGCGTTCGATCTCACTGTCCGCGCCGGGCAGGCGCTCCGCCTCGTCGAGCCGGGCGAGCGTCGTGCGGGCCAGGCGGGCGAGGGCCTCCTGGCCCTCGGGGGAGGTGTCCGGGAGCTTGCTGTTGCTCTCCTCGACGCCGAGATAGGTGCCCGTGACGGGGTCGAGGGCGATCAGCTCGTCGACAAAGGCGTCGGCGACGGCGCGGGGCAGGAGACCGGCGTTCGGCTGCGGGTTCTTCGTGTCTGACATGCGGACATCCTCGTACGAGGGACGGGCGCGCGTCAGCAGGATCGGCCTCAGTGATCCGAAACGGCCCCGGTCGTCGCGTCGGGCGGCAGCAGCGGGCCGCACGCCCACTGCTGGAAGATCAGCCGTGTCTCCACGCGTGCCACTTCGCGCCGCGCCGTGAACTCGTCGAGGACGAGCCGCTGCAGATCCGCGGGCCCCGCCACCGCCACATGCACCAGGAAGTCGTCGGGCCCCGTGAGATGGAAGAGGGACAGCGACTCGGGCAGGGCCCGCACCCGCTCGATGAACGGGCCCACGAGATCCCGGCGGTGCGGCCGCACCTGTACGGAAAGCAGCGCTTCGAGCCCGCGGCCGAGTTTCGCCGGGTCGAGCCGCAGGTCGTGTCCGAGAATCACTCCCGAGCGCCGCAGCCGCGTCACACGGTCGAGACACGTGGAGGGCGCGACACCGACCTGTGCCGCCAGGTCGCGGTACGTGGTCCGGGCGTCGTTCTGCAGCAGGCGCAAAATATGCAGGTCCACCGGGTCCAGTGCGACAGATTCGGCCATCGGCCGAACGTAGCACGGCATCCGGACACCGGTCTCCGGCCGTTGTTCAGCCTGTGCGACATGGAAGCGAACACCGGGACAGCACCGCACCGCCCCTCCGCCGACGCCGCGTCACCGCCGCGTGCCCTGGCCACCGAGGCCGTCCACGCGGGCCGTGACGACCTGGCCGACCTCGGCCTGCACGCCCCGCCGATCGACCTCTCCACGACCTACCCTTCCCGCGACAGCCGGGCCGAGGCCGCGCGCATCGACGCCTTCGCCGCCGACGGGACCGTCGACGACGGGCCGCCGGTCTACGCCCGCCTCGGCAATCCCACCGTGGCCCGTTTCGAGACGGCCCTCGCCCGACTCGAAGGCACGGAAAGCGCGGTCGCGTTCGCGAGCGGCATGGCGGCGCTGACCGCCGTTCTTCTCGTACGAGGGGCCGCGGGCCTGCGCCACGTCGTGGCCGTCCGCCCGCTGTACGGCTGCAGCGACCACCTGCTCACCGCGGGTCTGGTCGGTACGGAGGTGACCTGGGTCGACCCGGCGGGCATCGCGGACGCCATCCGCCCCGACACCGGCCTGGTGATGGTCGAGTCGCCCGCCAACCCCACCCTTGCCGAACTCGACCTGCGCGCGATCGCCCACGCGTGCGGCGAGGTGCCGCTGCTCGCCGACAACACCTTCGCCACGCCCGTGCTGCAGCGGCCCGTCGAGAGTGGCGCCCGCCTGGTGCTGCACAGCGCCACGAAGTACCTGGGCGGGCACGGCGACGTCCTGGGCGGGGTGGTCGCGTGCGACGAGGAGTTCGCGCGGCAGCTGCGCCAGGTGCGCTTCGCCACCGGCGGGGTGCTGCATCCGCTCGCCGGGTACCTGCTGCTGCGCGGTCTTTCCACGCTGCCGGTCCGGGTGCGGGCGGCGTCGGCGAACGCGGCGGAACTGGCCCGCAGGCTGGCCGCCGACCCGCGCGTGACCCGCGTGCACTACCCACGGATCGGCGGCGCCATGGTCGCCTTCGAGGTCTGCGGCGACCCGCACGGAGTGATCGCCGGGGTACGGCTGATCACCCCGGCGGTCAGCCTCGGCAGCGTCGACTCGCTGATCCAGCACCCGGCGTCCATCAGCCACCGCGTGGTGGACGTCGGCGACCGGCACTCGTCCGGGGTGAGCGACCGGCTGCTGCGCATGTCGTGCGGGCTGGAGGACGTCGAGGACCTGTGGGGGGACCTGGACCGGGCGCTGGGACCGGTCGCGGTGACAGGGGCGGCGCCCGTCGGGGCGAAGCGGCCCGTCGCGGAGGCCGCCCCCGCACTGTGAACCGCGGTGCTCCGCCCGACGGCTCGTGACCGTCGGCGCTCCGCCTGCCGGGCGCCCGCCGGTCCCGGTCCTCAGTGCTCGGCCTGCTGATGGCGTTCGGCCGGGCCGTCCCGCCCGTCCTGGACGTCGTACGGCAGGCGTGAGCCGACCGGCGTCGCGTCGAGGCGGGCCGTGATCACGAGCGTGCCCTCCTCGATCTGGTAGTCGAGCGGCAGGCCGAGCCCGCGCATCGCGGCGACCATGCCCGTGTTGGACGCCTGCGTCACCGCGTACACGCTCTCGCAGCCCGCCTCGACCGCCATCGCCACGAGGCGGCCGAGCAGCTGGCTGCCGATGCCGCGGCGCTGCCAGCCGTCCTCGACCAGGAGGGCGACCTCGGTCTCGTCGCCGTCCCAGAGGAGGTGGCCGAGCCCGACGATCCGGCCGGACGCGGTCTGCACCGCGAGGGTGCGGCCGAACCGGGGGCTGAGCAGGTGGTTGAGATAGCGGTCCGCGTCGCGCACGGGGCCGTGGTACCGCATGCTCAGCGTGCGCGGCGAGCACCGCTCGTGCATGGCCTTGGCGGTGTCGACGTCGCCGGTGTCGGCCCGGCGCACGGTGATGGAGTCCCCCTCCGGCAGCGTCAGGACGTCCTGGCTGCGCGGGATGCGCGGGCCGAGGCGCGTGTCCAGCTCGACCAGGGCCCGCGCGCGGGCGAACTCGGTCGGCGTGAAGGGCAGATAGGGCCGCTCCACGGTGATCACTTCGCCCTCGGGGCCCTTGAGCCGGAGCACGGTGTCCTCGAGTACGCCGTCGACCGGGCTGCCCTCCGCCGACGCCGCCTCGCCCTTGCGCGTCGCGGCGGGCAGCGAGCGGATCGTGCAGCGGCCGAGCAGATGCCGCAGCGCGAGGGGGAGTTCGGCCGCGTCGAGCGCCGTGCGGGTGGCCAGGCCCAGGATGCGGGTGGGGGCGTCCACCAGGTCGTGGGCGTCGGCGCGCTCGATCCAGGTGCCGGAACCGCCCGCGCGGGAGACGGCCCGGGTGATCTCGGAGGCCGACAGGTCGTCGGGAGTGCGCAGCAGGAACTCGTCCACGGTGCCCTCGGCCAGCGGGTGGGCCTGCAGGCTCAGGATGTCCACGCGCCGCTCGGCGAGCGACACGCACAGCGCGGCCAGGGACCCCGGCTCGTCCCGCACCGTCGTCCGCATCCGCCACAGGGTGCCCGCGCCCGGCACCTGGCCTTCGGACGCCGCGGGCGTGGTGGTGGTCGTGGCCGTGGTGGGCTCGGGCCCGGTCCGCTCCGCGTCCGCGGGAGACCGGGTGCCGGTATCGTGCGCCGTCGGCGGTGCGTGGTTGTGGCGTCGTGCCCACCATGTGTGGAAGCCGACCGTGGCCAGGAGCACCACGGCCGACACCACCAGCAGGGCGGGCCCGTCGGGGCCGTGCCCGATCATGTTCGCCACGGCGTCGGCCACCGCGACGGCCGTGAACAGGGCCGCCAGTTCGACGAGGTCGCGCCGCCAGTGGTGAACGGGGCGACCGTGCTTCGTCCGTGTCACGTCAGACATCTCAGCTCTCATACGGCCACTGTGCTGGACCGGTGTTGCGTGATCACGAACGATGTGTGACCGATGGGTTAAGGGGTCCTATGCCCCTTTGGCAATGATTTGACCCGCCGGGCTATTGCCCCACCCGGCCCGGCTCCAGGACCTGGGTGAACAGCACGCCGCCGCCCTCCTGCCGCAGCCGCACCGTCAGCGCGCCGCTGCCCCCGTCGATGTCGACCTCGCCGAAGTACTGCGGGGTCTCGGCCGGAGAGGTGTTGGCACGGCTCGGCGCCTTGATGAACTTCTGCTCGGGCCCGAACGTCCCGTCGAGCTTCGTCGCCGGGAAACCGCCGGCGGCCAGCGGCCCGGACACGAACTCCCAGAACGGCGCGAAGTCCTTGAACGCGGCGCGCGAGGGGTCGTAGTGCTGCGCCGAGGTGTAGTGCACGTCGGCGGTCAGCCACAGCGTGCCGGTGATCCTGCGGTGCTTGATGTGCCGCAGCAATTCGGCGATCTGCAGTTCGCGGCCCAGCGGGGCACCGGGATCGCCCTGCGCGACGGCCTCGAAGTTCTCCTTGCCGTCGGCCACGACCAGGCCCAGCGGCATGTCGGACGCGATCACCTTCCACACCGCACGCGAGCGCGAGAGCTCCCGCTTCAGCCAGGCCAGCTGCCGGGCGCCCAGGATGCCGGTGGCGTCGTCGGGCTGCCGGCCCGGCGAGTTGGCGTTGCGATACGAGCGCATGTCCAGGACGAACACGTCCAGGAGCGGCCCGTGCCGCAGCACGCGGTACACCCGGCCGTCCTCGTCGCCCGGCGGCAGCGTGGAGACGGGGAAGTACTCGCTGAACGCCCGCAGCGAGCGCCCGGCGAGGACGTTCACGTCCTTCTCCGTGTAGCGCGCGTCGTCGAGGATCTGCCCGGGGTACCAGTTGTTGCGCACCTCGTGGTCGTCCCACTGGACGATGGACGGCACCTGGGCGTTGAACCGCTTGAGGTTCTCGTCGAGCAGGTTGTAGCGGAACGCGCCGCGGAACTCCGCGAGCGACTCGGCGACCTTGGACTTCTCCTCCGTCGTGATGTTGCGCCACACGGTGCCGTCGGGGAGCGTGACGCGCGGCAGGATGGGCCCGTCGGCGTAGATGTTGTCACCGCTGCACAGGAAGAAGTCCGGGTCCCGCCGGCGCATCTCCTCGAAGATGCGGTAGCCGCCGCGGTCCGGGTTGATGCCCCAGCCCTGCCCGGCGATGTCGCCCGACCACAGGAAGCGCACGCCCTGTTTGCGGCCCCTCGGCGTCGTACGGAACGTGCCGCGGACGGGCTCGCCCGTGCGCCGGGGGTCGTCGGGATCCGCGAGCAGCACGCGGTAGTGGATCTGCTCGCCCGCCGGCAGACCGCGCAGCCGGGTCGTCCCGGTGAGGTCCGTGTCCGGACCGAGCAGCGGGCCGTGCCACCGCCGGGGGTTGCGGAACGACTCGGTGGCCGACGTCTCCACGATCATCCGGGCCGGTCTGTCCGAGCGGACCCACACGAGTCCCGAATGCGCGCCCACGTCACCGGCCTGCACACCCCACCCGGCCTTCGGGCGTCCCGAGAGGGCGAGCGAGGGAGCCGCCCCGGCGAGCGCGGGCACGGCGAGCGCCGCCGGCACGGCGAGCGAACCGCGCAGCACGCTGCGGCGGCGAGGGGACGGGCTCGGCTGACGATCTGACATGAATGCGCCTCCAGTTGACGGGTGCGACCAGTGTGCGGGTGCCCGGCGGGTACTGCGCCACAGCGTCCACGCGAACCACAAGTGAACAACTCCCCACAGGCGAGGGGGAACCGCCGCGCGGGGTTCGCGCCGACCTGCCTCGGCACGGCCTAGGCCCAGGGGCGTACGCCGTCGGACCGGACGCCCGGGACGGACGGCCGATGCGCGCAAGATCCACTGCTGGCTACGCTCGGGACCAGGGCACGCCGCCGGGGTGCCGCACCGAAGGGGGAGTCGCGTGCCCGTGAACGGCCAGAGCCACATCCGCATCGCCCGCCCGTCCCGCGACCTGGCCGCGGCCGAGCGCTTCTGGGTCGACGGCCTCGGCCTGGACGTGGTGTACCGGGCCGAGGGCGACGGCGCTCCCGGCGAGCACGACCTGCTCATGGTGGGCTGGCCCGACGCGTCCTGGCACCTCGAACTCGTCCACGAGGCCGCAGCCCCCGTCCAGCCGCGCCCCACCGAGGAGGACCTGCTCGTCGTCTACGTGGACGGCGAGGTCCCCGAGGCGCTGGTCGCCCGCCTGGAGGAGCACGGCGGCACGCGTGTCCTGTCGCCCAACCCGTACTGGAACGAGTGGGGCGTCACCGTGGAGGACCCCGACGGCTACCGCTTGGTGCTCTCCACGCGCGCGTGGTCCAACTCCTGAGAGGTCCGCGCCGCCCCGATCTCCTGAGGGGGCCGCACCCCTTTCGTCTTCTGCGCCGGTTTCCTCGCGGGCCGGGACTTCCGCACGGCATCCGGTGCGCGGACGGCTTCCGGCTGCCGCACGGTTTCCTTCTCGCGTACGGCTTCTGGTCCGCGTACGGCCTCCGCCAGGATCCGTACGCCCTCGGAGATGCGGGCCGGTGACAGATGGGCGTAACCGAGCACCAGACGTACGCCGTCGCCCGCCGGACCCGTGCGGTCCGTCCCCGCGCCGTAGTCGCCGAGTGGCCGGACCGCGACGCCCGCCGCCACGGCCCGCGCCAGGAAGGCGTCCTGCGGGCCCCAGCGGGCGGGCAGCCGCGCGATGACGTGCAGACCGGCCGCGATCCCGGTGACCCGCACGCCCGGCAGCCGCTCGTGCAGCGCCGCCACCAGCGTGTCCCTGCGCTCGCGGTACGCGCGCTGGCAGCGCCGCAACTGCCGGTCGTACTCGCCCCGTTCCACGAACCGGGCCAGCAGCGCCTGGTCGAGCACCGGGTTGCCGAGGTCGACGACCCGCTTGCGCTCGACGACCTCCTCGGCGAGTTTCTCCGGCACCAGCAGCCAGCCCAGCCGCAGCCCGGGGGCCAGCGACTTGCTGACCGAACCGGTGTACGCGACGTGTTCGGGGTCCAGGCCCTGCAGTGCTCCCACCGGCGCGCGGTCGTAGCGGAAGTCGCCGTCGTAGTCGTCCTCGACGATCAGACCGTCCACGGACCGCGCCCAGTCCAGGAGCGCGGCGCGGCGCCGGGCGGAGTAGGCGATCCCCGAGGGGAACTGGTGGGCGGGGGTGGTGACGACCGCGCGTACGCCCTGGTCCCGCAGGGCCTCGACGAGCACACCCTCCTCGTCCACGGGGATCCGCACCGGTGTGACCCCCGCGGCACAGAGCAGCGTCTCGTGCTCGGGGCTCCCGGGGTCCTCGACGCCGATCGTGGTGTGTCCCCGCGCGTGGAGGGCCTGTGCCAGCAAGGTCATGGCCTGGGCCACCCCGGAACACACGACCACGCGCTCGGCATCGGCGACCACACCGCGGCGGCGCACGAGGAGTTCGGCCAGCACGGTGCGCAGCCGGGGCAGCCCGCGCGGGTCCGGATAGCCCAGCATGTGGTGCGGCAGCGCGGCGAGTTCCTGCCGGTGGGCGGCGGCCCAGGCGGCGCGCGGGAACAGCGACAGGTCCGGGAGCCCGGGAAGGAAGTCCACGCGCGCGTGGCCGTCGCGCGGGGCGAGGTCACACACCGGGGGAGCGGCGGCCCGTGCCGCGTCGCTCACCCACGTCCCCGAACCGCGGTCGCTGCGCAGATAGCCCTCCGCCGTCAACTGCTCGTACGCCTCCGTGATCAGACCCCGCGAGACGCCCAGGTCCGCGGCGAGTTCACGGCTGGAGGGCAGCCGGGTGCCCGCCGTGAGCCGGCCCGATCTGACGGCCTCCCGCAGGGCCGAGCGCAGCGTGCGGCCCCGGCTGCGGGCGGGGGCGGACACGGCAGGCAGCAGCAGTTCCCAGGCGGCGTTCCACCGCTCGCGGCCGGCCTCGCTCTGTGGCTGTGAAGTCAGCGCCATGCACCTCTTCGGGTCTTCGGGTCCGCGGGTCCTCGGTCTTCGCGCGAACGGCCGGGCGGATGAGTGGTCGCGCCGTGGGGGCGCGCGGACGGGGCGAGCGTACGGGGGACGGGCGGCGCGAAGTGGTCTCCGAACCCGACGTGGAAGTGGCCCTCAACGAGGACCGCCGGGCTTCCTAGCGTCGGGGCATGAACGTGAACTCCTCGCGGGGGTCGCTGCCCGCGGCCCTCGCCTGCCTCCTCGTCGGCGGCTCCTTCACCGCCAACAGTGTGCTGGGCGACTACCCATACCTGGGAGGCCAGTTCGTCCGCTACGGCTTCGCCTGTCTGCTTCTGATCCCCCTGTTGGGCCGGGGCGGCACGAGGCCTCTGAGGCGTCTGAGCACCGGACAATGGGGACGCCTCGCCCTTCTGGCGGCCGTGGGGATGGTCGGTTTCAACGTGGCGATTCTGGCTGCGGAACGGTCGGCGGAACCTGCCGTACCGGGTGTCTTCGTAGGATGCGCGCCCGTGGTCGTCGCTCTCCTTGTGCCGCTTCTGGAACGGCGCACCCCTCAGAAGTCCGTGCTGCCCGGCGCCCTGCTCGTCGCCGCGGGCGCCTTCGCCGTGCAGGGCTGGGGCCGCACGGACGTCCCGGGGCTCGTGTTCTCAGTGGGCGCGCTCGCGGGCGAGGTCGGCTTCGCGGTGCTCGCCGTGCCCGTGGTGCGCCCGCTCGGCCCCCGGCTCCTCGCCGCCACCGTGTGCGGACTCGCAGCCGTCGAGTCGGCGGTCCTGGGGATCGCCGTCGACGGGAGCGCCTTCGTGCGCGGGCCCGATCTCACCGAAGGCGCCGCCCTGCTGTGGCAGTCGGCGGTCGTCACCGTCGTCGGGTTCGTCCTCTGGTACACGGGCCTGCGGCGCATCGGTGCGGAACGGGCCACGCTCTTCTCGGGGCTCATCCCGGTCGCGGCGGCCGGTACCGCGCCTCTCGTCGGCACGGGCAGCTACGGAGCACCCCAGGCCATCGGCAGCGCCCTCGTCGGCGCCGGGGTGGTCCTGGGGTCCGGGGTCGTCGGCCGGCGCCGGTCAGCGGCAGGTGTCGAGGATGACGCGGGAGACGAGGGCCGGGTCGTCGTGCATCGGGACGTGGCCGCACCCGGGGAGCCGGACGAGCCGTGCGCCGGGGATGGCGTGCTTGGCGCGGATGCCCTGACGGGGCAGGAGCAGCCGGTCCCGCGTGCCCCAGGCGACGGTGACCGGCAGGCCCGGCACGTCGTCCCGGACGACGACGTCACGCCCGGCCGCGAGCGTGGCGTCGAACCCGCTGGCATCGCGCAGCGCGAGCGTCTCGGCGACGACGGCCCCCGGTGAACGGCGCCAAGGGCGGGCGTAGATGGTGCTCGTGAGCGCCGTGCGTCCGGCCGCCGAGCCCGACAGGCGCTCGATCGCGGGCAGCGGCAGCAGCCGGGCGCCCCGCCGCATCGCGATCAGCGTGGTGAACGCGTACCGGCGCTCCGCGGGCGACCAGAAGCCGCCGGGGGACAGTGCGGTGACGGAGCGCACGAGCTTCTCGCGGCCCAGCTCCAGCGCGAGCAGCCCGCCGAGCGAGTTGCCCGCCACATGCGGCCGCTCGATGCCCAGGGCCTCGCAGAACGCGCCGAGCACGGGGACGACCGTCGCGAGGTCGTAGGCGAGCCCGTCCGGCAGCGCGGGGGAGGTCCCGAAGCCGGGCAGGTCCGCCGCGATCACGTCGTGCTCGGCGGCCAGGATCTCGATCACCGGGTCCCACGCCTGCCGGTGGTGCCCGATGCCGTGCAGCAGCAGCAACGGCTCACCGGCGCCCGCACGTTCGTAGGAGATCGTCACGGTGCGCGGGCCGTCGGGCGACGCCACACCGAAGGACACCTCTGCCGCCATGACCACTCCTGTCCCCGCCGCTGGGCGACGGTTCGTCCGATGCGTTAGACACGATGTCAGCAACAATTACCGCTCAGTAGGCCTCACTTCAAGAGGGTGGTCGCCGGTGCTTCACGCGCACCGCCGCGCGTACGCCCGCGCGGCGGCCGTGCGGGTCCGCCCGAGCACCCGCCGGAGGGGTCCCGATGTGCTGTGCGCCGCACCGATTTCCGCTGGACACGGGCTGTTTCGTGGGCTGGGATGGAGGACGTGGCCACCAACAGCGCGACCGATGTCTTCGAAGAGCACCGCCCTGTCCTGATGGGTGTCGCCTACCGCATGCTCGGGCGCGTGGTCGACGCGGAGGACGTCGTCCAGGAGGCCTGGCTGCGCTGGTCGGTGGCCGACCACGGCCAAGTGCGCGAACCGCGCGCCTACTTGGTGCGCGTGACGACCCGGCTCGCCATCGACCGCCTGCGCCAGGTGCAGACCCGACGCGAGGCGTACGTGGGGCCATGGCTCCCCGAGCCCTACGCCACCGACTTCGGGCAGACCGTCCCCGACACCGCGGAGCGGGCCGTCCTCGCCGAGTCGGTGTCCCTGGCCGTCCTCGTCGTCCTGGAGTCCCTCTCGCCCCTGGAGCGCGCCGTGTTCGTGCTCCGCGAGGCCTTCGGGTTCCCCTTCTCCGAGATCGCCCTCACGCTCGACCGCAACGAAGCCGCCGTGCGCCAGCTCGCCGCGCGGGCCCGCAAGCACGTCGACGCGGGCCGCCCCCGCTACGAGGTGGACCCGGCCGAGCGCCGTGACCTCACCGAGCGTTTCCTCGCCGCGGCGACGGAGGGCGACCTGGACGGGCTGATGTCGCTGCTCGCGCCGGACGTCCGCCTGGTCGGCGACAGCGGCGGGAAGTCCAAGGCGCCGCTGCGGGTCATCGAGAGCGCCGACAAGGTCGGCCGGTTCCTGCTGGGCGTCGCCCGCAAGGGCGTCCCCGGAGCCGCCGAGTACGAATTCCGTTTCCTGGAAGTCAATGGCGGCGACGCACTGCTCTTCCTTGTTGACGGCAAGCCGGACAGCATCTTCCAGTTGGATGTCGCCGACGGCCGTGTCCAGAGTGTCTACATCGTCCGCAATCCGGACAAGCTCGTGTCGCTCGCGCGGTAGAGCGAGACTCTTGAATCGCTGACAAAGACGCGTTTGCGCAGGACAGAGCCCCCGCCCGGGAGAGCGGGGGCTTTTTGCTGCGATCTTTGTGCGCCGTTCGCGCGCGCATGGCCGATTACGCCCGCTTGGCCCCGCGCGAACAGCGCATGAATGCTCTGTGGCATCACCCCTGTGCGGGCTGTAACGGATCGAGGATTGGTCTTGACCAAGGGTGGGTGCGGCCCTATGGTCGCAGGGATAGTGCAGGAACCTTTAATAAACAAGGGCGCTAAAACGCCGCCGGTGAACGGCGAATGCGGAGGACAGGGTGGGGACCACGCAGCTCGAAACGGTGCCGGAGCCGAAGTACTGGCATCTGAAGACCGTGCTCAGTGAGGCGCTCGACTCCGAGTTCGCCGTCGGCGAGATCCTGCCGAACGAGCGCGATCTCGCCGCCCGCTTCGGTGTCGCCCGTGCCACGCTCCGGCAGGCTCTCGAACAGCTCGAGCTCGAAGGCAGGCTCCAGCGCCGCCGCGGGGTCGGTACGACCGTCGCCCCGCCCCGCATGGGCGTGGCCGTCGGCTCCGCCCAGGGCTCGTGGCCGGGTGCGGTCGGCGACGCCTGGCAGCCCGCGGACTGCGCGCCGGCCGCACCGCCCGCCGAGGTCGCCCGCATGCTGGAGACGTTCTCCGGCGAGCAGGTGCACGTGGTGCGCCGCACCCGCGTCTCGAACGGCCAGCCCGTCGCGGCCGAGCTGCTGTACGTCCCCACGTCGTCGGTCGCCGAGCTGACCGGCATGGACGCTCCGTCGGGCGCTGCCCGTGCGCGCGTCGTCATGCGCGAGCTCGCCCGGCTCGACCTCGAGGGCCAGGACCGGGCCGTCGAACTCGGCTCGGCCCGCGCGGACGACGCCAAGGCCCTGGACCGCCTCCCCGGAGCGCCGGTCCTCATGGTGACCACCCGCTTCTTCGCCGAGGGCCGCACGGCCGCGGTGTCGGTGGCCACCTACCGAGCCGACACGTGCCGCCTGACCTTCGGCGACTCGGGGGGCGTGGAGATCCACCACGAGGGCGGAGGCGCGCCGGCCTGAGGGCCGCGCCGGCCCGGCCGGAGCCGATGCTCTGGAGTGGGGGATTGCAGGAAAGTCCCGCTGGCGTGTCGCTAATGCCGGAAATGTCCGGGAATTAATTGCGACACGCGGAAGCAACCCTGCGGCTCAGCGGCGGGCCGTTACCGTTCCCTCCACGGCGAACAGTTGCTCCTCCACGTGGTCTAGTGCCAGGCGCAGGGCGCCGGTCGATACCGCCGCCTCTCCCAGCGTCGACAAGGCCACCTTCGGTGGGCGCAGGCAGTAGCGGGCCAGTTCGCGGTCCAGGGGTTCCAGGACGCCGTCCAGGCCGGACGCCCAGCCGCCGACCACGACCAGCTCGGGGTCGAGGGCGAGGACCAGGGCCGCCACATCGTGCACGAGGCGCTGGATGAAGCGCTCCACCGCCGCCCGGGCGCGTTCGTCGCCCTCGCGAGCGTGGGCGAAGACGTCGGCGACCGCCTGCTCGTCGAGTGGGTGCAGGGGCTCGCCCGTGGTGGACAGGAGGGTCTCCGGGGTGGCCTCGCGGCCCAGGAGGTGCAGCGCGCCGATCTCGCCGGCCGCGCCCCCGTAGCCGCGGTGCAGCCGCCCGCCGATCAGGGAACCCGCGCCGGGGCTCAGCCCCGCGCGGACGAAGACCACGTCGTCCGTGTCGGCCGCGACACCCTTCCAGTGCTCGGCCACGGCCGCGGCGTTCGCGTCGTTCTCCACCAGGACCGGGCACTTGAACGAGCGGCGCAGCCGCTCGCCCAGCTGGAGCCCCGTCCACTCGGGCAGCGCCGTGCTCAGCTGCACCGTGCCGTCGGCCTCCAGGATGCCGGGGCTGCCCACCCCGACCGCGCGCAGCGAGCTGCGGGCGATCCCCGCGCGGCGCAGCAGGTCGGCCACCATCGTCCGCAGGCGTTCGAGCCGGTCGTCCGCCGAGGCCTCCGCGGAGACGCTCTTCGCACCGGTGCCGAGGACCGTGCCGTCCAGGTCCGAGAGGACGGCCGCCACCCGGTGGGAGCCGATCTCCAGGCCGAGCAGATGGCCCGCCTCCGCTCGGAAGCGGAACTTCCGGGCAGGGCGTCCCTGGCGCCGGGCGCCGCTGTCCTCGGGTGCGGACTCCACCACGAGTCCCGCCTCGATGAGGCCCTCGACGACCCCCTCGACGGTGGGCCGGGAGAGCCCGGTCACGCGGGTGATCTCCGTGAGCGTCGCCAAGTCCGCGGCACGCAGCGCGTGCAGCACCACCGCGGAGTTGATCCGCCGCAACAGAGAGGGGTCCCCGCCGGTCAGCTGCCCCAACGTCCGTCCTCCCAGCTCGTGCGCATGATGGCCGGATCGTACTCGCAGGACGGGACAGCGGCGAGTGCCGGACCCGCCACGGTCCCGCACGCCGACAGGCGCGACACTGCGACCGGCGTCCGGTCAGCGTAGATCACCGCAGGGGTAGTTCGACGTGGACCTGCCATGCTTCGTCGTGCGGACCCGTCGTGGCGCGGCCGCCCAGGAGCGCGGCCCGCTCCCGTATGCCGCGCAGTCCGCTGCCGCCGCGACCGGTGTGGGGCGAGGTGGAGGGGGTGAGCGCGTTGCGTACGTTCATCACGAGGCGGGCGTCGTCGACGGCGACGCGCAGCCGTACCGGAACCGGACCCGAGTGGCGCAGGACGTTCGTCAGCGCCTCCTGGAGCATGCGGTAGCCCTCGCGCGAGACGGGCCCGGGGATGCGCTCCAGCGGGCCCGTCACCTCGGCGTCGACCTCGGCGCCCGAGGCGCGGGCGGAGGCGAGCAGGCGCTCGGTGTCGGTGAGCGTGGGCCGTTCGCCCGCGGGTTCCCCGTCCTCGTGCAGGATCCGAAGGACACGCTCCAGGTCGTCCAGGGCCGCGCGGCCGGTCTCCTCGACGGCCTCCAGGGCGCGGTCGGTGAACTCCGGGTCGGCCGCGGCGCGGGCCGCGCCCGCCTGGACGACGGCGACGGTCAGCGCGTGCCCGATCGAGTCGTGCAGCTCCCGCGCGATGCGGTTGCGTTCCAGGAGTTGTTCGGTGCGCTCCTCCAGGGCGGCGAGCCGCTCCGCGGGGGAGGGCCCCAGGAGCCTGCGGGCCGCCCACGCCATGCCGTGGCCGACCGCGACGGCGAGGGCCAGCACGACGAGGACGGGCAGTACGCTCAGGAGGATGTCGGCCCGGCCCAGGGAGGGGGTGGGCAGGAACGCGCCCGAGGCGTGGGTCCGTTCGTCGTCCGTCGAGCCCAGCAGGGACAAGGCCAGGCCCAGGAGCTGCACGGTCGCCAGGGCCATGACGCCGCCCACCTCCAGGCGCAGCACGAGCCACAGCGCGGTCCTCGCCCGGTCCCGCCACGAGGCGG
The DNA here is from genome assembly GCF_001419745.1 of Streptomyces silaceus. Lineage (GTDB taxonomy): Bacteria > Actinomycetota > Actinomycetes > Streptomycetales > Streptomycetaceae > Streptomyces > Streptomyces silaceus. The sequence goes on along the minus strand of NZ_LIRJ01000031.1, from coordinate 7,726 downwards.
ACGGGGCCACGGAGATGCCGGGGTCGTCATCGGCATCGTCCACGCGCGCGTGCCGTTCGTGTCCGGGCGGCTGCGGGGACGGGAACAGCAACATCCGTGCCTGAAGACCCTCGACGCGTCGCATGGCGGGCACCATCGCTGCCGCGACGACCAGGGGCACGGGAATGACCAGCATGAGAAGCCAGTCGGTACGCGCGTCGACGGGCAGGCCGGGGTAGATCGCGCCACAGATCCAGGCGATCACCGAACCCACCAGGATGTGCAGCCAACGCGCGTAGGTGACCGCGCGCGCCAGGGGTCTGAGGAAGCCGGGCATGCCGTCATCCTGCCAGCCGTGTCGGCAGGGGCGGCTCCCCCTCGTGGGGGAGGTGAACTGCCTGGTGCGGAGGGTCTTGGTGGTGCGGTGCGGCCGACGCCCACGGCAGGTGACCCGTTGTCAGTGGCGCCCGGTTTACTGGACGTCATGAGTACCGCACAGCATCTCGCCGCCATCGACCTGCTGCGCTCCCGGGAGTTCCCCGCGGAGCACGGCAGGTCGGCGTGCGGCGCCGAGGGACCCGGGTACCACATCGCGGAGTTACTGACGAGCGACACCTTCTGGGAGGACGACGGGACGCGCTGGCACGCCGCTGAGGAGCAGTTCGAGGCCGAGCGCGACGGCCTGACCGTGCTCCTGGCCGACCGGTGGGGCCCGCCGCAGAGGTTCAGCCTGGCACGTCTCTTCGAGCGCGCCATGGAAGAGGACTTCGAGACGGGCGGGCACGCGGGGGAGGAGACCGAGGAGATACCGGAGCCGTGGCGGCAGCTGTGCTCGGCCGTCCCCGATCTGCACCTGTGGCGCGTGGAGGACCGCTGGATCGCGCTCGGCGTCGCCCAGTGGGACCGGGAGCTGCCCTTCCAACTCCTGGCCGTCGTGACGGAGATCGACCCGCCGTGACCGGTGGATGGGGCCCGCCGTGACCGGTGGATGGGGCCAGGCGTGACCGGTGCAAGGGACCCGGCGTGACGGCGTGGCGCGGGCGTCAGAGGAGGCGAAGACCGCCGTCGTCCGCCGGACCGTCCACCGCCGCGAAGACGCGGGCCACGTCCGCGTCCGTCACCTGCGACAGCTCCGCCGGCGACCAGCGCGGCCTGCGGTCCTTGTCGACCACCTGGGCGCGGATCCCCTCGGGCAGGTCCGGCGCGGCCAGCATGGCGCAGGAGACGCGGTACTCCTGCTCCAGCACCGCTTCCAGGGACGGCAGTTCCCGTGCCCGGCGCAGCGCGGCGAGCGTGACCTTGAGGGACATCGGGGACTTGGCGAGAAGCGTCTCCGCGGCCTCCTTGGCGTGCCGGTCACCGGAGGCGTGCAGCCGGTCGACGATCTCCTCCACGGAGTCCGCCGCGTAGCAGTGGTCGATCCACTCGCGGTGCCCGGCGAGTTCGCCCTCCGGTGCCCGCGTCGCGAACCGCCGCACGGCGTCCGCCGGATCGGTGCCGGCCAGCGCCGCCGTGAACTCGGGCAGTCGCTCGGACGGTACGAAATGGTCGGCGAGGCCGCACAGCAGCGCGTCGCCCGCGCCCACCGCGCCGCCCGTCAGCGCGAGATGGGTGCCGAGCTCGCCGGGCGTGCGGGTGAGCAGATAGGTGCCGCCGACGTCGGGCACGAAGCCGATGCCGGTCTCCGGCATCCCGACCCGGGACCGCTCGGTGACGACCCGCACGCTGCCGTGCGCCGAGACACCCACGCCGCCGCCCATCACGATGCCGTCCATCACGGCGACGTACGGCTTCGGATAGCGGGCGATCCGGGCGTTGAGGTGGTACTCGTCGTACCAGAACGCCGCCGACGCCGTCGCGCGGCCCGCGCGCACGTCGTCGTGGATGGAGCGGATGTCGCCGCCCGCGCACAGCCCGCGCTCCCCGGCGCCGGTGAGCACCACCGTCGCCACCGAGGCGTCCCGCTCCCAGTCGTCGAGGGCGCCCGCCATGATCCGGACCATGGAGTGGTTCAGGGCGTTGATGGCCCGGGGCCGGTCGAGGACGATGTGCCCCGCCCGCCCCTCACGGCGGAGCAGGGCAGGGGTGTCGTCGGGAGTGGCGTTCACGGCGGTCATCGTGCGGGTGGCTCCATTTCACGAGGGACGCGTGCGCGAGGGACGCGCTCACCCGGCAGGCGGCGCGACCCGGTCGCCCTGGAACGCGTCCAGGATCTGCTCGGCGGCCGAGGTCGCCGTCAACGTACCCTCGCGCACGCGCTGTTCGAGATCCGGGGCGACACGCTGCACGTCCGCGTGGGCGCGCAGCCTGCCCAGCAGTTCGTCCCGCACCATCGACCAGGTCCAGTCGACCTGCTGGTCGCGGCGCTTGGCGGCGAGGCGGCCGGACGAGTCGAGCAGCGTGCGGTGCTGCTCGATCCGCTCCCAGAGGGTGTCGAGACCGCTCGACTCGCGGGCGCTGCACGTCAGGACCGGCGGCGTCCAGGAGGCGTCCGCGGGGTGCATCAGGCGCAGCGCGCCCGCCAGTTCACGCGCCGCCGAGCGCGCGTCCCGCTCGTGCGGGCCGTCCGCCTTGTTCACGGCGATCACGTCCGCCAGCTCCAGGACACCCTTCTTGATGCCCTGCAGCTGGTCGCCGGTGCGGGCCAGGGTCAGCAGCAGGAACGTGTCGACCATGTTCGCGACCGCCGTCTCCGACTGGCCGACGCCCACGGTCTCCACGAGCACCACGTCGTACCCCGCGGCCTCCATCACCACGATCGACTCCCGGGTCGCCTTGGCGACCCCGCCGAGCGTGCCGGCGGAGGGAGACGGGCGGACGAAGGCGGCGGGATCCAGCGAGAGCCGCTCCATCCTGGTCTTGTCGCCCAGGATGGAGCCGCCCGTGCGCGTGGACGACGGGTCGACCGCGAGCACCGCGACCCGGTGACCCAGCGAGGTGAGCATCGTGCCGAGCGCGTCGATGAAGGTCGACTTGCCGACCCCCGGCACTCCGCTGATGCCGAGCCGCCGGGCCCGCCCGCTGTGCGGGAGCAGCTCGGTGAGCAACTCCTGCGCCAGCGCGCGGTGCTGCGGACGGGTCGACTCGACGAGGGTGATGGCGCGCGCGACGTACGCGCGCTTCCCGTCGAGGACGCCCTTCACATACGCATCGATGTCGATCGTCACAGGCATGGGGTCGGCGCTCACCGGCTCACAGTTCGTGGCCGAGGTCGGCCGCCAGTCGCTTCACCAGGTCGTACGCCGCGTCCGGGATCACCGTGCCGGGCGGGAACACCGCCGTGGCGCCCGCCTCGTGGAGCGCGTCCACGTCCTGCGGCGGGATCACCCCGCCCACGACGATCATGATGTCGTCGCGGCCCTCGGCGGCGAGCTCCTCGCGCAGCGCCGGTACGAGGGTGAGGTGGCCTGCGGCCAGCGAGGAGACGCCCACGATGTGCACGTCCGCCTCGACGGCCTGGCGCGCGACCTCGGCCGGGGTCTGGAAGAGCGGGCCGACGTCCACGTCGAAGCCCAGGTCGGCGAAGGCGGAGGCGATCACCTTCTGGCCGCGGTCGTGGCCGTCCTGGCCCATCTTGGCGACCAGGATGCGGGGCCTGCGGCCCTCGGCCTCGTCGAAGGAGTCCACGAGCGTGCGCGTGCGCTCGACGGACGGGGACTGGCCTGCTTCGGTGCGGTACACACCGGAGATCGTACGGATCTGGCCCGCGTGCCGCCCGAACACGCTCTCCAGTGCGTCGGAGATCTCACCGACCGTGGCCTTGGCCCGCGCCGCGTCCACGGCGAGCGCGAGGAGGTTGCCCTCCAGGCCCTGGCCGGGGCCGCGCTGGGCCGCCGCGGTGAGGGCGCGCAGCGCGTCCTGGCAGACCGCCTCGTCGCGCTCGGCGCGCAGCCGCTTCAGCTTGGCGATCTGCTGGGCGCGCACCGAGGAGTTGTCGACCTTGAGGACCTCGATCTGCTCGTCGCTGTCCACCCGGTACTTGTTGACGCCGATGACCGGCTGGCGCCCCGAGTCGATGCGGGCCTGCGTGCGGGCCGCCGCCTCCTCCACGCGCAGCTTCGGGATGCCGGCGTCGATGGCCTGCGCCATACCGCCCGCCGCCTCGACCTCCTCGATGTGCTGCCAGGCACGGCGTGCCAGGTCGTACGTGAGCTTCTCGACGTACGCGCTGCCGCCCCACGGGTCGATCGAGCGGGTCGTGCCCGACTCCTGCTGGATCAGCAGCTGGGTGTTGCGGGCGATGCGCGCGGAGAAGTCCGTGGGCAGGGCGAGCGCCTCGTCCAGGGCGTTCGTGTGCAGCGACTGGGTGTGGCCCTGGGTCGCCGCCATCGCCTCGACGCAGGTGCGCGTGACGTTGTTGAACACGTCCTGCGCCGTGAGCGACCAGCCCGACGTCTGCGAATGCGTGCGCAGCGAGAGCGACTTGGCGTTCTTCGGGTCGAACTGCTTGACGAGCTTCGCCCACAGCAGGCGCGCCGCGCGGAGCTTGGCGACCTCCATGAAGAAGTTCATGCCGATGGCCCAGAAGAACGAGAGGCGCGGCGCGAACGCGTCGACGTCCAGGCCCGCGTCACGGCCCGCGCGCAGGTACTCCACGCCGTCGGCCAGTGTGTACGCCAGCTCCAGGTCGGCCGTCGCGCCTGCCTCCTGGATGTGGTAGCCGGAGATGGAGATGGAGTTGTAGCGCGGCATCTTCTGCGAGGTATACGCGAAGATGTCGGAGATGATCCGCATCGAGGGCTTCGGCGGATAGATGTAGGTGTTGCGGACCATGAACTCCTTCAGAATGTCGTTCTGAATGGTTCCGGCCAGCTTCTCGGGCGCGACGCCCTGCTCCTCCGCCGCCACGATGTAGAGCGCGAGAACGGGCAGCACGGCGCCGTTCATCGTCATCGACACCGTCATCTTGTCCAGCGGGATCCCGTCGAACAGCTGACGCATGTCGTAGATCGAGTCGATGGCGACGCCCGCCATGCCGACGTCACCCGTCACGCGCGGGTGGTCGCTGTCGTACCCGCGGTGCGTGGGCAGGTCGAAGGCGACCGACAGGCCCTTCTGCCCCGCCGCGAGGTTGCGGCGGTAGAAGGCGTTCGACTCCTCGGCGGTGGAGAATCCCGCGTACTGCCGGATCGTCCAGGGCTGGTTCACGTACATCGTCGGGTAGGGGCCGCGCAGATACGGCGCGACGCCCGGGTACGTGGCGAGGAAGTCCAGGCCCTCCACGTCGGCGCCCGTGTACAGCGGCTTGACCGCGATGCCCTCGGGGGTCTCCCACAGCAGGTCCGCCTCGGAGCGGCCCGCCGACTCCTTCACGGCGGCACGCCACTGCTCGTCCGAGCCCGAGGGCCCGCCACCCGCGTCGAGTCCGACGTCGGAGAAATCGGGGATCCGCATTACGCCACTCCCATGCGGTCGAGGGTGGAGGTGAGGTGGGCGACCGCGTCGCAGCCCGCGAAGACGTTCTCGTCGACGTCGGTGAACTCGCCGCGCCCCGCGAGGAACACCCGCAGCGCGCCCGCCGACTTCAGGGCCTTGGCGACATCGGCGGCCTGCTCGTCGTAGAGCGCGTCGCTGGAGCAGAGGCACGCGACCTTCGCCCCGCTGGCCGTGAACGCCTCGGCGACCGACTCGGCGTCCACCGTCACCGGGTCGTGCACGGGCTCGATGCCGCCCGCCATGAAGAGGTTCGACGCGAAGGTGGCGCGCGCGGTGTGCGCGGCGGCCGGCCCGAGGGCGGCGATGAACACCTTCGGCCGGTTGCCCGTCGCCTCGAGGTGCGCGTCCGAGCGCGTACGCAGCTCCTCGTACGCCTCGTCGCGGCGCACCCGGGGCAGTCCGCCCGCCGGGGCCGCGGCGGCGGGCTCGCGCTCCACCGCGCGCTCGGCGAGCAGCGGGAACTCGCTGACGCCCGTGATGGGCTCGCGCCGCCGCGCCAGCTTCTTCTTGCGCTGGGCCCACGTGGCCGCGATCCGGTCGCCGACCAGACCCGAGCGCAGCGCCGCGGCCTGGCCGCCCCCGCGCTCGATCTCCTGGAAGAAGTCCCAGGCGGAGTGGGCGAGTTCGTCGGTGAGCCGCTCCACGTACCAGGAGCCGCCCGCCGGGTCGATGACCCGGGCGAGGTGGGACTCCTCCACGAGGATCGTCGAGGTGTTGCGGGCGATGCGGCGCGCGAACGCGTCCGGCAGGCCCAGGGAGTGGTCGAACGGCAGGACCGTCACGGCGTCCGCGCCGCCGACGCCCGCGCCCAGGCACGCCACGGTCGTGCGCAGCATGTTCACCCACGGGTCGCGGCGGGTCATCATCACCGACGAGGTCACCGCGTGCTGGCGCTGGGCGCCGGCGTCCGGCACCCCCGACGCCTCGGCGACGCGGGCCCAAAGCCGCCTGGCGGCCCGGAACTTGGCGATGGTCAGGAACTGGTCTGCGGTGGCCGCGTAGCGGAACTCCAGCTGGGCGAAGGCCTTGTCGAGGGCCATGCCGCCTTCGTGGAGGGCGCGCAGGTACGCGACGCCGGTGGCGAGCGAGGTGGCGAGTTCCTGCGCGGCGGAGGCGCCCGCCTCGTGGTACGGCAGCGCGTCCACGGTCGCGGCGCGCAGATGCGGGTAGCGCTCGCCGCACAGCTTCGCCGGCTCCACGAGGCCCGCGACGGAGTCGATCCGCTCGCCGGTGCGGGCCTCGTGGGCGAGGGGGTCCGCGCCCAGGGTGCCGCGCAGCGCGCCGTCGGCGACGCCCGCGGCCTCGGCGATGCGCAGGAATTCGCGCGCCGCGGGCTCGCACTGGTCGCCGGCGTCGAGGGCCACGGGCGCGAGGTCGAGGAGTACGCCGTCCAGCGCCCGCTCCAGGCCCGACACGGGGAGGCCGGCGGCGCCCAGGGTCAGCCAGAGCGACGTGACGCCGTTCTCCAGGTCCGTGAGGACCGCCTCGTTCGTGGCGGCGGGGTCCCCGCTCGCGTGCCGCTGCCGGACGTCCCAGCCCATGGCCGCATTGCCGCCTGCCGTGCCCCCTCGTACGAAGGGTGCGAATCCGGGATGTCCGACATCGGCTACGGTGTCGCGGGCGGTGTACAGGGGGCGGGTGATGAGCCCGTCCTCGAGGGCGGTGGACAGTGCTTCCTCGGCGGCCGTGCCCGATACGTCCTTACCCGACTTGCGCAGCACGCCTTCCACCAGGCGTTGCCACTGCTCATGGGTCGCATCAGGGAACTCGGCGGCCAGAGAAAGCCCGTCGTCAGGCAGGACCGTCATGCCCCGATGCTAGGGCGCAACCCCTGGCACGCGGTGTCATTCGAGGCTGTGACCTTGCCCTCTTCTGAACACTCTTGATCTCGAACAGGTGGGCGGCTAGGGGCCGGTGAGGCCTGGTGCGGGAGTTCTCTGGGGCTTCCCGTGACGTACCGGACGTATTCATGGCGCAGTCGAAATCCAGCCGTCCAGGCCAGCAGCCGGCTGGGGCGGTTCTCCTGCGCGCACGACCAGCTCGCGGTGCGGCCCCGCGCGGCGATGTCCGCGCACAGGGCGGTGACGCAGGCCAGGGCGAGGCGCTCGCGACGCCGCTCGGGCGCGGTGACCACGGCGACGTCCTCGTACGTCTGTCCGACGAAGTAACCGCAGGCCACCGCCGCGAGCGTGCCGTCCCGGTCGAACGCGCCCCGGCCGTGCCCGGAGCCCGCGAGCCCCTCGGGGCCGCCCCAACTGGCATGGATCCAGGCCGATTCGGGGGAGAGGGCGGCGAGCGCGGGGGCGTCGGC
>NZ_LIRJ01000309.1 GCF_001419745.1 Streptomyces silaceus | reverse complement strand
GGGGTGGTGGCGCATGGTCCCAACGTAGCCGTTGGGCGTGTCCGAATGTGTGGGGTTCCTGTCCGTGAAGACATGGCGGCGCCCTGAGGTGCTCCGCGAGGGTGGACCACGTACGCAGCCGACCGCGACGCACGCGCACACGGCCGACCCGCCCACGCAGACGCCGCCCACCGACAGGAGCCGCACCATGACCGCGCAGCCCGCCCCCGGGTCCTACGCCGCCGGGATCTTCGTCCCGGACACCAAGCTGGCCGCCGAGGCCACCGAGCTCGTCCGCGACACCACCGACGAGCTGATCTACCACCACTCCCGCCGCGTCTACTGGTTCGGCAGCCTGCGGGGCCGCGCGCAGGGGCTCGCGTTCGACCCCGAACTGCTCTACGTCGGCGCCATGTTCCACGACCTGGGCCTCGGCGAGCGCTTCCACTCCAGCGGGCGCCGCTTCGAGGTCGACGGCGCCGACGAGGCCCGCGACTTCCTGCGCGGCCACGGCGTGCCGGAGGACGCCGTGCGGCGCGTGTGGACGGCCATCGCGCTGCACACCACGCCCGGCATCCCGGAGTTCATGGAGCCGGAGGTCGCCCTGGTGACGGCCGGGGTGGAGTACGACGTGCTCGGCATCGGCTATGACGGCGTCAGCGCGGGCGACCGTGCCGAGATCACCGCGCTGCATCCTCGCCCCGACTTCAAGCGGCGCATCCTGCGGGCGTTCACCGACGGCATCGCGCCGAAGCCGAAGACCACGTTCGGCAATGTGAAGGCGGACGTCCTGGAGCACTTCGTGCCGGGCTTCACGCGCGGCGACTTCGTGCGCGTCATCCAGGACTCGCCCTGGGAGGAGTAGCGTCCGGGCCCCATTCCGGGACGCGGCGCGTCCGGCCGCCCGTTCCGCTCGGCGCTCAGCGTCCCGGCTCGGCCAGCACCTCGGCCAGGAGGGTGTAGCCGCGGGCGTGCTGCCGTGCGCTGGGCGGCAGTTCGGGGTTCCAGGGCAGGGTGCGGACGCCGGGGCCCAGGGCGTCGCCGAGCGCGGAGGCGTTGGAGCGCACGTCGGTGAGGACGAGGTCCGGCGCGAGCGCGGCGGCCTCCGCCCAGGTCGTGGTGGACCAGTTGGCGCCCTGCCCCTGCGGGGGATCCACGAGGGAGACGCCGAGTCCGGCGAGCGCGGCGAGATCCGGCCAGGCGTACGGCCGCGCCAGGTGGACCGTGTCCGGTCCCGCGGGCGACAGGGCGAGCACCCGCGCGCTCGTGCCGGCCGCGACGGCCGTCAACCGGCGCTCGGCCGCGGCGAGTTCCACGTCGGCCTCCGGACGCGCGGCGGCCCCGAGGCTGCGCGCGAGGGCGGTGAGGCGGTCCCTGATCCCGGCGAGGTCGCGGCCGCCGCCGACGTCGAGCACCACCAGCGGCAGCTGCTGCTCCAGGTGCTTGGCGGCCTCCGGGTCGATGCCGTAGACCTGACCGCCGCCGTAGGTGAGCGCGACGACGAGGTCGGGCGCGGCGGCGAGCAGCGCGTCGACGTCGAGCGCGGATCCGGCGCCGTAGTAGGCGAGATCCGCCAGGGGCAGGTCGCCGGACTTCGCCGGGTCCGGGACGGCCGGGTCGTCGTGCGCGGAGCCGAAGACGCCCGCGACGTCGATGCCGTGGTCGTGCAGCGCCGCCGCGGTCGGCAGGTAGGCGACGAGCCGGGACGGGCGGTGCCGGGACCTCACCAGGTGGTCCCTGTCGTCGGTGAACTCCCAGTCGTGGGCCGTGTCCTGTGCCATGCTCCGACTCCTCCCGCTCCCCTGCCGCGGCCTGCCCTGCCGTGACCGTCCCGGTGTGCTACCTGCCCGGGTGCGCCCCCGCGTACACGGAGGTGAGCGCCCCGCGTGCGGGGCGACGACGCCGGGCGCTCCGCGGGCGTTTCCCCGGCGCCTCTGTCGTACGACCGGGGTGGCCTCCACCCGTCGACCTAGTCCCTGCGCAGGTACCGATCCCGGTCGTGCGACAGAGGCGGTACGGGGGTGTCGCTTCGTAGCTTCGTCGGTGTCGGAAAGCCAACACCGAGCCGAGGAGGCCGACATGAGCAGCCAGCCGCGCACGACCGTCGACGAGCGGGACGCCCGGGGGCGGGGCGACGGACGTCTGAAGGTCGCCGTCATCGTGGCGAGCACCCGCGAGGGCCGCTTCGCGCCGACCGTCGCCGACTGGTTCACGAAGGTCGCCGGGGAGCGCGCCGACCTGGACGTGGACGTGATCGATCTGGCCGACGCCCGATTGCCGGACGGGCTGTCGCGGCAACCGGGCCCGGCGGTCGCCGAGATCAGCCCGCGCCTCGACGCCGCCGACGCGTTCGTCGTCATCACGCCCGAGTACAACCACAGTTTCCCCGCCACGCTGAAGACGGCGATCGACTGGCACTACGCCGAGTGGCGCGCCAAGCCGGTGGGTTTCGTCAGCTACGGAGGGATGTCGGGCGGCCTGCGCGCCGTCGAGCAGCTGCGGCAGGTCTTCGCCGAGCTGCACGCGGTCACGGTGCGGGACACCGTCAGCTTCCACGGCGTGTGGGACCGCTTCGACGCGTCGGGCGAGCCGGTCGACCCCGTCGGCACGGCGGCGGCCGCCACCACGATGCTCGACCAGCTCGCCTGGTGGGGCCACACATTGCGCGACGGCAAGACCGTCCGCCCCTACGCCGCCTGAGCCTGCGGCCGCACCGACGGGCGACGGCCGCGGGGCGCCGCCCGCCGAGCCCTCAACCCCGCGGTCCCGCACGGCGTCACCCACCCCGACGCACGAAGGAGCACGCATGAAGATGACCGCCGCCGCCCTGTCCGCCTACGGCCCCCCGGACGTGCTCCGGCCCATGGAGGTCGACGTTCCCGAGCCCGGTCCCGACGAGGTGCTCGTGCGGGTCAAGGCGGCCGGGGTGCAGCCGTTCGACCTCGGGGTGCGGGAGGGCTGGGTGCCGCCGGGGGCCGAGCCCGGATTCCCGGTGGTGCCCGGCAACGAGTTCGCGGGCGTCGTGGCACGCATCGGCGAGCGCGTCGCCGACTTCGCGCCGGGGGACCACGTGCTCGGGTACGCGCTCCTCGGCGGGTACGCGCAGTACGCCGCCGTGCCCGCCGATCAGCTGGTGCACAAGCCCGTCGCGATGCCGTGGACGGTCGCCGGGGGCTTCTCCGGCAACGGCCAGGGCGCCCATCTGGCGCTCTCCCACCTGCGCGTGGGCCCCGGGGACACGGTCCTGATCGGCGCCGCGGCCGGCGCGCTCGGCACCTTCTCGGTGCAGCTGGCGCGGGCCTGGGGCGCCACGACCGTCATCGGCACGGCGAGCGAGTCCCACCACGGCCACCTGCGGGCGCTCGGGGCGGTCCCGGTGACGTACGGCGAGGGGCTCGTCGACCGGATCCGGGCCGTCGCGCCGGACGGTGTCGACGCGGCGCTCGACGCGGCGGGCCCGGAGGGGCTGCGCGCCGCCGTGGCCGTGACCAAGAAGCGCGACCGGGTCGTCACGATGGTCGCCATGGAGGAGGCCGCGCGCCTCGGTCTGCCCGACTGGGGCGGCACCCGCTCGGCGGCACGCCTGGCCGAACTCACCGCGCTGTACGAGAAGGGGGCGGTGGACGTGCACCTGCGGGCGACGTTCCCGCTGGAGCGCGCGGCGGACGCGCACCGGCTGATCGCCACACGGCACGGCCGCGGCAAGGTGGTCCTCACGGTCGGTTGAGCACCCGCCGTGGGGCGCACGGCCGGGTCCCCTGGGCCCGGCGGGCCTCGTGCCGGGCGTGGGCGCGTGAGGGCAACGCGTGTGACCTGATCCTCCGTTGTGTGTCCCCGTGACGGCTGCGAGGCTGTGATCACGGCACGACCGGAACGGAATGCACGGTGAAACGGATCCACTTCACGTCCGAGGACATCGCCCGGACACGCCTGGGCCCGACGATCGGCGTGGCGGCGGAGACCCTCGACAGCCTCAAGCTCCTCAAGGACCGGCACTCACGAGGCGCGTTCAGCCTCTGGCGCGCGTCGCTGGGCAACCGTCCGGTCGGCCGGATCGGGCCGCTGGCCGCGCTGATGCCCGCGCAGGGGCCCTCCTTCGACGTGGCGAGTCTCGCGGGAAACTCCGCCTCCATCGAGGAGGCGGTGGAGACCCTGCTGGCCGCCCCCCGCGCCCTGCTGCGCGCCGAGCTGGAGAACATCGTGCTCGACCGGGCACATCTCCCCTGGGCGAGGCTGCTGGCGGACGGCGACCGCGAGGCCCTGCGGGACGTGGCCTCGGCGCTCCGGGCCTGCCACGACGTCACGGTCGCCCCCTACTGGCAGCGCATCAGGTCTCATCTGGCGACGGTCCGGTCCGCGTACGCGCACACGCTCGGCGAAGGCGGTGTGGAGCAGCTGTTCGCCACGATCTCCGGGCCGAGGCTCCGCTGGCGGCCGCCCGTCCTCGAAATGGGGCACCCTCAGGACGAGGACGTTCATCTGAACGGGCGGGGCCTGGTGATCACGCCCACGATGTTCTCCTCATCGGAGGTGGCCTTGCTGGTGGCCCCCCTGGACCCGCACGGGGCACCGGTCCTCGCCGTGCCCGCCTCGGGCGACGCGGGCGCCGCGCGAGCGCTGTGGGAGACCGGCGAACGCGGCGGCGGGTCGCTGGGCGATCTGCTGGGGCGCACCAGGGCGGAGACGCTGGAGGCGACGGTCGGCGGATGCAGCACGCTGGAGCTGGCCCGTCGGTTGAACGTCTCGGCGGCAGCGGCGAGCTACCACGCGAAGGTGCTGCGCAACGCGCATCTGATCACCACCACCCGTAACGGCAAGGCCGTGCTGCACTCCGCCACGTCGCTGGGCATCACCCTCCTGGAATCACACCCCTGGAACGGCTGACGGAACCTTCTCCGCGCTGAGCGGCACCTCTGGGGGGAGGCGCCGCCCGCCGAGCCGTGCATTGCTCGACGGGCGGACACGGACGGCGGTCCTGATGTCGCCGCCGGCCGGCGTCCGGTCCCCCGCGCCGCACGCCGTTCCTCCTGGCCCATCGTTCACGTCCCGGCACGGGTTCGGCCATGGTTTCACCCCTGCTCGAAAGGTTGGATGCCCGCGGACGTCAGTGAAGATCCTCTTTCCTGTCGCACTCTGTTTGGGAGGTACAACCATGAGTTCACTACGCGGTTCCGGTACACGAACGCGCAGGGCGGCCGTCTGTCTGGCGGCCGTGGCCATGCTCGGGCTCTCCGTGACGGCGGGCACCGCCCACGCCCAGGACACCCCCGCCGCCCCGTCGAACGTGACGGTGAGCGCGGGCGTCTCCGGCGTCTTCACCGCCAGCGGCGTGAACATCCGCACGGGGCCGTCGACCAGCTACCGGAGCCTCGGACACGGGCAGAAGGGACAGGCCATCACCGTTCACTGCACCGCGAACCCCTGGTGGTACATCACCAACAGGGTGACGGGTGTCACCGGTTGGGTGTACTGGCCGGGCAACGTCCTCATCGACTTCGGAGTGGGGGACCCGCCCGACTGCTAGAAGTTCCCGGCCCAGCCGCATGGCGGCTGGGCCGGCCCCCGCCCCCGTCGCCCGGGGGCGGGGGAGCGCGTACACGACCACGTCCACATCCATGCCGGACGCGACGGCCGCGGCGAGGTCGACCTTGACGGGGAGGGACTGGCCCACGCCCGGGTGCGTACGCGGCTGAGTCCGCAGGGAAGGCGGATTCGTGCGGGAGGCGGATCCGTACGGCGGTGGGATCTGCGCGGCAGTGGGATCCGTCCGTCAGCCGAAGCGGTCGTGGTCCGCCAGGACCGCGTCGATGACGCGCCGGTTGGTCGACTCCTGCTCCCGGCCCGTGTCGATGCACTCGGACAGGACCAGCAGCGCCTTCCACAGGGCCCAGCCCCGGGCACGCGCCCACGTCCCCTCGTCCTGGCCGACCGCCCACCGGAACGCCTCCCGGCTCTCGCCGTCGAACATGCCCCAGGCGGCCACCAGATCGCAGGCCGGGTCGCCGACGCCGGACGTGCCGAAGTCGATGACGGCGGTGAGCTTGCCGCCCTCGACCAGGAGGTTCCCGGGAGCGATGTCCCCGTGGAACCACACCGGGGTCCCCGTCCACGCGGCGGCGAGCGCGGCCTCCCAGACGGCGGCGGCCCGCTCGGTGTCGACGCGGCCCTCGAGCGCGGTCAGGCAGCGCCGCGTCTCGGCGTCGTAGTGGGCGGGCGGGGCTCCCCGGTAGAAGCTGTGCTCCCCGGCGGGCGGCCCTCCCGTGGTGTCGCAGCGCCACAGCGCGTGCAGGAAGTCGGCCACCGAGACCGCGAACTGCGCCGTGTCGTCGATGTGGCCCCGAAGCGCCGTCTCCCCCGCCAGCCAGCCGCGTACGGACCACGGATACGGATAGCCCTCGCCGGGCACGCCCTTGGCCAGCACCGGCGGGATGGCCACGGGAAGGGAGGGTGCGAGGCGCGGCAGCCAGTCGTTCTCCTTGGCCACCGCCGGGACGTATCCCTCGGCCGTGGGGAGGCGGACCGTCTTGTCGTCGCCGAGCCGGTAGGTCCGGTTGTCCCAGCCGTCGACCTCCACCGGGGTGACGGGCAGCCCGCTCCACTGCGGGAACTGCGCGGCGATCAGACGCCTGACCAGAGCGGCGTCGATGCCGGCGCGGCCGTCGGGCGGAGGGGTCGGGACCATGCGGCGATCATCGCCCGGTGGCGCCGCACGCGGCAACGGAATATCCCCCATGAGAGGCTGCGCCGCATGCCCCCCGTCCCCACTCCCCCGGAACTCCACGCGTTCCTGTCGTCGTTGCGCCCCGGCGAGCCGCTGTCCGGCACGGGGCCTGGTCCCTCTCGGCGAGCTCGCGCCGACACCTCCGGCGACCCCGGAGGAGGCCGTCCGGGTCGGCGAGGAGGTCACGGTCGTCGTCACCGCCGTCGAACGCGACCGGCGCAGACTGACCTTCTCCCGCCGCCAGGCCTGACCCGCACCTGCCGCAGGGCCGGCACGCCCCGCACCTCCCCGGGGCCTCCGCGCGCCTCAGAGCCAGCGCTCCGCCGCCTCCACCGTGTCCGCCACCCCGCTGTTGAACGCGACGGCCGCCTGCGGCGTGTGACGGCGGATCAGGTTGACGATGGTCTCGAAGAGCGGCAGCAGCGGCTGGGCCTTGCGGATGCCGCCCCCGATGACGACCACGTCCCACGGGCGCTCGGTCAGCGCGGCGACGAGCGTCGGCTCGGCCTTCTCGTCGAACACGACGACCACCGACGCGGCCACGACGTCGCGCTCCCGGAACCGCGCCAGCTCGGCGTCGAGGGCCGCGTTGACCGCCTCCGCGTCATTTCCGGGCAGGGCTTGGGGGTCGTAACCGATCACGAGTACCGAAGGCATGGGCGTCACCGTAACAACCGGCGTGGACCCCGCTGACGCCAGGTTGCCTGCTCAGAGCCCGAGTTGGGCGCGGCCCGGCGCGTCGAGGTCGGTGAGGAGCGCGCGTCCGGACCACGACGCCTCGTAGTCCTCGCGGGCGAAGTCGCTCGGGCTCGCGCCCTCCAGGAACCGCTCGCCGCACGCGCGGGCGTATGCGGCGTTCTTCTCGCAGTACGGGCTCGCCGGGATGTACATGACGTTGCCCCAGCGCTCCGCGTTGCTGCCGTCGGCCACGGAGTGGAGGGCTTCGGGCAGGGGGCGGAAGACCTCTCCCACGCCAAGAAGACTTCAAGCTTTGACAACTGAGGGATCATCAAACTTAGGCGAGGCTAACCTCGCTGTGTCGAACGAGGGGAACAGCGGCACGCGATCGAGGAGCGAGAAGCATGGGAAGCACGGGAAGCCTCCATGGAAAGGTCGCCCTGGTCACCGGCAGCAGCCGGGGCATCGGGCGGGGCATCGCCGAGCGACTGGCACGGGACGGCGCTCTGGTGGCCGTCCACTACGGCAGCAACGAGGCGGCGGCCGAGGAGACCGCCGCGGCCATCGCCCGGGCCGGCGGCCGGTCGTTCCTCGTGGGCGCCGAACTGGGCGTCCCCGGCGACGTGGACACGCTCACGGCAGGACTTGAGTCCGGGCTGCGCGCACACGGGGAATCGGCGATCGACATCCTCGTCCACAACGCGGGGCTCAACCTCATGGGGCGCTCGATCGAGGTGCTGACTCCCGAGGAGTTCGACCGGATGGTCGCGGTCAACGTGAAGGCGCCGTTCTTCCTCACCCAGCGGCTGCTGCCGCGCCTGCGCGACGGCGGCCGGATCATCACCATCTCGTCCGTCTCCACGCGGGTGGCCTCCGCGCACGGCATCGGCTATCCGCTCACCAAGGGCGCGCTCGACGTGTTCAGCCACACCCTGGCCAAGTACCTCGGACCGCGGGAGATCACCGTGAACTCCGTCGTCGTCGGGTTCACCCGCACCGACATGACGGCCGAGGTGCTGGACGACCCGGTGAACCTGGAGCGGAACATCGGTCTGACGGCGCTCGGCCGGATCGGCCGGGTCCCGGACATCGCCGACGCGGTCGCCTTCCTGGCCTCGGACGACGCCCGCTGGATCACCGGCACCAAGCTCGACGCCACCGGCGGCGTCAACCTGTGAGCGAGCCCTGTGCGGCACCGGCCGGTGAGCGGGCCCCGGGTCGGCGACCCGCCCGGAACCCTAGGTCAGCACCAGCCACCTCCGGCCGTCGATGAGTTCGCGGGCCGCGTCGAGGTGGCCGGCGTGGCACGCGGTCTCGGTGATGACGTGCAGCACGACGTCGCGCAGGGTGTGCAGGTGCGGTTCGCCGAAGAGGTCGTGGGGCCACCAGGCGAGCGGGGTGTCGGGCGGGGTCGTGGCGATGACGGCGTCGGTGCGTTCCGCCTCCCGCCGGTACAGCTCCAGGACGTCGGCGGGCCGCGTCCCCGGGTCCACCCGCCAGGCCTCGTCGTCGCTCGTCAGGCCGCGGATGACGTCCTCGTCGCCGGCGACGACGGCGCGGAACCAGAAGCGCTCGACGTCCAGCGCGAGGTGCTGGACCATCCCGAGGCAGTGCCATCCGGACGGCAGCACGGGCCGGCGCAGGGCCGCCTCGTCCAGGCCGTCGAGGATGCCGAGGACGTGCCGCCGCTGTCCGTCGAGGACGGTGCGGAGGGCGCGGGTCCCGTCGTCCGCGGTCGTGTCGCTCACCTTCTCGGTCATGGTCACCCAGGATTCCCGAACCGTGGCGTTCACGTGGGATTTCCCGGCAACCGGTCCCCGTACGCGGGTGGGCGCCACCCCTTTTAGCCTGAGGGGGTGATCAGTGACGCGTCGGTGAACCCCCGCACGAGTCTCGGCCGGGTCCTGGCGGACCTCGGGCCGACGCTCCTCGACCTCGTGCACGGCCGTCCGGAGCGCACGGACGACGTGGGCGGCGTCGTCATCCACGACCCCGGGGACGAGGTCGCCTACCCGCCGCACGCTCTCGTGCTCGGCGTCGCCGTCTACGGCACGGAGGAGATCGCCGGCCTGCTGCGCGCGCTGGGCGAGCGGGGCGCCGCCGCCCTGGTCGTGCGGGGGCCGGTCGAGCGGGACCCGGCACTCGACGAGGCGTCGGCGGCCTCCGGGGTGGCGCTGATCGCCCTGACGCAGGGCGCCTCGTGGTCGCAGCTCACGGCGCTGCTGCGGACGCTGCTCACCGAGGGGGACGTCGGCGAGGCCGGTCCCGAGTCCCTGGGCGGGGTTCCGTCCGGCGATCTGTTCGCGCTGGCCAACGCCGTCGCCACGCTGCTGGACGCGCCGATCACCATCGAGGACAGGCAACACCGGATCATGGCGTTCTCGGGGCGGCAGGACGAGGCGGACCAGGCGCGCGTCGCCACCGTTCTCGCGCGCCAAGTGCCCGACGAGTACCTCCGGGTCCTGGAGGGCCGGGGCGTCTTCAGCGAGCTGTACCGCAGCGACCGACCGGTCCGCATCGCCCCCGCCACGGTCAAGGAGGGGGAGACGGCCCTGCCGAGGGTGGCCGTCGCGGTGCGGGCCGGGGACGAGTTCCTCGGGTCGCTGTGGGCGGCGGTGCGGGAACCGCTGACGCCCGACCGCGAGCGGGCGTTCCAGGACGCCGCCAAACTCGTGGCCCTGCACCTGCTGCGCCACCGCGCGGGCGCCGACGCGCGGCACCGGCTGCGCGCCGACCTGGTGAGCACCGTGCTGGAGGGCGGGGCAGGGGCGGCCGACGCACTGAGCCGGCTGGGGCTCGTGCGCGAGCCGACGGTGGTGATGGCCATGGGGCTGCCGGCCGGGGCCGGGGACCACGCCCAGGTGGTGGCGGACCGCCAGCGGCTGACCAGCGCCCTGGGCATCCACCTCGACGCGGTGCAGCCCCGCTCGGCCCTCGCGCTCCTCGGCGACGTCGCGTACGCCGTCGTCCCCGTGCCGGCGGATCCCGCGGCCGGACGCGAGCGGGCGGCGCAGATCGCCGCCCACTTCATGGACCGTGCCGGTGAGCGGGCGCGGGCCGCCATCGGCATCGGGCCCGTGGCCACCGACCCGTCGGCGCTGGGGCGCTCGCGCACCGGGGCCGACCGGGCTCTGCGGGTGCTGCTGAGCCGCCGGACCGGGCGGCGCGTCGCGGCGATCGACGACGTGCACGTCGACGCGCTGCTGCTGGAGA
Source organism: Streptomyces silaceus (assembly GCF_001419745.1). Taxonomy (GTDB): domain Bacteria; phylum Actinomycetota; class Actinomycetes; order Streptomycetales; family Streptomycetaceae; genus Streptomyces; species Streptomyces silaceus. The sequence goes on along the minus strand of NZ_LIRJ01000309.1, from coordinate 9,478 downwards.
TGCGGGACCTGGCGGCCCTGCACGGCGACGGACTCCTCGGCCCGGTGGCCCGTCTGGCGGCGTACGACGCCGAGCACCGGTCACATCTGGTGGGCACGTTGCGCGCCTGGCTGGACGCCTTCGGCGACACGGTGGCCGCCGCCGCGCAGGAGTTCGTCCACCCGAACACCTTCCGCTATCGCCTGAAGCGGGTCACCGAGGTGGGGCGCATCGACCTCGGTGACCCGTCCGTCCGCTTCGCCCTCATGCTCCAGCTGAACCTGATGGCGCCGGACGGGCCCGTGACGCGTCAGAACCGCACGTCGGAGCAGGCGTAGAAGGCATTGCCGGTGTCGGCGATGGTCCAGACACCGAGGATGAGGTGCCGGCCGGTCTTCTGCGGCAGGACGCCGCTGTGGGTGACCGTGGAGCCGGGCAGCCGGCCGCCGAAGGGCACCGACAGGAACGGCTGCGGGTCCAGGTCGGCCCTCGTCAGCGGCTTGGTGGGGTCCCAGCCGTCCTTGGTGATGTAGTAGCGGAAGTCGGTGGTGGCGTGCCGGGCCGTGATCCGCCAGACGAAGGTGTGGTTCTGACCCGCGGTCAGCTGGGTGGCGGGCCAGTTGCCGCCGCGCGGGTCGTCCAGTTCGGAGAAGCGCCCGATGCCGCCCGAGCAGATGTGCCCGTCGGCGGGCCCGCGCGCGGGGAATCCCTTGGACCCCTCCACGCTCGGCGGCTCCCACTGGATCTGCCCGCAGTTCTTGACGGTGCCGTTGCCGCACAACTGCTGGCGGCTGACGGGCGAGTCGGTGTAGCCGTGGGCCTGGGCGCTGCCGCTGGTGGCCAGCATGGCCGAGCCGGCGAGGCCGAGGCCCAGGAGTAACGAGGTGAACCTTCTCTTGCGCATGGTGTGCTCCCGTGGTCCGAGGTTGCGGGTGGGACGGACGGGCGCCTCGGAGGCACTGCCGGATCGAGGAGCGAGCACAGGACGGCAGTACGGGAACAACCGGAGGGCACACGTCCGACGCGGTCTAGACCAAGTCCGAGATTAGCCCCACGGGTTGGGCATGTCCATACCAATGGACGTCCACGGCAAGAGACCGGGGCGGGCCGCACGGGAGGGGCGGCCCGCCGAGAGAGTCCGGCCGCGCGGGAGGGGCGGCCCGGGGCGGCTACGAGGTCGGGACGCCGACCTGCGACCACGCCTTCAGGACCGCCTGAACCTCGTCGCCGTCACCGAACAGGGTGCGCGCGGTCGCCGCGGTGAGCCGGGCGAAGTCGTCGAACTGGGCGTCCGTGGAGAGTTCGCCGCCGGTGAGCGCGGCGTACCAGATCTTCCCCGCGCGCTCCCAGGCGTTGCCGCCGAGCGCCGAGGCCAGCAGGTAGAACGCGTGGTTGGGGATGCCGGAGTTGATGTGCACGCCGCCGTTGTCCCGGCCGGTGCGCACGTAGTCGTCCATCGTGGCGGGCTGCGGGTCCTTGCCGAGCTGCGGGTCGTCGTACGCCGTACCGGGAGCCTTCATGGACCGCAGGGCCTCGCCGTTGATGCGCGGCCCGAGCAGACCGGCGCCAATGAGCCAGTCGGCCTCCTCCGCGTTCTGGCCGAGCGCGTACTGCTTGATGAGGGAGCCGAACACGTCGGACACCGACTCGTTCAGCGCTCCGGACTGGCCGAAGTAGTCCAGGTTGGCGCTGTACTGCGTGACGCCGTGGGTCAGTTCGTGGCCGATGACGTCCACCGGGATGGTGAAGTCGAGGAAGAGCTCGCCGTCGCCGTCGCCGAACACCATCTGCTCGCCCTCCCAGAAGGCGTTGTCGTACTGCTCGCCGTAGTGCACGGACGCGACGAGCGGCAGCCCGGAGTCGTCGATCGAGTGCCGTCCGTACGCCTTGAGGTACAGGTCGAAGGTCGCGCCGAGCCCGGCGTGCGCGCGGTTGACACTGGCGTCACCGGAAGCCTGGTCGCTCTCCGAGTGGACCTTGGTGCCGGGCAGCGTCTCGGTGTGCCCGGCGTCGTAGATCGTGCGGTCGGGCCGGTCGGAGGGCGTGCCCGCGGGGGCGGCGGCGGCGCGGACCGTGGTGATGCGGCGCTGGGTGCGCAGCAGGGCGTCACGCTCCAGGGTGCGGCGCGCGGGTCCGAACACGACGGGGTCCTCGTGCTGGGCGAGCTTGTCGAGGACGTGGGGCGGCACGACGGTGCAGAACACGGCGGAGTTCTTCATGACCACAAGCTGACACAACGTATTCAGTTGGTCACAGAGTGCAGTCAGGATGGCGAGAAGACGCCGTTATCCGGCCGGAAGCAGTGGTTGGCCACCTCCGGCCGGTCACGGCCAGAGCCTTCCGAGCCGGTCGGTCAGAGGCGGATCCACTCCTTGGCCGTGGTCACCCGGTCCAGCACGTCGGCGAGCGGCTCGACACCGAGGCCGGGGCCCGTGGGGACGTCGAGGTGACCGTCGCTCAGCTCGAACGGCTCGGTGACGTCGGTCGCGAAGTAGCGGCGCGAGCCCGAGGTGTCGCCGGGCAGGGTGAAGCCGGGCAGCGCGGCGAGCGCGACGTTCGCGGCGCGCCCCAGGCCCGTCTCCAGCATGCCGCCGCACCACACCGGGACGCCGTGGGCCACGCACAGGTCGTGGATGGCCTTGGCCTCCAGATAGCCGCCCACGCGGCCCGGCTTGATGTTGATGACCGACGCGGCGCCCAGCGTGATGGCCGCCGCGGCGTCCTCCGCGGACTCGATCGACTCGTCCAGGCACACCGGGGTGCGCAACTGCCGTGCGAGCGCCGCGTGCTGGACGAGGTCGTCGTCGGCGAGCGGCTGCTCGACCAGGAGCAGGTCGAAGGCGTCGAGCTTGGCGAGCTGCCGGGCGTCGGCCAGGGTGTAGGCGGCGTTGGCGTCCACCTGGAGGAGCAGGTCGTCGCCGAACCGCTCCCGCACGGCGCGCACCGGCTCCACGTCCCAGCCGGGTTCGATCTTGAGCTTGATGCGTACGTATCCCTCGTCGATGAACCCGCCCACGGCATCGAGGAGTTCGGGCACGGAGTCCATGATGCCGACCGACACGCCGCACGCCACGCGCGCGCGCTCGGCGCCGAGGTACGCCCCGAAGGACTGGCCCGCGGCGCGCAGTTGGGCGTCGAGCACGGCCGTCTCCAGTGCCGCCTTGGCCATCTTGTGGCCCTTGAACGGCTTCATGGCCCGCTTGACCGCGTAGGCGTCCGCCCGCACAGGCAGCGCCGGGACGAGGAAGCGGCGCAGCACGTCGGCCGCCCCGTCGACGTACTCCGAGCAGTAGCGGGGCTCGGACATCGCGACGCACTCGCCCCAGCCCTCGCTCTCGGGCGTCACCACGCGCACGAGCAGGACGTCGCGGGCGGTCTCGACGCCGAAGGAGGTCCTGAACGGTGCCCGCAGGGGCATCGCGATCCGGCGCAGTTCGATTCCGGTGATCTTCACGGTGGCTGGCTCCTGGGAGGGGTCGCGGGTCATGCGGGGAGGTCGCGCGTGACGACGTAGCGGGTGCGGTCGTGGAAGCCGGTGACGCGGGCCCCTTCGGCGAGGAGACCGCCCAGCACCTCGCGCATGGCGAGGCGCCAGGCCTTGCCCGCGCCCGGGTCGGCGCGGCGCAGGCCCTCGATGTCGGGCGGGACCTCGACGAGCAGCGTGCGGGCGTCGAGGCGGCCGACGGCCGGGCGGCCGTCCCGCACGGACAGCGCGGTCACGGCGTCGGCGGGGACGGACACGGGCGGGGCGTCGGAGGCCGTGGCGGCGACCACCGAGGGGTGGGACAGCTCCCAGGCGACGAGGGCGCGGTCGGTGTCGTCGCCGCCGTTGATCGCGTCGTCCATCGGGCCGTAGAAGCTGGTGAGGTACTCCACCGGGCGCGCGCCGAGCTTGGCGAGGTTGAAGTGGGCGTTGCGCCGCACCAGCGGATCGTAGGTCCAGGTGATCGTGGACAGGCCGCGGGCCAGGGCCCATGCGCGCTGGTGGCGCTTGAGGGCGAGGCCCGCACCGTGGCCGGGCAGCGCCCCGGTGACGTGCGAGTGGAGCGCCTGCCCCACGGGGGCCGCGAAGAACGCCACGGACGCGCCGACGAGGCGCCCCTCGGCGAAGGCGCCGGCGACGTAGTTGCCGGCGTGGGACAGTGCCCGCATCTGTTCGACCCCCATCGGGGAGGCGCCGGGCGCGGAGCCCCAGATCCGCTCGAACAGGGCGTTGACGCCGTCCAGTTCGCACAGCTCGTGCAGCTCGCGGACATCCAGGCCGCTCATGGGGTGAACTCCCCCACCAGCGCGGCGAGCAGCCGTGCGCGGGGCGCCATCTCCGCGACGACCACGTGCTCGTGGTCGGCGTGGGCGCCGCCGCCGACGGCGCCGAGGCCGTCCAGCGTCGGGCAGCCGAGCCCGGCGGTGATGTTGCCGTCGGACGCGCCGCCCACCGACGCCGAGGTCAGCGACTCCAGGCCGAGCCCCGGGGCGAGGGCGCGGGCGCGCTCGTAGAGGCCGGCGGAGGAACTCTCCTCCAGCGGCGGCCGGTTGGGTCCGCCGCGCACCTCAAGGCGGGCCCCGGGCACGGTCGTCCGCAGCGCCCGCAGTGCCGCGTCCACCCGCTCCTGCGCGCCGAGGGTCGGGACGCGGACGTCGACGCTGACCTTCGCCCGCGCGGGCACGGTGTTGGTCGTCGACCCCGCGCCGACCACCGTGGGGACGACCGTGGTGCGCCAGCCCGGCCGGGCATCACGGTCAGCGGCCGCGGCGAGGCCGTCGAGGGCGAGGACGAGATGGGCGGCCTCCACGGCCGCGTTGACGCCCTTCTCCGGTTCGAGGCCGGAGTGGGCGGCCTTGCCGTGCACCACCAACTCGTAGGCGGAGGTGCCCTTTCGGCCGGTCTTCAGCGCGCCGCCGTCCGCCGACGCCTCCAGCACGAAGGTGGCCTCGCACTGCCGCGCGGCCTCCTCGATGAGCGCCCGCGAGGTGTCGGAGCCCACCTCCTCGTCGCCGGTCACCAGGACGCAGACGCCCTCCAGGGAGGGCAGCGAGGCCAGGGCGTGGAACATCTGCACCAGGCCGGCCTTCATGTCGAAGACGCCGGGGCCGCGCGCGACACCGTCGCGCACCGACCACGGGTGCGTGGCGAGCGAGCCCATCGGCCACACCGTGTCGTGGTGCCCGAGGAGCAGTACCCGCGGGGTGCCGAACGTCCACCGCAGATGTGTCACGCCGTCGACGACGACGCGCTCCGGCGGGGCGCCGAGGTGGCGGGTCCCCTGCGCGGCCACGACGTCCGCGCTGCGCGCCACCGCGTCGTGGTCCGCGGAGAAGGACTCGCACACCACCAGTTCTTCGAGGTCCGCGAGCATCGCGGCGACCTCGGGCGGCCGTACCTGCAGATCGTCGGTCACCTTCGACTCCTCCCTAGAGACACGCTCATGACGCTAGGGGAGAGAGGACGACCTGTGTTCGTACGAGCCACCCAAGATCGGCCGAGGGATCCGTGCCGTACGACGAACCCCTCACCACGAGGGGCCGGGACCCGCCTTGGCGGGACCGGGCCCTTCACGCGTCACCTGCGCAGCCAGTCACCCGCCCCGTGCAGCCACGAGGCGAACAGGGTCTCGTCGCCCAGGACCTCGATCCCGTCGGCGGGCGTCGCGGTACGGCGCTGGTAGAGGAGGAGCAGGAGGTCGGCGAGCGGACCGCGCACGGCGGACGTCGCCTTCCGGTGGCCGTGGCTCCAGGTGCTGGGAGCCTCGCCGAGGTCGATCAGCCACTCCCCCTCGCCCTCGGGGGCGTCCGTGGCGTGGAAGTGGATCGAGCGGCCGGGGCCGATCAGCGCGTCGTACGCGTCCCGCGAGGGGAACGCCTGCGGCAGGGTGCTGAGTTCGATCCACTCGTCGAGGCCGTCGATGGCGACGTCCGCGTCGAGGGTGTACTTCGCGCCGACCGCGGCGGTCGCGTCGAAGCGGTGGACGACGGTTTCGTACGTCATGCGGCGGGCCCAGAAGGACGGGGTGCCGTTCGGCGCGACGGTCCACACCCGGGTCTCCGGGTCCGTCGCCCGCAGGGTGTCCGCGAACAGCGCGGCACCCTCGGTCAGCCAGGCGGACAGCGTGGGGATGTCGTCGTCCGCTTCGGGGGTGACGTCGTTGACCTGCTCGTCCGGGACGGGCTCGGTGGCGCGGGTCCGGACGACGGTCTCGGCCCAGCGGTGCGTGCCGCCGACGTGACGCAGGAGGTGGGCGAGGGTCCAGCCGGGGCACCCGGGCACCGGCGCGGTGGCGTCCGCGCCCTCGACGACGGAGGTCAACTGGGCGGTCTGGTCGACGATTCGGGCGGCGTAGCGGTCATGGATCGTACTGGGGCTCGGATGCGTCATGCCGTCACGGTAGACCACGGAACGCAGGCTGCTCGGCACGAACCAGGGGCTGGTGAAGACAGGCGGGGGCAGCGGGGTGGACGTGCCGACGGATCTCCGCGCCCCGGAAGAGGCACCTCCGGCTCCCTCCGACTCACGCACTCCGTCGACGCTCGTGTCCTCGCGTGTCATGGCACCCCTTCGCTCCCGTGGCCCGCGCGCTCGCGGTGCCGCCGCTGTCGTCTCCGCCATGCGTGCCTTCCGTCGTGCGCGCCCTCCGTCATGCACGCCCTCCGCCCGGCCCGTCACGCCGATGTCGCCAGGAACTGGGTCGCCGCCAGCTCCCCGTACAACGGGTCGTCCGCCACCAGGTCGGCGTGCGTGCCGACCGCGCGCACCCGGCCCGCGTCCATCACGACGATCCGGTCCGCCAGCGTCACCGTCGACAGCCGGTGCGCCACCACCAGGACCGTGACCTCGCGGGACACCTCGGCCACGACGTCCCGCAGGGCCAGTTCGTTGACCGCGTCCAGTTGCGAGGTCGCCTCGTCGAGCAGCAGGAGGCGCGGCTTGCGCAGCAGCGCGCGGGCGATCGCCACCCGCTGACGCTCGCCGCCGGACAGCTTGGAGCCCCGGTGGCCGACGACGGTGTCGAGCCCGTCGGGGAGCCGCTCGACCATCGTGTCCAGCCGCGCGCGCACGAGGACGTCGTGGATCGCGGCGTCGTCGGCGTCGGGCGCCGCGAAGACCAGGTTCTCGCGCAGGGTGCCCGCGAGGACGGGCGCGTCCTGCTCGACGTACCCGATGGCGGCCCGCAGGTCGGCGAGCGGCCAGTCCCCGACGTCCTTGCCGTCCACGAGGATCCGGCCGCCGGTCGCCTCGTAGAACCGCTCGACCAGGCCGAACACGGTCGTCTTGCCCGCGCCGGACGGGCCGACGAACGCCGTCATGCCCGCGCCGGGCACCTCGAAGCTCACGCCGTGGTGGACGTAGGGCAGGTCGTCGCGGTAGCGGAAGGTCACGTCGTCGAAGACCACCGACATCGCGCCGGCCGCGGCCCGGTCCGGCTCCCCCGCCGTGCCCGGCTCCCCGATCTCCTCCGTCTCCAGGCGTTCCGCCTGTACGATCCGGGCGATCGCCGCCGAGCCCTTCTGGTACTGCGTCGCCGCGTCGACCATGCGCGACACCGGGTCGATCAAGTAGAAGAGGAAGAGCAGATACGTCACGAGCGTCGCGACGGATATCGTGCCGGACGCGACCCGCGCGCCGCCGATCCCGAGCACCGCGAGGAACGACACCTGCACCGCGAGCGCCACCGAAGTCCCCGCCACCGACTGCCACTTCGCCGAGCGCACGCCGTGCCGCCAGGCCTCCTGCGCGGCGGCCTCCACCGCGGCGGCCTCGCGCTGTTCGGCGCCGGACGCCTTGAGCGTGCGAAAGGCGCCGAACGCCCGCTCGAGCGCGGTGGAGATGGTGCCCACCGCCTCCTGGGAACGCTGGGTCGCCTGGGCGATCTTCGGCATGAGCAGGGCCACCGCGCCGCCGATGAGCACGATCACCCCGAGCGTGACGCCGAGCAGGACCGGGTCCATCAGCCCCATCAGCACGATCGTCGCGAGGAAGGTGAGCACGCCGGACGCCGCCGACACCACGGACTGCGTGGTCACCGCCCGCAACAGTGTGGTGTCCGAGGTGATCCGCGACATCAGGTCGCCCGGCTGGGTCCGCTCCACCTCCGGCAGCCGCAGCCGCAGCAGGCGTCCGATCAGGGTGCGCCGCGCGGCGAGCACCACGGACTCCGCCGTGCGTTCCAGGACGTACGCCCCCATCGCCTCGATCGCGGCGCCGACGACCACGAGCCCGGTGAGGAGCAGCAGGATGCCGACGATCGGCTCGTCGCCGCCGAGCCGGTTCACCAGCGCCCCCGCCGCGAGCGGCTGGGCGAGCCCGGACGCCGAGCCGATCAGCGTCAGGAGGGCACCGAGGGCGACCACTCCGCGGTGCGGCCGGAAGTGCTGGTACAGCGCGCGCCAGGTCTCCTTCGCGGGCAGCCGCTCGGAGGCGACGGGGGCCGCGGAGGCAGCGGCAGCCGCGCCGGAGGCCCGGCCGTCGCCCGGTGCACCCGGGGAGGGCTCCGTCGGGGATATGCCGGACGGTGGTCTGTCGACAGGGGATACGTCGGTCACGACTGACAGGACGCAGGACGCGGTGATCCACCTGACTCCGGCCCGCTCCGGGCTTCCCACACCCCTCGAACCGCACAGACGCTCGACGAGTCGCTGCCTCGCATGATTCGTTTCGGCGCTTCACTACTCCGGTTGCGGGTGGGGAGTTAGACGAGCGGCCGAAATCGGTGCAGTGACGATTCTGCACCGGGACGGTGGCACGGGGCGGGCAGCAAGGCTCGCGGTGTGGTCGAACGCGAGACGGAGTGGAGAGGCGTGCGAGAACGGGGTCACGGGGAGAGTTCCCGCCGGCCGGAAGGCCCGCGGGCCGGCGGTCTGGTCGGACGGGCCGAGGAGCTGGGGGCGCTGCGCAGAATGCTCGCCCAGGGGCGGCTGGTCACGGTGGTGGGCGGCGCGGGGGTCGGCAAGAGCCTGCTCGCCGAGCACGCGGCCGCCGCGGTGGGCGGTTCGCTGCCGGACGGTGTGGTGCGGGTGCGGTGGTGGGACGGCGGGCCGCCGCGACGGCGGTCGGTCGCCCAGGCGGTGGCCGACGCGATGGACGGAACGGCCGACGGCGAGTCCGGCGGGTCCGGGCCGTCCGTGGGCGGCGCGGAACTGGTGGCGCGGTTGCGGGCCCGGCGGATGCTGCTGGTGCTCGACGACTTCGATCCGGTGCGGGGCGAGTGCGTACGGCTGGTCAGGGCGCTCCTCGAAGAGGCCCCGGAGGTACGGGTACTGGCCGCGGGACGCCATCCGCTCGGCCTCGGCGACGAGGCGGTGCTGCGGCTCGGACCGCTGGCTGTCGGGGTGGGCGGGAGTGGTGGTGCGGGTGGTGGCGAGGATGGTGGCGCCGACGCATCCCGAACTGCGGGCGCTGATACGAGTACCGGTACCGGTGCCGGCACTGCTCCCGACACTGGCCCAGACGCCGGCCGTGCCTCCGCCCCAGCCCCAGGCCCAAGCTCAGCCCCAGGCCCAGACC
>NZ_LIRJ01000308.1 GCF_001419745.1 Streptomyces silaceus | reverse complement strand
ATCCACCGCCGCCTCACCCTCGCCTGCAGCGTCGTCGGTGCCATGGTCGTCGCGCTGGACGGCACCGTCCTGACTGTCGTCCAGCCCGCCCTGCAGCGCGATCTGGACGCCTCGTTCACCGCGGTCCAGTGGACCAGCACCGGCTATCTGATCGCCGTGGCGAGCCTCCTCGTCTTCGCGGGGCGGCTCGGCGACCGGTACGGCCACCGGCGCCTCTTCGCCGTCGGGACCCTCGGCTTCGCGGCAGCGTCGGCGGGGGTCGGCTGCGCCCCCGGCGTCGGCTGGGTGATCGCCCTGCGCGTCGCCCAGGGCATCTTCGGGGCGCTGCTCCAGCCCGCCACGCTCGGGATGCTGCGGGCCGCGTTCCCGCCGGACCGGCTCGGCATGCCGATCGCGCTGCGGACGAGCGCGATCGGCCTCGCGGCGGCGGCCGGGCCCGTGCTCGGCGGGGCGCTCGCGACGCACCTGGGCTGGCGTTTCGTCTTCTTCCTGAGCGTCGTGCCCGCCCTCGCGATCGGTCTGCTCGCGCTGCTGGTGCGGGTGCCCGAGCCGCCTCGGCCGGGTCCCGCGCCCGGCCTCGACCTGCCCGGCGCCGGACTGCTCGCCGTCGCGCTCGCCTGCCTCGTCCACACGCTCGTCGGCCTGCCCGAGGCGGGCGGGCCCGCGGCCCCCGTGGCGGGGTTCCTCGCGACGGCGGTCGTGTGCGGGGCGTTCGTCCTGCGCGAGCGGCGCGCGGCGAGCCCGCTGGTGCCGCCCCGGCTGGTTGGTTCGGCCGCGGTCGGGCCCGCCCTCGCGGTCCTGGTGGCCGCCTCCGCGGCGATGTTCGGGGCCCTGTTCGTGGCGACGTACTTCCTCCAGGACGTCCTGGAGCTCGACCCGCTGGGCAGCGCGCTGCGGGCGCTGCCGCTCGCCGTGGCGATGGTGGCGGGCGCGCCGCTCGGCGCCGTGGTGCTGCGGCGGTGGGGCGCCCGGCGGACGGTCACCTCGGCGACGGCCCTGCTCACCGCGGGCGTCCTGGCCCTGTCCCGCCTGGGTCCGGACGCGGGACCGCTGGCGACGGGCGGCGCCTTCCTGCTCGTCGGCGCGGGGTTCGGCACGGTGATGGTCGCCGCGACGGCCGTCGTCGTGCGCCATGCCCCGGTGGCCGACGCCGGAGTCGCGGGCGGCCTCCAGCAGACCGCGATGAACGTCGGCCCCGCCCTCGGCATCGCCGCGGCGACCACGCTGATGTCCGCCCTGGCCTCCACCACCGGGCCGCAAGGTCCCGGGCCGCGGTGGTCCGACGGGGAGTTCCTCTCCGCGATGGGCCCGACGCTGACGGCGCTCGCCGCACTGGCCGCACTCGGCACGGCCGTGGCGGCGCGGCTGCCGCGCGGGACCCCGCCCCGGCGGGACGCGGACCCGGCCGCCGTCAGCGGGCCGCCAGCGCCGCGTCCACCATCCGCAGCGTAGCCCGCGCCTGCGCCTCCTGCGCCGGGCCGTCGAGCCTCAGGGTGAAGGCGGCGCTGGTGACGGCGGTGGCGCCGTCCGGGGTCACACCGCACTCGGAGAGGGAGCCGAGACTGGTCCCGCCGTGGAACCAGATGCCGTCGTCGCGCCCGGCCACCGGCCGCCAGGCGAGGCCCAGGCCGTAGCGGACGCCGTCCGCCGGGATCCAGTCGTCGGCGGGCACGGTCTCCCGCATCGCCGCCAGCTGCGCGGGCCGCAGCAGCCGGCCCCCGAGCAGCGCCCGCAGGAACACGCCGTGGTCGTGGGCCGTGCTGATCACGCAGCCGTCCGCGCCCCCGCCGAAGCCCAGCGTGGTGTCGGTGGGCCTGCTCTCCTTCGGGAAGTACGTGTACGCGGTGGCCGTGGGCCGCGGCACGTACGGCGACGTGCCGGGGGTGAAGGTGCCGCGCAGGCCGAGCGGTTCGATGATCCGCTCGTGGACCTCCTGCGCCCAGGAGTGTCCGGTGACGGCCTCGACGACCAGGCCCGCGACGACGTAGTTGGTGTTGGAGTAGCCCCAGCGCCGCTCCCGCGCGGGGTCGTCGGCGTCGGGCAGCCACCGCGGCGGCTCGCCCAGGGCCGCCGTCAGCTGTTCCTTGGGCGTCTGCGTGCGGAAGCGGCCCCG
>NZ_LIRJ01000307.1 GCF_001419745.1 Streptomyces silaceus | reverse complement strand
GAACGGCGTGCCGTACCGGGCGCTGACGACGTCGCCGGTCATCACGGAACCGATCTTGCTGTGCTTCATCCCTGTCTCCTCCCTGGCGCGTCGGCGCACCGGGGTCCCTTGGCGCGGGCCGTTCCGGTCGTCCTCCGTCGTCCGGGAGCTCCCGTCCGCCGGTCGCCCCTTTCCAGGCTCGGGCGCGGCTGGGGCGAGGCCCAAGGGCCGAGCGGGGCCGAACGGGGGCCGAACGGCCCTGGGCCGACGGGCCGTTCAGGGGCCGGGCAGCGGCTCGCCGAGCTCCGCCTCCACTGCGCCCGCCATGGCTCTCAGGACGTCCAGGGTCCGCTCGGCCTCCGCCTCGTCGACCTCGGTGATGGCGAAGCCGACGTGCACGACGACGTACGTACCGACCGCGGCCGTCGGGGTGTAGGCGAGGCACACCTCGCGGCGGACCCCGCCGAAGTCGACGGTGGCCATGCGGAGTCCGTCGTCGTCCCTGGTCGTCAGCACCCTGCCGGGAATGCCGAGGCACATCGGGGTCACTCCTTCGCGAGCCGGGCGGCGGCGACCGCCGCCTGTCCGTAACTGATCCCGCCGTCGCCCACCGGCACGGCGCCGGGGACCAGGACCCGCAGTCCCCGTGCGCGCAGCCGGCACTCGACCTCGGCGAGCAGACGGCGGTTGAGGAAGCAGCCGCCCGCGAGACAGACCGTGCGCGGGGCGCCGTCCTCGACGGCTCTCCCGACGAGTTCGCAGGTCACGACGGCCACGGTGGTGTGGAAGGCCGCGGCGAGCGCGGACACGGGCTCGCCGCGGTGTCTGCGGTCCAGGAGGTCGATCAGGGTCGGCGCGGGGTCGTAGACCCACAGGCCGTCGGCCCGCACGACGCGGTGGGCCAACGGCAGGGCGCTCTCGTCCCCGGCGCTGTCCTCCAGCGCGGCCGCGGCCTCGCCCTCGTGGCTGACGGAGTCGACGAGGCCAAGGAGGCTCGCCACCGCGTCGAAGAGGCGTCCGGCGCTCGACGCGCGCGGCGCGTTGATGCCCCGCGCCACCATGGCACGCACCACGGCTGCCTCGGCCGGATCGAGACGGTCGGTGAAGGGCTTGGTCAGCCAGGGGTACGGGCGGGGGCTGCCGAGGAGTTCCGTGCCGTGCAGATAGCCGAGGGCCATGCGGTACGGGTGGCGGACCGCCGCCTCACCGCCCGGCAGCGGCACGGTCGCGAACCGGGCGGCGCGGCGGTATCCGGCCAGGTCGGCGACCAGGATCTCGCCGCCCCACAGCGTCCCGTCGTCGCCGAGGCCCAGGCCGTCGTAGGCCACCCCGACGAACGGCGTGGCCAGCCCGTGTTCCGCCGCGCACGCGGCCAGGTGGGCGTGGTGGTGCTGGACGGGCACGCGGGGCAACTGCCCGGCCCGCGCCCACTGGGTGGAGAGATAGCCGGGGTGCAGATCGTGGGCGACGGCGCGCGGGGTGATGCCCGTGAGCCGCGTCAGATCGGCGTACGCGTCGGTGAAGGCGTCCAGCGCGGTCGCGTCCGCGAGATCCCCGCCGTGCGCGGAGAGATGGGCGTGGTGCCCGTCCGCCAGGGCGAAGGTGTGCTTGAGCTGGGCGCCGACGGCCACCAGGGGCACGGGCGCCGCGACGGTCAGCGGCAGTGGAGCGGGGGCGAGGCCGCGCGCCCTGCGGACGGTACGCGAGGTGGCGCCGGTCACCTGCACGACCGAGTCGTCGTAGCGGGCGCGGATCGGCCGGTCGTGGGCGAGGAATCCGTCGGCGACCGCGGCCAGCGTGCGGCGCGCCCGGACGTCGTCCGTGGCGATCGGCTCGTCGGCGAGGTTCCCGCTCGTGACGACGAGCGGCCGGGCGAGTTCACGGACGAGGAGATGGTGCAGCCCGGTGGTGGGCAGGAGCAGGCCGATGCGCCGCGTGCCCGGACGGACGGCGCGGGCCGTCCCCGTCCCCCGGGCGGCGAGCAGGACCACGGGGCGTGCCGACGATTCCAGGGCCGCGCGCTCGGCCGGTGACACGCGCGCCAACTCCCGTGCGGCCGCCAGGTCCTGGACCATGACGGCGAAGGGCTTGGCCGGGCGGTTCTTGCGCTCGCGCAGTGCCCGCACCGCCGATTCGTCGGTGGCGTCGCACACCAGCTGATAGCCGCCGAGGCCCTTCACCGCGACGATCCCGCCGCCCTCCACGGCCTTGACCGCGGCGCGCAGCGCGCTCTCCCCGCTCAGCGCTCCCCAGGAGAGGCGGGGGCCGCAGGCGGGGCACGCGAGGGGTTCGGCGTGGAAGCGGCGGTCGGCGGGGTCGGCGTACTCCGCCGCGCAGTCGGCGCAGAGCGGGAAGCGCCGCATGGTGGTGCGGACGCGGTCGTAGGGCAGGTCCTCGATGACCGTGGCGCGCGGCCCGCAGTCGGTGCAGTTGATGAACGGGTAGCGGAACCGGCGGTCTTCGGGGTCCAGGAGTTCCCGCAGGCATGCGCCGCAGATCGCGGCGTCGGGCGGGATCTCCCGCGGGCCGGGCGGTGCGGCGGGACCGGGGTCGCTGCGCCGCACGGTGAAGCCGGAACCGGCTCGCGGGGGCTGTCCGCGCACGGCGCTCAGCCGTACGTGCCGCACCCGGGCCAGCGCGGGCGCCCCGCTGCGCAGCCGCACGGTGAACTCGTCGACGGCGTACGGCGGTCCGGCGATCTCGCCCTCCACGTGGCCGTCGGCGTTGACGGCCCAGCCGTCCAGGCCGAGCGCGGTCGCGAGCCGGTGCACGAAGGGGCGGTAGCCCACCCCCTGGACCGTCCCGAACGCCTCGAAGTGCAGGGCGCTGCGCTCCGGCGTGCTCACCTGATCACCTCCCGCGCGCGGCGGTGTCACGGTGCCGCGTGACCTCGCTCTCCACGTCGTCGGCGAGCGGCTCCACCACGCGCGCGACGGCCGGGGACAGCTCCGTCCCCAGGGAGTCGTCAGCGCCCTCGACCGCGTACACGACCAGTTGTCCGGGCAACCGGCCGAGGATCCCGGCGAGTTCCACGGCCTCACCGAGTCCGAGTCCGTGCGAGCTGGTCGTCGGCGGACGGCCCGGCGCACCGGCGGCGAGCGACAGCCGGTGCACATGGCCGGGGCGGGCGGGGTGCGCGTGGGCGGCGTCGACGACGACCGCGAGTTCCGCGCCCTCCCACAACCCGATCAGCCGGGCGGGGTCGCCGTCACAGGTGGCGAGGAGCATCCCCGGTGGCAGCGGGCGGCCGGCGGCGCGTGCCCGCAGGCGGGCGATCACCGCCGGACCCACTCCGTCGTCGCGCCGGAACTCGTTGCCGACGCCGATCACCGCGATCCGTGTCCGCGCGGACATCGCCCCTCCTTCCGCGGCCCCGTGCCGCCACTGTGGGGACGGCGCGGCGGCCTCCGGTAGGGGCCGAACGTCCCCCGCCGGGGCCGATCCGCCTCTCGCCGTGCGGACGTGCCGGTGCGACGGTCCGCAGTACGGCCGCCGCCGAGCGCACGACGGGCCCGTGTCCCGGCCTGTCCGGCGGCCGTGGTCCCGCACAGCCGAAACTTCCTGGCCTCACCACGGAGGTGGCCCCATGACCGGCCGACAACCCGTCACCGCGGGCCTCGACGGCTCGCCCGAGAGTCTGGCCGCCGTCGACTGGGCGGCCCGCGAGGCACTGCGCCGCGAACTGCCGCTCCATCTCGTCCACGTCTTCGACCGGCCGTCGCGGCCCAGCGGGCTGCCGGAGATCGACGCGCCGGCCCAGCGGGAGCGCGACGCCCTCGACCGGGCCGTCCTGCGGATCTCCACCGCCTATCCCGACCTGGGCATCCTCGACGAGGAGGTTCCCGGGTCCCCGGTGCGGGAGCTGCTGGCGGCGGCCGCGTACTCCACCTTGTGCGTGCTCGGCTCCCGCGGTCTCGGCGCGCTCACGGGCGCCCTGGTCGGGTCGGTGGCCGCCGCCGTCGCGGCGCGCGCCTCCTGCCCGGTCGTCCTGGTCCGCGCCGACGAACGCCCCTGGGCACAGCGCCGGGACCAGGTGCCAGGACCGCACGGCCCGGTCGTCCTGGGACTCGACCTGGACCATCCCTGCGACGAACTGCTGGAATTCGCGTTCGTCACCGCGGCCCTGCGCGGCGCTCCCCTGCACGTCCTGCACGCCTGGGCCGTTCCTCTGGCGCCCGGCGCCGACGCCCCCGTGCTCGCGAAGTCGCACCTGCTCACCGCCGCGCTCGCACCCTGGCGGCACAAGTTCCCCGCCACACAGGTCACCGAGCGGCTCCCGCACGGCGCGGCGGGCCGTCGGCTGGTCGACGCCACCCCGGCGGCGGGGCTGCTCGTGCTGGGCCGGCGCATCGCCGCGGGACCGCACTTCGGGGCGACGGCACACGCGGTGATCCACCACGCCACGAGCCCGGTCGCGATCGTCCCGCACCGCTGACGGCCCGGCCGGGCGGCGCCGGTGGTGCACGGTGACGAACCGCGCGCCGGACCGGTACGGAATGCGCCGCTTCCGGATATCCAATCGCGATAGCGATTTTGGCGTACTGATCCGCTGCAAGTGCCGTAGGTGCTGGTCGATAAACACCAGGTCCCATTCTTTCCGTTGACGCCAACTACGGTGCGGTGTATATCCCTTGTCAATACAACCGGCGCAGCGGAGCCACCACAAGATTCCCTGCGGCCTCGGAACCCCGGGGACAGCCGACCGGGGGCCGAAAAGTCCCCCGGCAATCCACTGCTGCGCAAAAAAGTCAGGGGGAAAACATATGCTCCGCATCACGGCCGATATCTTTTCCGGCCTCCCCGATCCCGTCTCCGACATCACCGACGCGAGCGAAGTACGCGCCCTGCTCCGTGAGGTGGACAGCAACCGGAACCTGTTCCTGGCCGACGCCCCGGCCCAGGGCGGGCTCGGTGTCCGCGGATTCTGGATCGAACCGCTCAACGACGAGTTCGGACGCGAGTTCGGCAGTGAGCCCAGGCTTTACCTGCCGGTCGGCGCCCACGCGCGCGGCGGCCAGGCGGCCGCGATCGGCGAGCGGCTGGTCACCCTGATGGAGAGCGGGGAGCCGGCGGACTCCGGCGAGGCGACGCCCCCGCTGGACTCCTCGCTGCGCGAGTACCTGATCCCGCAACTGGCCGCCCCCGGCGGGCTCACCGTCACCGACAGGACCGCTCAGGCGGAGGGCGAAACGGAAGCGGGAGCGGAACAAGGTCCGCAGGAGACCACCACGAAGGCCACCTGCACCATCGAGCTCGGTGCGTTCAACCCGGGATTCTGGAACAACGACTCGACCGTCCGCCTCAACAACAACTGCTACAACTACGCCAGCAATTGGCGGACGAATACGTTCGCCCAGCCGGGCCGTGGTTGCGGCAACATGTACAAGGCCATCACCTGTGCCGAAATGACGCGTGCGTCACTGTGCGACGGGATGCACCACCGGTTCGACTGTTTCCCGGACGCCGAAAAGCCGCGCTATTTGGTGGCGCTGGTCGTCGCCCCCGGCCCCGGCTTCATCGACTTCCACTGGTACCGCAAGCAGCAGGAGGGTTTCTGGGGCCACAAGCCCGGCGGCACCGCCGCCCGCAACACGGACAACAGCGGCAACGTCATCTTCAACCCGGAGACCGCCAACCGCGGTCCGTACACGCTCTTCTGCGGGTACTTCTACGGGTGCAACTCGCAACGGCAGAGGATCAAGTAACCGACCCATGGACGTCGAGATCGATCTCTACAGCGGACGGCCGAATCCGGCCTTCGGCCTCGCGCCGGAAGCCGCGCACGAGCTGATGTGCCGGATCGCCGCCCTGCCCCCGGCGCCCGCCGGGGCCGCCCCGCCGCAGGGCCTCGGCTACCGAGGACTGCGGATCACCGGTGACCCGGGCGCCGACGTCGTGGAGATCGTGGTCGCCGGCGGCGTGGTCGTCGTCCGTGACCGCAACGGCGCCGAGCGGGTGCTCCAGGACGCGGAACGCGCACTGGAGCGCTCGCTCGCCGACCTCGCCGCCACCCGTCTGGAACCGGCCGAGCTCTCGGTCCTGCGCCGGGAGCTGAGCCGTTGACCGGCGTCTGCCGCGGTGCCGCTCGTGCACCGCCCCATCCCCCCCATGACATTTCCCAGGCTGAACGGAGAACTTGACGCCATGTCAACAGCCAGCGGTGACCCGACCACCGGGACGGCCGGATCCTCGGCCTCGCCCGTGACCGACCTTCCCTCGACGGAGGAGTGGACAAGCGGCCAGGAACAGGAGGTGGCCACGGCACACACCGGCACGGAACCCACCGGGGCCGTCGAGGCCATCGGCGCCGAAGAGCAGCCCGTGCCGCGGGAGCAGGCGCCGGCCGCGGCCCTCCCCTACCGCCCCGTCAGCGGCCGCTACCGCGGCACCGGCGGCAGCTTCCAGCTGGAGCTGCGCGTCGACGTGGACAGCATCCGCAGCGGCTCCAAGGTCCTGCGCAGGCTCAGCGGGGACTTCTTCAGCACCAGCGGTGGCACGACGGCGTACTTCGGGTCGTTCGTCGTGCACAGCCCGACCGTCACCACGTCGGCCACCCAGATCGTCGTCAGGGGACTCGGTACGTTCACCTGGCAGGCTGGCGCCCCGGTCGTGCAGGTCACCGTCCCGCGGCGCAGGACCGACCAGTCGCCGGGCGCGGCCACCGTGCAGTTCCTCACCACGTCCGGACAGGCGGGCGCGAACTACGTGTGCCCGTACGTCTCGCCGTACTTCCGCGTCGTCCAGTGGGAGCAGGACTCGGTGACCGGCAAGATACCGTTCCTCTCCTACAACACCGGTGCGCTGCCGCGGCCTCCGGGCAGCCCCGCCCGCGTCCTGAACGTGCCGGGCGCGTACACCGACGCCGGGATCCAGATGCTGGTGACCGGCGGCGCGAACGTCATCGCCGACAGCTCCAACGGCTGGACCGACTCCGAGCTGCACGGCGCCATGCAGACCAACTTCAGCCTGTGGCGGAACGTACCGCAGTGGAAGGTGTGGCTGCTGGTGGCCAGCGGCTATGAGGGCCTGTCGGGGGTGCGCGGCATCATGTTCGACGCCGCCGACTCCTTCCAGCGGCAGGGCTGCGCGGTCTTCTACGACCTGATCAAGGGCACCGACCCCGAGTCGCAGCGCGCCCAGCTCCGTACGTACGTGCACGAGCTCGGGCACGCCTTCAACCTGCTGCACTCCTGGCAGAAGAACCTGGCCCGGCCGCCGGCGCCGCTCGGCCCCAGGGGCGGGTTCGGCGACCTGTCCTGGATGAACTATCCGCAGAACTACCAGTCCTCGTCCGGCACGAGCGGCACGGCGGCGTACTGGGGCGACTTCCCCTTCCAGTTCACCGACAACGAGCTGATCCACCTGCGGCACGGCTTCTACCGCGACGTGATCATGGGGGCCAACCCCTTCGCGACCGGTGCCGCCGACATCGACCCGGAGCTCTTCGACGAGCCGCTCGTCGACGAGTCGGGCCTGCGCCTCGGCCTGCGGGGCACCCGGAGCGGCTTCGCGTTCGGTGAACCCGTCGTCGTGGAGCTGAAGCTGGAGACCACGGACCTGCGCGGCCGCACCGCCCACGGGCATCTCCACCCGGACGACGGACTCGTCAACATCGCCATCCGGCAGCCCTCCGGGCGCACGGTGCTCTACCGGCCGCTGCGGCTGCGGTGCGTCGACCACGACGAGACCGTGCGGCTGGACACCACCCGTCCGGCGATCTACTCCAGCGCCTACATCGGCTACGGCCGCGACGGGCACTACTTCCAGCAGCCGGGCACCTATCAGCTGCGCGCGTCCTACCAGGGCGCCGACGGCTCCCGGATCGTCTCGCCGGTGCTGAGCGTCACCGTCCGGCATCCGGTCAGCGCCACCGACGAGCGGCTCGCCGAGCTGATGATGGGCGAGGAGCAGGGCAAACTGCTCGTGCTGCGCGGCTCCGACTCGCCGTCGCTGCGGTCCGGCAACGACGCGCTCCAGGAGATCGTCGAGCGGCACGCCCAGCACCCCTTCGCGGTGTACGCGCGCATGGTCAAGGGCCTCAACGCCGAGCACGAGTTCAAGAGCCTGAGCCCCGACCGGACCGGACTGACCGTCCGCGCCCCGGACACCAAGTCCGCGATCGAGCAGCTCAGCCCGGTCGTGAAGGTCTCCGAGCAGGGCAAGGGCGTCGACAACCTCACCCTGGGCATGGCCACCCGGCGTCTCGCGCGCGCCTATGCCCGTCAGGGCGACATGGAGGAGGCCGGCGCCACGCTCGACCGTCTGGTGCGGCACTTCGACACCCCGGCGTTCAAGCCGCACGTGGTGGAGGCCGTGCGGGCGCAGGCGGAGTCCACCAGGGCCCGCTTGATGAGCGACTTCGGCCCGGGCTGAGCCGGGCGCGGGCGCTCCGGCCCGCGGATTCGGCAGCCGAATGGATGCTGCCGCCCTCATCCGGCCGGGCGGAGCGCCCGATGCCGGCGCACGGAAAAAGGTGTCGGCACGCGCAGAAATATTCCGTACCGCAGAAAAATATGCGGCACGACGGAGAAAAGCGTTACCGATAAATTCCGGGCACGTCAATGGCGACGCCCGGAATTCGGAAATCATGCCCGCCAGGACCGGGGCCCGCGCCCACAAGGGCAATTCCCGTTGCCCTCGGCGCCACCGGTCGGCCGTACGGGCGCGGGGGTGGCCCGACCGCCTCACCAGGAGCCGGTTCCGGCGACGTGCGACGTCGCCGGAACCGGCTCTTCACATGGCCCGCGTCAGCAGAGCGAGCAGGTCGTGCAGGTGCGGAAGCAGGACTCCTCACCGGAAATGGCGCCCGCCCCGGTCTCGGAGGCGATGTCCTGGATGGCGGTCTCGGTGAGGTCGATGTCGAAGAGGTCCTGCGCGGTGTTCTCGGACATGAGAATTCCTTCCTATGAACCTGTCGAATCGTCGCCCTATGACGACAGGAGCGGAATCTAGGTACGAATAACGGACGGAGTCAAGGGGTTACGGGTGAGGTATGTCGGGGTTAGTGTGGCGTCGTTCCCCGGGAGGGGAACCGGGAATTCCTGGGTCCGTTTCATGGTGCATCAAGTAAGGGGACATGACAGAGATGCGGCGTGGAGACAGCACGGAACCGGTGTTTCACTGCGCGGACGGAGTGCTGCTGAGGGCGCCGCTCCTGGCCCGGCCCGGGGTCCGCGCGACCTGGCGGGACGACGTGCGGGACCGGCCGGAAGGGAGTGGCCCGGAGCCCGGTGAACTCCGCGCCCATCTGGTGGAGTTGCTCGCCGACACCCGGTTCCGCGAGGCGGTGGAGGTCTCCAGCCCCTCACTCGCCCGGACCGTCGACGCCGTCCTCGCGGACGCGCCCGTCGCCCCCTCCGACCTGCGCAAGGCCCACCGCGCCGTGACGCGCTACCTGCTCAGGGCCGCCTCGCGCCCCACCCCCTTCGGCCTGCTCGCGGGCGTCCTGTGGGGCTCCTTCGGCGAGACCACCAAGGGGGAACTCACCGGCGAGGGGCACCGGGCGGCCCGGCCCGACGCCGGGTGGCTGGCCCGCCTGATCACCGAGTGGGAGCGCGATCCTGCCGTGCACCTGGGGCTGAGCGTGGTGGTGAACGGACTGTGCTTCGTGCGCGGCGGCCGCCTCGTCCTGCCCTTCGCCCCGGCCGGCCCGGACCTCGCAGGCCCGTCGGGCGGGACGGCAGAAGGCCGCCCCTCGTCCCGCACGCTCCGCCGCACCCCCGTCGTGCGCGCGGTGGTCGAGGCCGCCGCACGCCCGGTCCGGTGCGACGAGCTGATCCGGGAGGTCGCCGCGCGCTTCCCCGGGGCCCCCGACGGCGCCGTGGCCGGGCTCGTCGCCCAGTTGATCGGGGCGCAGGTGCTGCTGACGGAGCTGCGCCCGCCGCTCGACGCGCCCGATCCGCTCGCCCATGTCGAGGCGCTGCTCCCGGCGGCCACGCCCGCCGCCCGCTGGGTCGCCGACCTGCGCGCCTCTCTGGCCGACTACCGCCGCACCCCGCTCGGCGGGGGAAGGGAGGCCTGGCGCACGGCACTTGAGCGCGCGGCCGCAGGTCCCGAGGCGCCCCCGGGCACCGACGCCGCGGCAGCGGGACGCCCGGCTCCCCCGGCGCACGCCGTCCAGGTGGACCTGCGCCTGGAGGGCACCGCCGTGCTCTCGCGCTCGGTGGCCAGGGAACTGGAGAGCACCGCCGCCGCGCTCTGGCGCCTCTCGCCCCCGGGACCGGGCCGACTGACCTCGTACCACCAGGAGTTCGTGGAGCGGTACGGGCTCGGTCGCTACGTGCCCGTCAAGGAGCTGCTCGACCCCGACATCGGCCTCGGCGCCCCGGCCGGATACCGGCTGCCCCCGAGCCACCGCCCCGACCCGGGTCCGGTGCCCCCGGGAGCCGTACGCCAACGGCTGCTGCTGGGGCTCGCGGCCGAGGCCCAGGCGCGCGGGGGGCGCGAGGTGGTCCTGGACGAGGAGTGGCTGCGCCGGTTCGAGGAGGCCGACCGGGACGAGTCCGCCGACGCCGTGCGCCCGCCGTCCCTCGAACTCGTCGTGCAGGTCGCGGCGGAGTCGGCAGCCGCCGTGGACCGGGGCGACTTCACCCTGGTCCTGGTGGGCGCGGCCACCGCGTCCGGCGGCCACATGGGCCGCTTCGCCCACCTCTTCCCGGCCGCGCAGACCGAGGAGATCCGGCAGACGGTGCGGGCCGCGCGCGAGCGCGCGGGACGGCTGCCCGTCCAGGTCCACCACCAGGCGTCGCACCACCGGCACGCCAACGTCGCCCAGGTGCCGACCTGGCTGGACGGGCGCCTGGTCATCGGCGCCCACCCGGGCCCCGCCGCGCCGGGCACCACGGACCTCACCCTCGACTCGATCGCCGTCTGCGCCGACTCCGAGGGCTTCCGGATCGTGTGCACGGAGCGGGGACGCGAGCTGACCCCGTCGGCGCTCCACGTGCTCAACCGCGAGCTGACCGCGCCCAACGCGGTGCGCTTCCTCGTCGAGGCCGCCGGGTTCGGGCGCAGGCAGTGGCGGCTGTGGGAGTGGGGCGCCGCGCAGGACCTGCCGTTCCTGCCCGCGGTGCGCACCGGCCGCACCGTGCTCAGCCCGGCCCGCTGGCGGCTGGAGGCGACCGGGCTGCCCCTCGACGAGTGGCGTGCCCTGTGGCGCGTGCCCGACCACGTCCAGCTCACCCTCGGCGACCACCGCATCCCCCTCAACCTCGCCGTCCCCGCGCACCGGGAGATCCTGCGCCGCGAGTGCGAGCGCGCCGGCGCGGCCGTGGTCCACGAGCTGCCGCTCGGCCACGACACCGACGCCGGCTGGCTGCACGGGCCCGGCGGCGCCCACGAGGCGGAGGCCGTGGTGACCCTGACGCCCCGTACGCCGCGGACGGACGACGCGCCCGCCCCGCGCGTCCGGCGCCCGGTGGTGCGGCGCGGCACCGACGAGATCGCCCCCGGCGGTCCGTGGCTGTACGCGACGCTGTACTCCTCGGCCGAGCGTCAGGACGAGCTGCTGACCGGCCCGTTGCGCGGTTTCCTGGCCGAGCTCGGCGCCCCGCCCGCCGGGCCGGACGGCGTCGACCGCTGGTTCTTCATCCGGTACGCCGATCCCGACCCGCACCTGAGACTGCGGCTGCACGGCGACCCGGCGCTGCTCAACGGCGTCGTGCTGCCCCGGCTCCACGAGCTGGCCGGGCAGCTGGCCGCCGACGGGCTCGCCCGGGGGCTGCGGCTGGACAGCTACGCCCCCGAGACCGAGCGCTACGGCGGCCCGGCACTCCTCGGTGCGGCCGAGGAGGTGTTCCACGCGGACAGCCGCCTGGTCGTCGAGCGGCTCGCGGCTCCCACGGACGACCGCGTTCTCTCCACCGCGTACGACGTGACGGAGCTGGTGCGGGCCTTCCACCGGGGCTACGGCGGCGACTGGCGCCGGTGGCTGACCGGGACGTATCCCAAGCGGGAGCAGCACCACAAGGCGTTCGCGGCCCGCAGGCGGGCGGCGCTCGCGCGGATCACCCCGGACGGCGTGCCGGACCCGGCGACCCGGGTCCACCTCGCGGCGCCGGAACGCTTCGGGCGGCTGGTGCGCGCGGAGGAGGAGCGGGGCGCGGCGAGCGTCTCCCCCAACGCGGTGCTCGCCTCCCTCGTCCACATGCACTGCAACCGGAGCCTGGGCACGGACCGCACGGCCGAGGCACAGGCCCTCGCGGTGGCCCGCGGCGCGGTCCAGGCGCACCTCGACCGGGAAAGGGCCGGCGCATGACCCACGATCTCGTCGCGACGCTCGCGGAACGCCTGGCCCATCCGGCCGGGCTGGCCGCGCGGGTGACCGCGGCCGAAACGCCCGAGGCGGCCGAGACCCGTTCGCTGTGGCACGGCCAGTCCCTCGCGGACGGCCACGCCGGAGTGGGGCTGCTCTTCGCGGCGCTGGCCCACGGCGAACCCGCGTACGCCGAGGTCGCGCACGCCCATCTGACGGCCGCGGTCACCGGGGTGAGCAGGCCCGCGCGGGAGGGTCTGTACGCCGGGCTGCCCGCCGTCGCCTTCGCCGCGCGGACCGCCGTGACCCGGCCCGGCGCGTACGCGGGCCTCCTCGCCACACTGGACGACCAGGTCGCGCTGTTGGCCCGGCGGCTGGTGGCGGAGGACGCGCCCCGGGTGGCGGCGGGGACGGCCGGGGCGCGGATGGCCGGGTACGACGTGGTGGCCGGGCTGGCCGGACTCGGCCGGCTGCTCCTGGCGGCCGGGCCCGCGCACCGGGACACCACCGAACAGGTACTCGCCCACCTCGTCGCGCTCACCCGCCCGGTCACCGGACCGGGCGGCCGGACCGTGCCCGGCTGGTGGACCGGCGACCCGATCCTGCTCAGCGAGCCGGACGGGGTCCCCGGCGGGCACTTCAACGCCGGGCTCGCCCACGGCGTCCCCGGCCCGCTCGCGCTCCTGTCGCTCGCCCACCGCGCGGGCGTACGCGTACCGGGGCAGGAACAGGCCATCCGTACGATCGCCGAGTGGCTGCTCGCCCGCCGCAGCCCCGACGGCCTCGGCTGGCCCAACATCGTCCCGCTGGAGGCCGAGTTGACGGCGGCTTCCGGAGCCCGCCCCGAACTGGCGGAGGCCCGCACCGGCTGGTGCTACGGCACGCCCGGCGTGGCCCGCGCGCTCCAACTGGCCGCGCTGGCGCTGAAGGAGGCCGACTGGAACCGCCGGGCGGTCGCCGCGGTGGCCGCCTCCTGCGACCGGCCGAGCCGGGCCCGCGCCTTCGGTGATCCCACGCTCTGCCACGGTCTGGCGGGGCTCACCACGATCGTGACCCTGATGGCCCGCGAGCCCGGGGGCGCGGAACTGGCCGCGCTGGTACCGGAGCTGAGCGACGCCCTGGCGGACGCGGCCGACCCGGGGCACCCCTTCCTCTGGGCCGCCGCCACCCCCGGCGGCTCCACCGTCGTGCACCGTCCCGGCTTCCTCGACGGGGCGGCGGGCGCCGCGCTCGCCCTGCGCTTCGCGACGGACCCGGACGCGCCACGCGGCGAACTCTCCTGGCAGGCCGCCCTGCTGCTGTGCTGAGCATGGATGTTCCCGCCTGCCGGGCATTGCGCGCGAGCAGCCGCACGGCCACAGTGAGAAGCGTCCGCACCCCCTGCTGGAGGCTCGATTGACCGACGACGGCACGAATCGGCCGGAGCTGGACCATTCCGAGGACGCCACCGACTCCGACAAGTCGGTCGGTGAACTCAAGGAGGAGGTCTCGCAGCTCCGGCAGGCGGTGCGCTCGCACGCCGTCGTGGACCAGGCGATGGGCCTGCTCGTGGGCGTCGGCCGGCTCACTCCGGACGAGGCGTGGGACGTGCTGCGCGAGGTCTCGATGAACACCAACACCAAGCTGCGCACGGTGGCGGAGACGCTGATCGACTGGGGGTGCAGCGGGGTGCTGCCCCGTGACATCCGCCAGGAGCTGGAGCGCCGGCTCACGCACCACCGGCGCAACAGCTCGTGCGCGGACGCCGAACCCCCGTCCTCCTGAGCCGGCGTCCCTCCCGGATCACCGCTTCCGGCGACCGCCGCTCGTGGCGACCGCCGCTCGTGGGCAGTCGCCGCTTCCCTCAAGCACTGCTCCGCCCCTTGCCGCTCGGGCAAGGGGCGAAGGGGCGGCTCACTGCCGAACCTCCCGGGAGCGCTCGGCTGCCCCGCCGCCCTCACTGAGTGCCCAGGTCCCGGGCGATGAAACGGCGGCCCACGGACCGTGGACGGGCGACTCCCCCAGCACACGGTCACGTCACCCACGGCGGGCGACGTGGCGCGGCCCCGCGCCCCGCAGGGTGAACGGTGGGAGCGAGCCCTGCCACGAGAGGACGCCGTCATGCCGATCGCCGGTCGCGTGCCGCCCCTGGCGGGCCGTGTGGTCCAGCAGCTCGTCCACGTCAGCATCCTCGACATGGCGACGCGGCTCGCGGCGCAGGCGTTCCTGGCGGCCCTGCCGATGCTCATCGCCCTCGCCTCGTTCAGCCCGGAGGCGGTGCGGCGCGAACTGGTGCGCTCGGTGCGCACCCTCGTCGGTACGAGCGGTCCCGTGATCCGGCAGGCCGAGGACGTGAGCGCGGGCGGGGACGCCGTGCTGCACAGCTGGGGCGCGGCGGGCGTGCTCGTCGCGCTCCTCTCAGCCACCGCGTTCACCCGGGCCCTGCAACGTCTGTGCGAACGCTCCTGGGGGCTGGCCCGCTCCGGCGTCCGGCTCGTCGCCTGGCGCTGGGCCGTGTGGCTGCTGGTGTGGGCGACCATGCTGATCGTGCAGGGCATCCTGCACCGGGCCTTCGGCGCGGGGGCCGTTCTCGGGGTTCCGCTGCAGGTGGCGGCCGCGGTCCTGATGTGGTGGTGGACGCAGCACCTGCTGCTGGCCGGGCGGGTGCCGTGGCTCCCGCTGCTGCCCGGGGCCCTGCTGACCGGTACGGGTGTCGTCGCGTTCTGCGCCGTGTCGGGACTGTGGCTGCCCAGGGCGCTGCGGCTGAGCGTGGACCGCTACGGCGCGCTGGGCTCGGTCTTCACCCTGCTGTCCTGGCTCATCGTCTTCTTCACCATCGTCGTGTTCGGCGTCGCCGTCGGCCGCACGCTCTGCCAGGAGGAGTTCGTGCGGCGCCGGCTCGACGGGGCGAGCCGCACCCGGCGCGTCAAGGACTCCGCGGCACCGTGACGGCCCGCGTGCGGCACCGCGTCACCGTGACGCCTGGTCCGCCGCCTCCGCGGTCACCCGGCCGTCCTTCACCGCCGCCGCCAGCGCCCCGTGGTCGCGCTCGTTCTGGTCGGCGTACGCCTCGGCGAAGCGGGCGACGGCCCGGTCGAAGGCGTCGGAGCGGCCGAGGTAGGCGGCGATGGCGATCCGGTCGCCGGACCGCGCGTGGGCACGGGCCAGCGTCGCCCCGCACACCCGGCCGAACAGCCGCATCACGTCCGGGGTCATCACGTCGGCCTGCGGGATGGCCTTCCAGTCGTGCAACTGCCGTACATAGAAGTCGCGTTGACGGTCGTCGAGCCCTTCGACCCGCTCCCAGCCGAGGAACATGTCGCTGGTGGCCTGCATCAGCCGCTGGCCCGCGACGACCCGCTCCCCCTGGTTGGCGTGGCCGCTTTCCCCCGCGAACGGGGCGAGCACCGACTGCTGCGCCTCCTTCGCCTGGAGCAGCAGGGGGTCGTCGTCGTCGCGGCCGAGCATCAGGACGATCCAGCAGCGGGTGCCCACGCTGCCGACCCCGACGACCTTGCGGGCCATGTCGACCACCCGGTACTGGGCGAGGAGCGCCCTGCGGTCGCCGGGCAGCGTCCGCGCGTACCGCTCGATCAGATCCCGCAGCTGTCCCTCCAGTTGCTCGCGTTCGACGCCGGGCATGAGAGTGTCGAGCGGAACGATCAGGGGCGGGTCGGGGGTGATGCGCAGTGCGCCGTCGACGACGCCCGCCAGCTTCTCCAGCGCCTGGAGGTGATCGCGGGTGCGGGCCTTCTTGAGCGCGCGGGACATCCGCCGGCGGGCCACGGCGTCGAGCCGGGCGGACATCGTGGCGAAGAGGTCCTCCGCGTCGATCCGCGAGTACCACACGTCGAGTGTGCGCATCCCGGCGAAGTCGTGCATCGCGCCGCGGTACGAGCGGACCGTCCCGCGCACCACGCGGGCCCGCTCCGCCCGGCCGAAGCCGTTGCCGCGCCCGGCGATGACGAGGCTGGCCGCGAGGCGCTTCACGTCCCACTCCCACGGGCCGGGCAGCGTCTCGTCGAAGTCGTTGACGTCGAACATCAGGCGCCGCTCCGGCGAGGCGAGCAGCCGGAAGTTCAGCATGTGCGCGTCGCCGCAGAGCTGGGCCCGGATGCCGCTGGAGGGGGTGCCCGCGAGGTCGCCCGCCATGATGGCGGCGGCCCCCCGGTAGAAGCGGAACGGCGATTCGAGCATGCGCCCGTAGCGGATCGGCACCAGTTCCTGGAGCCTGCTCGCCGACTGCCGTTCGATCACGTCGACCGGGTCGGGGCGGTCCAGGGCGGGGGCGAAGTCGCCGTGGCCGGAGCGCGGGACCTTGGTCCGCGCTCCCCTGCCGCGCGCCGCCCGCTCCTGCGGGGTGAGGTGACGGCTCGTGGTCTCGGTCATGGGATGCTCCCTCCCGCTGCCTGCCGACGATGAGGACTCTGGGCGCGGCCGGGCCCTCCGGCGTCACCCCACCGGTGTGAGGTCGCCTGCAAGGGGTGAGGTCCGGCGCGAAGCGGGGCCGCAGACTCCCGGTCATGGAACCGACGATGCGTGGACCCGGACCCCACGGACCCCGTGGGCCGGTCGCACAGCGATGGCTGGCCCGCGCGTCCCTGATCTCGGCGGCGGCCGCGGTGCTGGTCCTCGGCGTGTTCGCGGGCGTGAAGGCCTTCGGGCTGCTCGGCGTGGGACTCGCGGGCCTGGCGATCACGGCCGCCGCGGTCTGGTGGGTCGTCAGCAGGCGAGGAGTGCTGCGGTTCCTCGCGCTGGTCCTGGCGCTCGCCGCGCCGATCTGGGTCCTGGTGGAGTACGCGCGGGCCCAGCTGATCTGGGTGGCCGTGCTGTCGGGCGCGCTCTGGGCGGTCGCGGCGGGAACGGGACGGGCCTCGCTCGCGGCCCGCTCCGCTCCGGCGCAGATGCCCGAGCGGCCCGCCCCGAGGCCCCGGCGGCCGGTACTGATCATGAATCCCCGCTCCGGCGGCGGCAAGGTACGCCGCTTCGAACTGCGGGAGCAGGCCCAGGCGTTGGGTGCCGAGGTGGTGCTTCTGGAGTGGCGTGAGGAGACGGATGTGGCGGCCCTGGCCCGCAAGTGCGCGGCCGAGGGCGCCGATCTGCTCGGGGTCGCGGGCGGGGACGGGACACAGGCGCTGGTCGCCGATGTCGCGGCCGCGCTCGACCTGCCCTTCCTGGTGATCCCGGCGGGCACCCGCAACCACTTCGCGCTGGACCTCGGGCTGGACCGCGACGACCCGTCGAAGGCCCTGGAGGCGCTGCACGACGGGGTCGAGCTGCGGGTGGACCTCGGCCGCGCGGGCGGGCGGCCCTTCGTCAACAACGTGTCCTTCGGCGCCTACGCGGAAGTGGTGCAGAGCCCGTCCTACCGGGACGGCAAGACCCGCACCACCCTCCAATTGCTGCCCGACCTCCTGGTGGGCCACCAGGGCGCCCGGCTGACGGCGCACGCGGGAGAGAGCGAGTTCGACGGCCCGCAGGCCCTGCTGGTGAGCAACAACCCCTACGGCTCGCACGACATCGCCGGACTCGGGCGCCGCACCCGCATCGACGGCGGTGTGCTCGGCTGCGTCGGCGTGCGGGTCACGAGCGCCGCGCAGGCCGCGGGGCTGCTGCGCGGCGGACGGGCCGCGGGGCTGAGCCGGGCCGTCGCGCCCACCGTCGTCGTCGAGGCCGACCAGGAGTCGATCCCGGTCGGCCTCGACGGAGAGGCGGTGCGGCTGCGCACCCCGGTGCGCTGCGAGGTGCGGCCCGGGGCGCTGCGGGTGGTCGTGCCACGGCGGCGGCCGGGGGCGTACCGGGAGCTTCCACCGCTCGACTGGCGCCGGATCGGCAGGCTCGGGTTCGCCCGCCGCCGCGCCGCGGCGGACGGCGGGCACGAGGGTGGTCACAACGGCTCGCCGTAGACCTTGTGGGCCGCGCTGCGCCCATACACGGCGAGCGACCAGATCACCAGGACGTCCAGGAGGATGATGATCGCCGACCAGAACGGGTAGTACGGCGTGAAGAAGAAGTTCTCCAGCGCGCTGAACGCGGCGACCACGATGCCGACCGCGCGGGCCCAGGAGCGGCCGGAGAAGAGATTGATCGCCGCCAGGAGCACGATGGCCCCGGTGATCATCTGCACCCAGCCCCGGACGTTGGGGTCGAAGTCGAAGGGGTAGTCGTCCTGGGTCTGGTAGAAGTTGTCGTTCAGGATCCCGGCGAGCCCCGCGATCATGTTGTACGCGCCGCTGATGCCCATGACGCACACGGCGAAGACCACTCCGCCGACGGCGACCACGCTGACGCGGCGCTCCGGTTGCTGCTGCGCACCGGAGCGGGGCTGCTCCGGTGAGGTCTGTCCGGCCATCTCGAACCCTCCTCGGTGAACCGAGAGCCTCCTCCTCGGTGAACCGGGAGCATCCCGCCCGTCCCACCCGACCCGGCGGAGGGCACCGTCACCCGCACGAGGTGATGCCGTCCGTCCTGGTGACGCGAGAATGGCGGCCGATGGCCAGGCCGTCG
>NZ_LIRJ01000306.1 GCF_001419745.1 Streptomyces silaceus | reverse complement strand
CCTGCTGGCCGCGGTCAGCCATGACCTGCGCACGCCGCTGGCGGGCATCAAGGCGGCGGTGTCCTCGCTGCGCTCCGACGACGTGGAGTGGTCGGAGGAGGACGAGGCCGAGCTCCTGGAGGGGATCGAGGACGGCGCCGACCGTCTGGAGCACCTCGTCGGGAACCTGCTCGACATGTCGCGTCTGCAGACCGGCACCGTCAATCCGCTGATCCGCGAGATCGACCTCGACGAGGTGGTCCCCATGGCCCTCGGCGGCGTACCCGACGGCAGCGCGGAACTCGACATCCCCGAGACCCTGCCCATGGTCACCGTCGACAAGGGCCTCCTGGAGCGGGCCGTCGCGAACATCGTCGAGAACGCCGTGAAGTACGCCCCCGAGGGCGAGCCCGTCAAGGTCTCCGCCAGCGCCCTGGGCGAGCGCGTCGAACTGCGCGTCGTGGACCGCGGCCCCGGCGTGCCCGATACCGCCAAGGACCGCATCTTCGCGCCCTTCCAGCGTTACGGTGACGCTCCGCGAGGTGCCGGGGTGGGCCTCGGCCTCGCCGTCGCCCGCGGCTTCGCCGAGGCCATGGGCGGCACCCTCGCCGCCGAGGACACCCCCGGCGGCGGCCTCACCATGGTCCTCACCCTGCGGGCGGCGTCCGGGCGGCCGTCGGTCCCCGCCGACCTCTCCGCCCAGGTCACCTCGTGACCGCCCACCGACCGGGTCACCCCGTGACCCTGAACCAGAAGCCGGAAAGGCAGGTAAGCATGACCCGGGTGCTCGTGGTCGACGACGAGCCGCAGATCGTACGCGCCCTCGTGATCAACCTGAAGGCGCGCAAGTACGAGGTGGACGCGGCCCCCGACGGCGCCACCGCGCTGCAGCTCGCCGCCGCCCGCCACCCCGACGTGATCGTGCTCGACCTCGGTCTGCCCGACATGGACGGCGTGGAGGTCATCAGGGGCCTGCGCGGCTGGACCCGCGTCCCGATCCTCGTCCTCTCCGCCCGGCACAGCTCGGACGAGAAGGTCGAGGCCCTCGACGCGGGCGCCGACGACTACGTGACCAAGCCCTTCGGCATGGACGAGCTCCTCGCCCGGCTGCGCGCCGCCGTCCGCAGGGCCGAGCCCACCGGGGCGGGCGAGGACGACGTGCAGGTCGACACCGGGGACTTCTCCGTCGACCTGGCCGCCAAGAAGGTCAACCGCGACGGCCGCGATGTCCGCCTGACCCCCACGGAGTGGCACCTCCTGGAGGTCCTCGTACGCAACATCGGCCGCCTGGTCAGCCAGAAGCAGCTGCTCCAGGAGGTCTGGGGCCCCTCCTACGGCACGGAGACGAACTACCTCCGCGTCTACATGGCGCAGCTGCGCCGCAAGCTGGAGGCGGACCCGGCGCACCCGCGGCACTTCATCACGGAGCCCGGAATGGGATACCGGTTCGAGAAGTGACCGGATTCCGTTCCTCCACGGCGGTGTATTCGGTGCTGAGCGGGCATAAGCACAGATGAGCGCACCCCTTTCCGCTGTGTCGGCGCCCCCCGGTACGCTTCCTGTATGAGTGCTGTTTCTGGTTCCGGAAAGCCGGCGGGCCGTTTCCGGCGCATGCTCGACCGGCTGTCCTCCTCTCAGGAGGACCTGGAGTCGGAGGAGCTGCGTGAGGACGCCGAGACGGCGGGCTGTGTCCGTATCGGCGACTGCCGCGACCGCCAGATAGTCACCGTTACTGGTACCTTGCGCACGGTCACCCTGCGACCGCGCGCCGGGGTCCCCGCGCTGGAGGCCGAGCTGTTCGACGGCTCCGCGGCGCTGGACGTGGTGTGGCTCGGCAGACGCTCCATCGTGGGGATCGAGCCGGGGCGCAAGCTGATCGCATCGGGCCGGATCTCGATGAGCCGGGGCCGCCGGGTGCTCTTCAACCCGAAGTACGAACTCAGACCGCTCGGACGGGAGTAGCCGGTGACGTCCCTCGACAAGCCGACGGACCAAAGGAACGCGGATCAGGACGCCGATTCCAGGGCCGTGACCGAGGCAGCGCTCTTCGAAGCCTTCGGCGGCGTGCGGGGCATGGTGGAGACGGTCCTTCCCGGCCTGCTCTTCGTGACCATCTTCACGGTCAACAAGGACCTGCACATGTCGGCCATCGCGGCCCTCGCGGTGTCCCTGGTGCTCGTGGTGGTCCGCCTGGTCATGAAGGACACCGTCAAGCACGCCTTCAGCGGTGTCTTCGGTGTCGCCTTCGGTGTGGTCTTCGCGATGATGACCGGCAACGCCAAGGACTTCTACCTGCCGGGCATGCTCTACACCCTCGGCCTCGCCCTCGCGTACATCATCACGACCCTCGCGGGCGTGCCGCTGATCGGCCTGATCCTCGGCCCGGTCTTCAAGGAGAACCTCTCCTGGCGCACCCGCAACCCCGGCCGCAAGACGGCGTACGCCAAGGCCAGTTGGGCCTGGGGCCT
Organism: Streptomyces silaceus; assembly: GCF_001419745.1. Lineage (GTDB taxonomy): Bacteria > Actinomycetota > Actinomycetes > Streptomycetales > Streptomycetaceae > Streptomyces > Streptomyces silaceus. Next base: position 11,427 of record NZ_LIRJ01000306.1, on the reverse strand, counting down.
GATCCTGCTCGCCAAGTGCGCGATCCTCTTCCCGCTGTACTGGTGGGCGGACACCACGCAGTTCGGCTGGGTCCTGGTCGCCCTGAAGATCCCGCCGTTCCTGCTCGCCGTCTACCTGACCTGGGTCTTCCTGGCGAAGGCCCCGCCGCCGATCGACGTCTTCGCGGAGATGGAAGCGGCGGAGAAGGCGGAAGAGGAGCGCAAGAAGGCGGCGACCCGGGGCCACGACGCCTGACCCGCTCCCCGTGCGCCCCGCAGGGGGAGCGGACACTGAGCGCCCCGTAAGGGGCGCGGGGAACCGCGCGACAAGCCCCCACGGCCCCGCAGACACCCACGCACGGAGACGCCCGAGCCACGGCTCGGCAGGGCCCGAGCCACGGCTCGGCAGGGCACGGCTGACGGGCCCCGGCCCCGGAGCCGGGGCTCGTCACGACGACGAGGAGGGGGCCGCCCGGAAACATCCGGGCGGCCCCCTCCTCGTACCGTTCGCCGGGGCGGCCTCAGCCCACCGCATCCTCACGACGCACCGACAGCAGGTCCTCCAGTTGCTCCTCGCGGGCCTGCGCCGCCACGAAGAGGAGCTCGTCGCCCGCCTCCAGGGAGTCGTCCGGGGTCGGCGCGAGCACGCGCGTCCCGCGGATGATCGTGACCAGCGAGGTGTCCTCGGGCCACTCGACGTCGCCGACCTGCGTGCCCGCGAGGGCCGACTCGGGCGGCAGCGTCAGCTCGACGAGGTTGGCGTCGCCGTGGCTGAAGCGCAGCAGGCGGACCAGGTCGCCGACGCTCACGGCCTCCTCGACGAGCGCGGACATCAGACGCGGCGTGGAGACCGCGACGTCGACGCCCCAGGACTCGTTGAAGAGCCACTCGTTCTTGGGGTTGTTCACGCGGGCGACGACGCGCGGAACGCCGTACTCGGTCTTCGCGAGCAGGGAGACGACGAGGTTGACCTTGTCGTCGCCGGTGGCCGCGATGACCACGTTGCAGCGCTGGAGCGCCGCCTCGTCCAGGGACGTGATCTCGCAGGCGTCGGCGAGCAGCCACTCCGCCTGCGGCACGCGCTCGACGGAGATGGCCGTCGGCGCCTTGTCGATGAGAAGGACCTCGTGGCCGTTCTCCAGGAGCTCACCGGCGATGGAACGGCCCACCGCGCCGGCTCCGGCAATGGCGACCCTCATCAGTGACCGCCCTCCTCAGGGCCCTCGGCGAACGCCGCTTCGACCTTCTCGACCTCGTTGGTGCGCATCATCACGTGCACCAGGTCGCCCTCCTGGAGCACCGTCTGGGAGGTCGGCAGGACCGCCTCGCCCAGCCGGGTGAGGAACGCGACGCGTACGCCGGTCTCCTCCTGGAGGCGGCTGATCTTGTGGCCGATCCACGAGGACGAGGCGTGCACCTCGGCGAGCTGGACGCCGCCGGTGGGGTCGCGCCACAGCGGCTCGGCCCCCGACGGGAGCAGCCGGCGCAGCATCTGGTCGGCGGTCCAGCGGACCGTGGCGACCGTCGGGATGCCCAGGCGCTGGTAGACCTCGGCACGGCGCGGGTCGTAGATGCGGGCGGCGACGTTCTCGATGCCGAACATCTCGCGGGCGACGCGCGCGGCGATGATGTTCGAGTTGTCGCCGCTGCTGACGGCGGCGAAGGCGCCCGCCTCCTCGATGCCGGCCTCACGCAGGGTGTCCTGGTCGAAGCCGATGCCGGTGACGCGGCGGCCCCCGAACCCGGAGCCGAGGCGGCGGAAGGCCGTGGGGTCCTGGTCGACCACCGCGACCGTGTGCCCCTGTTGTTCCAGGGTCTGCGCGAGAGCCGAACCGACTCTCCCGCAGCCCATGATGACGATGTGCACGACCGTCCTTCCGGCTGTGTCAATACTCTGTGCTCAGACTGAACGGTAAAAGCGTCTCAGACCGGAGCCCAAGCTACACACGCGCGGTCCGCGGAGGGCACCCCCGTGCACGCGTCGGTGCGTCCGCCCGCTGTGCGCCGCCTGCTGCCCGCTCCCTCCGGGCAGGCGGGCGCGCGATCAGTCGACGCTGCGCAGCAGCCCCTCGACGTGCTGCAGCCGGTGACCGAGCTCGACGAGCTGCAGGCGGGTCGCCTCCTGCTCCGACCGCGCGCGCTCGACGGCCTCGCGGTAGCCGTGCATGGCCTCCGCGTACTGCCGGTCGCGCTCGCGGTTGCGCTGCGTCTGGAAGTACGCGACAGCGACGACCGCCGAGGCGAGCACCACGAAAAAGGCGATTGGGATGATCACGTCTTCCACTAGGGCGTCCCCTTTGATGAGTGCTGTCCGTCGCCGTCCGCCTGGTCCTGGCGGGCGGCCGCGATGATCGTATCCACGTTCAATCGCACGTCGAACGGCGCCAGTTGAAAGTACTTGAGCGCCTTGCCGTCATCGGAGAGCTCCAGGCGGCCGGCGACGATGCCGGCCTTCTCCATGCGTTCGAGGTGCATGTAGAGCAGGGGGCGGGACACCCCGAGTCGTCGGGCCAGCTCACTGACGTACAGCTCGCCGGACGCGAGCTCGGTGATGATCCGGATGCGCTGTGCGTGGCCGACCGCCGCGAGAAAAGCCAGCAGCTCCTCGCTGTCCATGATCTGCCTTTGCGCTGGTCCCGACACTTGTCGGTCAAGGCTTCAGCATGACGGCCTCCACTGTCAATCCGCGTTCCCGCCCCATCGAATGACAGTTGACGCCTCAATACATCACCTGTAACTCTTCACTTACATGTGAAGCCTCGCGATGTGCCGGGCGGAGAGGCCGTAAGGCCGTATGGGGGCCGTATGGCCGTATGGGGGAGGACGAGAATGGGACGACGACCGGTCACGGTGCGCGTGGCCCGGTGGAGTGCGCTGCATCCGGGGCGGGCGATCATCGGCTGGCTGCTCTTCGTGGCGCTGTGCCTCGGGGGCGGGATCGCCGCGGGCATGAACAGCGCCGCGTCGGAGGACTACCGCGTCGGCGAGGCGGGCCGGGCAGAGGCCCTGGCGACCGAGGGCGGCGTGCAGCTGCGGCCCACGGAACAGGTGCTGATCCGCGCCGGTTCCGGGCCGCTGGACGAGGCGGCCGCGGCCGCCGCCGCCAAGGACGTCACCGCCCGGATGAAGGCGCTCCCCGAGGTCGTCTCGGTGGCGGCCCCGGTGCGCTCCGCCGACGGCCGCGTCCTGCGCGTACCGATCGAGCTCGACGGGCCCGACCAGGAGGCCAAGAAGAACGTCGTCCCCCTCCAGGCCGTGACCGAGAAGATCGCCGAGGCCCACCCGGACCTGGTGATCGAGGAGACCGGCTCCGCCTCCGTCAGCAAGGGCGTCAACGACCAGCGTGGCAAGGACCTCGCCTTCTCCGAGGCGATCACCCTGCCGATCACGCTGATCACGCTCGCCGTGGTCTTCGGCTCGGTGGTCATGGTCGGCGTACCCCTGCTGCTCGCCGTCACCTCGATCATGGCGACGATGGGCCTGGCGATGCTGGTCTCGCACCTGCTGCCCGACACCGGCGTCGGGATGAACATGATCCTGCTCATCGGCATGGCCGTCGGCGTCGACTACACGCTCTTCTCTCTCAAGCGCGAGCGCGAGGAGCGGGCCCGCGCGGGCGGGCGCCTCACCTCCGAGGCGCTCGTCGAGGCCGCGGCGGCGACGGCGGGCCGGGCGATCGTGGTGTCAGGGCTGGCCGTGATCGTCTCCACCGCCGCGCTGTTCCTCGCGGGCGACGTCATCTTCGACTCCCTCGCCACCGGCACGGTCCTGGTCGTCGCCGTCGCCGTGGCCAGCTCGGTGACGGTGCTGCCGGCGCTGCTGGTCAAGCTCGGCCGCCGGGCCGAGCGCCGTGCGGAGCGCCATGCGGAGCGCCGTGCGGCGAGGCGGATGGCGCGGGGTGAGGACCGGCCCGGGCGGGTCTGGAACGCCCTGCTCACGCCCGCCCGCAAGCGCCCCGCCCTCACCTTGTGCCTCTCGGTCCTCGCCCTGCTCGGTCTCGCCGTGCCCGCCCTGGACATCGAGCTCAAAGATCCGGCCCGCGACAGCTTCTCCCGCGGGATACCGGCGATGAAGGGGTACGACCGGCTGCTCGCCGCCTTCCCCGAACAGCGCGTCCGCCATCTGGTCGTGGTGCGTGCGAAGGCCTCGCAGGCCGATGAGGTACGGGCGGCGCTGCGGGAAGTGCATCGCAGGGCGGCGGGCGATCCGCTGTTCGCTCAGGCCGGACAACCGGTTGTCAGCTCCTCTGAGGACCGGAGGACCGATGCGCGGGTCGCACCGGCACAGGTCGGACAGGCACCGGCACATGTCGGACAACCGGTCCTCCGCTCCTCTGAGGACCGGAGGACCCGCGCACAAGCCCAGGCCAGTCCTCCGATCCTCCGCTCCTCAGAGGACCGGCGGACCACCGCCCTCGAACTCAACGCCCCGCACGCCACGTACGACAAGAAGGCCGTCGCCTCGCTCGACCGCCTCCGCGACGACTTCCTCCCCGCGACCGTCGGCAAGCTGCCCGGCGTGGAGACGGCCGTCACCGGCGAGGTGCCCCGCGGCGTCGACTACGTCGCGCACCAGAACGAGAAGCTGCCGCTCGTCCTCGGCTTCCTGCTCCTGATGACGTTCGCCATGACGGTGTACGCGTTCCGCTCCGTCGTCCTCGGACTGCTCGGCGTCGTCCTCAACCTGCTCTCCGCCGCGTCCGCGCTCGGGCTGCTCGTCCTCGTCTTCCAGGGGGACTGGGCCGAGGAACTGCTCTCGTTCGTCTCGCTCGGCGGGATCTCCTCGCGCGTCCCGCTCTTCCTCTGCGTGATCCTCTTCGGGCTCTCGACGGACTACCAGGTCTTCGTGGTCAGCCGGATCCGCGAGGCCGCCCTGAACGGCGTACCCACGCGCCAGGCCGTCCTCGACGGCATCGCGTCCTCCGCCAGGGTCGTCACCAGCGCGGCGATCGTCATGGTCACCGTCTTCGCGAGCTTCGTGATGCTGCACATCCTGGAGATGAAGCAGATGGGCTTCGTCCTCGCGGCGGCCGTACTGCTCGACGCGTTCGTGATCCGCGTCATGATCCTGCCCGCCGCGCTGCTCCTCCTCGGCCGCGCCACCTGGTGGCCGTCGGGTGCGATCCGGCGCGCCATGGACGCGCGGGTCGCCGAGGGCGCGTGGAGCGCCGGGGGCACACGGGGCAGTGAGGGGCAAAACGGTGCGGGGACCGGCGAAGAACGTCCGCATTCCGGGCACGCGAAGGAGCGCAGGGTCGCACAGGGCGGATAACCGGAGCACTTGGGGGTGGTGGGTGGGCGGGCACCCATTCGAACGCTTACGATCCTCTGCGTGTCCAAACTGACCGACGTGCCCAAACGGATCCTCATCGGGCGCGCACTGCGCAGTGACCGGCTCGGAGAAACGCTCCTGCCGAAGCGCATCGCACTCCCCGTCTTCGCATCCGACCCGCTGTCCTCCGTGGCGTACGCGCCGGGAGAGGTTCTTCTCGTCCTCTCCATCGCGGGTGTTTCGGCGTACCACTTCAGCCCGTGGATCGCCGTCGCGGTCGTCGTCCTGATGTTCACCGTCGTGGCGTCGTACCGACAGAACGTGCACGCGTACCCGAGCGGTGGTGGCGACTACGAGGTCGCCACCACCAACCTCGGCCCCAAGGCCGGACTCACCGTCGCGAGCGCCCTGCTCGTCGACTACGTCCTGACCGTGGCCGTGTCGATCTCCTCGGGCATCGAGAACCTCGGCTCGGCCGTCCCGTTCGTGGTCGAGCACAAGGTGCTCTGCGCGGTCGGTGTGATCGTCCTGCTGACGCTGATGAACCTGAGAGGCGTCAAGGAGTCCGGCAAGCTCTTCGCCATCCCGACGTACGTCTTCGTGGCCGGCGTCTTCATCATGATCGCGTGGGGTGCCTTCCGGGGCATCGTCCTCGGCGACTCCATGAAGGCGCCCACCGCCGACTACGAGATCAAGCCCGAGCACCAGGGCCTCGCGGGCTTCGCGCTCGTCTTCCTGCTGCTGCGCGCGTTCTCCTCCGGCTGTGCCGCGCTCACCGGCGTCGAGGCGATCAGCAACGGCGTCCCGGCCTTCCGCAAGCCGAAGTCCAAGAACGCGGCGACGACGCTCGCGCTCATGGGCGGCCTCGCCGTCACGATGTTCTGCGGCATCATCGGCCTCGCCATGGCGACCAACGTGCGCATGGCCGAGAACCCGGCGAAGGACCTCGTCCACAACGGCGCGCCGGTCGGCGGCGACTACGTCCAGAACCCGGTGATCTCCCAGGTCGCCGAGGCGGTCTTCGGCCACGGCAGCTTCCTCTTCATGATCCTCGCGGCCGCCACCGCCCTGGTCCTCTTCCTCGCGGCCAACACCGCGTACAACGGCTTCCCGCTGCTCGGCTCGATCCTCGCCCAGGACCGTTACCTGCCGCGCCAGCTGCACACCCGCGGCGACCGCCTCGCGTTCTCCAACGGCATCGTGCTGCTCGCCGGCGCGGCGGCCCTGCTGGTCTTCATCTACGGCGCGGACTCCACCCGGCTGATCCAGCTCTACATCGTCGGCGTCTTCGTCTCCTTCACCCTCAGCCAGATCGGCATGGTCCGGCACTGGAACCGCCACCTGGCCACGGAGAAGGACCAGAACAAGCGCCGCCACATGGTCCGCTCCCGCGCGATCAACACCTTCGGCGCCTTCTTCACGGGCCTGGTCCTGGTCGTCGTCCTGGTCACCAAGTTCACGCACGGCGCCTGGGTCGCGCTGCTCGGCATGTGCATCTTCTACGCGACGATGACGGCGATCCGCCGCCACTACGACCGCGTCGCCGAGGAGATCGCCGCCCCCGAGACCCCCTCCGACGACAGCATGCGCCCCTCGCGCGTCCACTCGATCGTCCTGGTCTCCAAGATCCACCGGCCGACGCTGCGCGCCCTCGCGTACGCCAAGCTGATGCGCTCCCACACGCTGGAGGCGCTCAGCATCAACGTCGACCCGGCGGAGACCAAGGCCCTCAAGGAGGAGTGGGAGCGCCGCGGCATCACGGTTCCCCTCAAGGTCCTCGACTCGCCCTACCGCGAGATCACGCGGCCGATCATCGAGTACGTGAAGAACCTGCGCCGCGAGAGCCCGCGCGACGTGGTGAGCGTGATCATCCCCGAGTACGTGGTGGGCCACTGGTACGAGCACCTGCTCCACAACCAGAGCGCCCTGCGTCTCAAGGGCCGTCTGCTCTTCACGCCGGGCGTCATGGTGACGTCCGTCCCCTACCAGCTGGACTCCTCCGAGGCCGCGAAGAAGCGGGCCCGCAGGCGGTCGGAGTGGAACGCGCCGGGTGCGGTGCGGCGGGGCCCGGTGGAGAAGCCGAGGCGCGCGAAGGAACCGACGAAGAAGGGCTGACCCCTCCCGGTCCAGCTCTGTGGCGAGCGGCCGGACGACACCCACGTAGACTGGTGGGCTGTTGTCCGGCCGTTCCCCTTTCACGTTGTGGAGTCACCCCGCCATGCAGGCAGAACCGAAGAAGACGCAGGCGGGGAACGCGCGGGCGGGCGCCGCCGAGGAAGCCGTGTCGCTGGTCGGCCGGGAGTACGAGGTCGAGGTCGGCCCCGTCGCGCACGGCGGCCACTGCATCGCCCGTACGGACGAGGGCCAGGTCCTCTTCGTACGGCACGCGCTGCCCGGCGAGAAGGTCGTGGCCCGCGTCACCGAGGGCGAGGAGGGCGCGCGCTTCCTGCGGGCCGACGCGGTGACGGTCCTGGACCCCTCCAAGGACCGCGTCGAGGCCCCCTGCCCCTACGCCGGCCCCGGCCGCTGCGGCGGCTGCGACTGGCAGCACGCGAAGCCGGGCGCCCAGCGCCGGCTCAAGGGCGAGGTCATCGCCGAGCAGCTGAAGCGCCTTGCGGGACTCACCCCCGAGGAGGCCGGCTGGGACGGCACGGTCATGCCGGCGGAGGGCGACAAGCTGCCCGCCGGCGAGGTCCCCGCCTGGCGGACGCGCGTGCAGTACGCGGTGGACGCCGACGGCAACGCGGGCCTGCGCCGCCACCGCTCGCACGAGGTCGAGCCGATCGAGCACTGCATGATCGCCGCGCCCGGTGTCTCCGAACTCGGCATCGAGGAGCGCGACTGGTCCGGCATGGCCTCCATCGAGGCGATCGCGGCGAGCGGCTCGCAGGACCGCCAGGTGATCCTCGCCCCGAAGCCGGGCGCGCGCCTGCCCATCGTCGAGCTGGACAAGCCGGTCTCGGTGATGCGGATCGGTGAGAAGGACGGCGGCGTCCACCGTGTCCACGGCCGCCCCTTCGTCCGCGAGCGCGCGGACGGCCGCACGTACCGCGTGGGCAGCGGCGGCTTCTGGCAGGTCCACCCGAAGGCTGCGGAGACGCTGATGCTCGCCGTCATGCAGGGCCTCACCCCGCGCAAGGGCGAGACGGCCCTCGACCTGTACTGCGGCGTCGGCCTGTTCGCCGGCGCGCTGGCGGACCGCGTCGGCGAGAAGGGCGCGGTCCTCGGCATCGAGTCCGGCAAGCGAGCGGTCGAGGACGCCCGCCACAACCTCGCCGCGTTCGACCGCGTCCGCATCGAACAGGGCAAGGTCGAATCGGTCCTCCCGCGCACGGGCATCACGGAAGTCGACCTGATCGTCCTGGACCCGCCCCGCGCGGGCGCGGGCAAGGCGACGGTGCGGCACCTGGCGGGCCTGGGGGCGCGCAGGATCGCCTACGTGGCATGCGACCCGGCGGCGCTGGCGCGGGACTTGGGGTACTTCCGGGACGGCGGCTATCGGGTGCGGACGCTGCGGGCGTTCGATCTGTTTCCGATGACGCATCACGTGGAGTGCGTGGCCATCCTTGAGCGGGTTGAGAAGGGTCGCTGACCTGCTGTTTCGTCGAGTGTGCATTATGTGTGTGTGGGCGTTACGAGTGACGCCTTGACGTTGGAATGACGTTCGCCTCGGTGAGGCGGGCAACTCTGGACGGAGTCGGTGTCAGCGATCACAGCGCGGAGCGCTGGAGGTTCGGGGCTGCTGGGGCCGTGAGCTGCGGCGCGCGGAAGGCCTCTTCCAGTTCAGTCACTCGCGTATTCGTGGTGGCAGGCTTCGCCTGCCTTCACAGTGGCGCACCCTGCCGCCCCGGTCGCGGACCGTCCTATGATCGTTACTCCGCGTTCGAGGGGGCTGGGTATGGCGGCAGGTGGGTCGGCGTCGCGACGGGCACAGGAGGCGCGGCGCCAAGAGCGACTGTTACGTGAACAGTGGCAGGCCGCGCGTCGACAAGCCCGTCAGTGGGAAGCGGCTGGGGAGGGGGAACGACGGGTCGCCGCCCAGTTGTTGATGCTCACGGAGCGAGGGTGGCGGCTGCTCGTGGATCGCCGGTGGCCAGGCACGCGCGCGGCGAATGTGGACATGTTGCTGGTGGGGCCCGGCGGTGTTTTCGTCGTCGATGTCAAGAACTGGCGCTCGGCTCCCGAGGTCTCGGACGGCAAGCTTCGCGGTGGAGGGGAGCCGCGGGATCAGCACGCGGCCAAGCTCCTTGCGGTCACGAAGGTCGCCGAGAACGCCGTCGCAGCACTTGGGTTGTCTCCCGTGGCGGTACAGCCACTCATGGTGTTCCCAGGCCATCGGATTGACGTCGGTCTTGACCGGATCCGACTCATCGGCGAGCGCGAGGTCGGCCCCGCGCTGCTGTCGGAGCGCCGTCGGCTACGTGTTGAGTCGGTCCGCGCGATTGCCGACCATCTGGAGCGTGTTTTCCCGGACTACGAGGGGTCGGCGGTCACGCAGGAAGCGCCGCCTGCCCGGGAACAGCCCGACCGCGACGAATCTGATGGACTCTTCGACCTGGAGGGGCTGCGCGACGCAGCAATGCAGGAGGCGTTGCAGGCTCCGATCGAGCAGTGGATGACCTTCCTCCATCCTGATCAAGTCGCGCTGGTACGCCGCAACTGGTCGGGCCCGGCACGCATCAGTGGCCCTGCGGGCACGGGCAAAACGGTCGTGGCATTGCATCGTGCGGCCCATCTGGCGCGGCGCACCTCTGGCCGCATTCTCTACGTCACATACGCCAACAACCTGCCTCGCGTGCAGGGCACTTTCCTGCGGGCCATGGCTCCGGCGGTCGCCGACCGGGTGGACTTTCGCAGCTTGCACTCCTGGGCACAGGAGTTTCTGCAGGAACGTGATGTCTCCGTGAGGCTGCACGGGGACAAGGCCGTAACGGCCTTCAGCCTCGCCTGGAAGCATGTTGGACGCGACAGCCGTCTTGCCGAGATCGACCCTGCGCCGGCCTATTGGCGTGACGAGATCGACTACGTCATCAAGGGGCGCGGCATCACCACCTTCGAGGAATACGCGTCCGTGCTTCGACGGCGACGCAGAGCAAGGCTGAGCCGGGTGCACAAGCAGGCGGTATGGGCGCTGTACGAGGCATACGAGTCCTTGCGTATCGAGCGTGGCGTGCACGACTTCAACGACGTTCTCTCCCTCGCCCTGACGGAGGCGGCACGTCACACGGACCAACCACGCTACGCGGCCGTCATCGTGGATGAGGTCCAAGACCTCACCCTCGTCGGGGTACGCCTTCTGCACGCCCTCGTTGGTGATGCCGCCAACGGGCTTCTCCTCGTCGGCGACGGTCAACAGGCCGTGTATCCAGGTGGGTTCCGCCTGACCGACGCCGGCATCGACATTCGCGGCGATCGCGGGCAGGTGCTGCGCACCAACTACCGCAACAGCAAGCAGATCCTGGATGAGGCGCTCACGGTCGTGGCCGCCGATGCCTTCGAAGACATCGACGGCCTGCGTACTCCTGGCCGCCGTGATGTGGACCTCACGTACCACGACGGACGGGTGGTCCGTGTCGTGAAGCCGACGACGGATGCTCACGACCAGGAACTCCTGGACGCTCTGCGCGTTCTGTCCGACGCGGGGAGAGCCGATGCAGCGGTGCTTTGTCCGTCCATGCGGGCCATCGGGCACTACCAACGCTTGCTCACTCGGGCCGACATTCCGGTCTGTCTGTTGGAGCACTACGACGGCCGTCGCGTCGAAGCGGTCAAGCTGGGCACCTACCGCCGAGCCAAAGGCTTGGAGTTCAAGCACGTGTTCCTGCCTCAGTACGACGCGGCTCTGCCGAGTCGGTCGCCACTCGGCGACGCAGGCACTGTAGCCGCGTCCGAGACGGCTCAAGAGCGCGATGAGCTGTTGCGAAGTCAGCTCTTCGTCGCAATGACCCGCGCGCGCGACATGCTGTGGTTGGGCAGTGTTGCTCGTTAGCAGCCAGCGTTGAGTGTGCTCTGGGTAGTGGATGGCCCTCGTGCCGCCTGGGTGTCGTCGGAGTCGCTGCCCCCTCCCGGTAGGCGCAGGCCCCCCGAGGCCCAGGGCTCCGAGGCCCGGAGCCCGGCGTGGCTGGGAAAAGGCTGTTTCCCTGTGGGGGATGTGGGGGACGCGGTCGGTGGGGGTGG